>NZ_CP095740.1:3533125-3851250 GCF_023078455.1 Luteibacter aegosomatis | reverse complement strand
GGGCCTGCGCGACAAGCGCGTGCTGTCGCTCGACATGGGTGCGCTCATCGCCGGCGCGAAGTTCCGCGGCGAATTCGAGGAGCGCCTCAAGGGCGTGCTCAACGACCTCTCCAAGCAGGAGGGCCGGGTCATCCTCTTCATCGACGAACTGCATACGATGGTCGGCGCCGGCAAGGCCGACGGCGCGATGGACGCGGGCAACATGCTCAAGCCCGCGCTGGCGCGCGGCGAGCTGCATTGCATCGGCGCCACCACGCTCGACGAATACCGCAAGTACGTCGAGAAGGACGCCGCGCTCGAGCGCCGCTTCCAGAAGGTCTACGTCGGCGAGCCCAGCGTGGAGGACACCATCGCGATCCTGCGCGGCCTGAAAGAGCGCTACGCCGTGCACCACGGCGTGGAGATCACCGATCCCGCGATCGTCGCCGCCGCCACGCTGTCCGCGCGCTACATCCCCGACCGTCAGTTGCCCGACAAGGCCATCGACCTGATGGACGAGGCCGCCTCGCGCATCCGCATGGAGATCGATTCGAAGCCCGAAGAACTCGACCGCCTGGAACGGCGCCTGATCCAGCTGAAGATCCAGCGCGAGATGCTCAAGAAGGAGCAGGACGACGAATCGAAGCAGCGCCTCGCCAACCTCGAGGCCGACATCGACAAGCTCGATCGCGAGTTCTCCGACCTCAACGAGGTATGGAAGTCGGAAAAGGCCACGCTGCAGGGCGCCACGAAGATCAAGGAGCAGATCGAGCAGGCCCGCCTCGAACTGGAAGCCGCGCAACGTCGCCAGGACTACGGCGCGATGAGCGAGATCCAGTATGGCCGCCTGCCTGCGCTGGAGGCGCAACTGGCCGCCGCGCAGCAGGCGGAGAAGCAGGATTTCACCCTGCTGCAGGATCGCGTCACGGCGGAAGAGATCGCCGAAGTGGTCGCGCGCTGGACCGGCATTCCCGTGTCGAAGATGCTCGAGGGCGAGCGTGAGAAGCTGCTGCACATGGAAGAGGCGTTGCATGGGCGCGTGGTCGGCCAGGACGAGGCGGTGCGCGCGGTCTCGGACGCGATCCGTCGCGCGCGGGCCGGCCTGTCCGACCCGAATCGTCCGTACGGTTCGTTCCTGTTCCTGGGCCCCACCGGCGTGGGCAAGACCGAATTGTGCAAGGCGCTGGCCGACTTCCTCTTCGACACGCAGGACGCGATGGTCCGCATCGACATGAGCGAGTTCATGGAGAAGCACTCCGTGAGCCGGCTGGTGGGCGCGCCCCCGGGCTACGTGGGTTACGAGGAAGGCGGCTACCTGACCGAGGCGGTGCGTCGCCGCCCCTACAGCGTGATCCTGCTCGACGAGGTCGAGAAGGCCCACCCGGACGTCTTCAACATCCTCCTGCAGGTGCTCGACGACGGCCGCCTCACGGACGGCCAGGGCCGCACCGTCGATTTCCGCAACACGGTCATCGTCATGACCTCGAACCTCGGGTCGAACCTGATCCAGGAACAGGCCGGCGACAGCGAAGCGGATTACCTGCAGATGAAGGCCTCGGTGCTCGGCGTGGTGCAGGCGCACTTCCGCCCGGAGTTCATCAATCGCCTCGACGACCTGGTGGTGTTCCGCCCGCTGGACAAGAAGCAGATCCGCTCCATCGCACGCATTCAGCTGGACTACCTGGGCAAGCGCCTGGCCGAACGCCAGTTGGGCCTGGAGATCACCGATGCGGCGCTCGACCTGCTCGGCAGCGCGGGCTTCGATCCCGTGTACGGCGCGCGTCCGCTCAAGCGCGCGATCCAGCAGCAGTTGGAGAACCCGCTGGCGCAGCGCATCCTGCAGGGTGCGTTCTCGCCGGGGCAGACGGTGAAGGTGGACTCGGACGGCAGCCACCTGATCTTTACCGCAGCCTGACCCGACGGCCATCGTGCGTTCGCGCACGATGGCCGTCTTGCGTTCGATCAGAACCGGAAGCCGACCTTCGCGTAGTAATACCGGCCGTTGAACCCGAAGGGCGACAGCGCCGAGTACTGCAGGCCGCTGTAATAATCCTCGCCGGTGTTGGTCGGGCTCACGCGCGTCGGGTACTGGTTGGTCACGTTGTCGACGCCCAGCGTGAAGCTCCACGCGTCGAGCGTGTAACCCGCCGACGTGTTCAGCAGCCACCGCGCGGCGAACGTCTGGTCCGTCGACGCGTCGGTCGTCACGCGCGTGACCGCGCCGTAGCGGGTGAGGTCCGCGTGCGCATGGAAGCCGCCGAGCGACCAGTCGCCGCCGAGGACGTACTTGGTGCGTGGCGTGGCCTTGGTCAGCAGGCCCTGGCTCGAGCGGCCGAACAGCTCGATGCCCTCCGACGAGTTCGCCTGCAGGATGGCCGGGGTGGCGGCCACGTCCAGCACTTTCACCTTGTTGTAGTTGCCGCTGGCCATCAGGTTGAACTCGCCGGCGTTCGTGGTGGGTATGCGGTAGTTCACCACCAGGTCCGCGCCGCGCGTGCGCGTGGTCGCCGCATTGGCGAAGTACTGGACGGCCGTGACCTGCTGGCCGGGAACCACGCTGTTGAAGTACGCGGCGAGCACCGGATCGGTGAGGCTGATCGTGTCGGAGTAGAGGATCTGGTTCCAGATGCGGATCTGGTACACGTCCAGCGTGGCGCTCAGGTTCGCGATCGGTTCCCATACGGCACCGAGGCCGTAGTTGAAGGATTTCTCCGGTTTGAGCGCCTTCGCGCCGAGGGCGACCGCGGCCGGATCGGACGTACGGTACGTGCCGGTCTGCGCGAGCTGCCCCGTGCTGGGGTCGATGATCGTCACGACGGACTGGTAATTCTGCTGCGCGAGCGACGGGGCGCGGAAGCCGTTGGAGACCGTGCCGCGCAACGCGAAATCCGGCGTGAACTGGTAACGCATCGAGACCTTGCCCGAACGGGTCGCGCCCGCATCGCTGTAATGCTCGTAACGCCCGGCGATGCCGGCGGAGAAGCGGTCGGTGACGTCGGTTTCGAGATCGACGTAGGCCGCCTCGCTGTGGCGGGTGAAGCTTCCCGCGGCGGAGGGCGACAGGCCGGGGAACACCTGCGCGCCGCCCGCGTACGGGGTGTCGGTGCCCGGAATCAGCGTGGTCTGGTTGAAGTAGTAGGAATCCGGGTCGCCCGCGTCGATCTGGTACTTCTCCTTGCGGTACTCGGCGCCGAACGCGAGCGTCAGCGGATTGGGTAGCCAGCCCACGCTGAAGTCCTTGCCGATGTCGACGTTGGCGAGCGCCTGCGAGTTCTTGAAGGTACCCGCGTTGAAGTACGTCGGCGACTGGCCGGTAGAGTAGTAGAGGTTGGTGTTGATGCTGTGGGCGACGTCGAAAACGAGCGAGTTGATGCCGTAGTTGCCCGAGGCGTCCCAGCGCCAGCCGCCGTCCGTCGTGCCCTTGATGCCGAGGATGGCGGTGCTGTCGTTGGTGTGGTTGACGATCTGCGGAAGGAAGCCGTCGGGGTACACCTCGGGCACGTTGCGGGCGTTCGTGGCGCCGCGGTAATAGCCGTTCGAGGTCACGTCGCGCCGGCTCAGGCTGAGCACGCCGTACACGTCCACGTTGTGCGCCACGGCGTACTGGAAGTTCGTCAGCGCCTGGTACGTCTTCACCGCCGGGTCGCCGTAACGCTGGTGCGCGATATTGCCGTCGGCCGCCTCTTCCGGGGTGAACAGGCTAAGGGGGGCCGCGCGGTTGGTGTTCATGGTGTTCTGGTAATTCCACGCCACGCGCAGCCAGCCCTTGGCGTCGGTCCCTTTGCCGCCCAGGTCGACGCCCACCGAGCCGTCGATGCCGTTGGTCGCGCCGTCGCCCTTGTCCATGATGCCGCCGTTGGCGGTGATGGTGTTCGATCCCTCCGCGGCGCCGTGTTTCAGCACGATGTTGATCACGCCGGCGATGGCGTCGGAGCCGTATTGCGCCGCGGCGCCGTCGCGCAGGACCTCGATATGGTCGATGGCCGAGATGGGGATCGAGTTCAGGTCCGCCGGCGCCGAGCCGCGGCCGACGGATGCGTTGTAATTGACCAGCGCCGAGGTGTGGTAACGCTTGCCGTCGACGAGCACCAGGGTCGCGTCCGGCGACAGGCCGCGCAGGCTGGCCGGGCGTATCGCGTCGTTGCCGTCGTTGATCGCCGGGCGCGGGAAGTCGAGCGACGGCAGGAGCCGGGCGAGCGCCGTGGCCAGTTCCGGGCTGCCGGTGGACGTGAGGTCCCGTGGGGTGAGCACGTCGATGGGCGATAGCGAGCTGGCTTCCGTGCGAGTCGTCGTGCGGGTGCCGGTCACGACCACCTGGTCGAGCTGGCGTGCCTCGCCCGCCTGGGGCGGCGAAGTCGCTTCCTGGGCGTAACCCGGGGTTACGATCATGAGGCCAAGGGCCGGTAGCCAACGGCTTCCGGGCTTGCGTCGGAGGGTCGTGCCTTTCGTCATCGGTAGTTTCCCCAGGGCGAGCTTGTCGGCACGCGGGGCGCGGCACACCCCGCGACACGGCCGGCGGCCGTGTTGTATCGAAGCTAGGCAGGGCTGTTGCAGTGCGTCAATACGACAGTTTCGTTTTGCGCCAATAAGGGGAAAGTTCGCTACGAAACACCTTAAAAAAAGGATTTGGTATGAAAATGGCTTGTTTCGCCATTTTGGTGCAATGCGAAAAGGCTGGCGGCGTTCGTCAGGTATGGCGGTGTCCCGTCACCCGGGCGCAGGATTGAAAAGGCCGCGCGCCACCCGATAATGGCCGGCTGGTGCTCCCGAGGAAGCCTTTCCATGCCTATCTACGAATTCCAGTGCCAGGCCTGCGGCCACCGCTTCGATCGCCTGCAGAAGATCTCCGATCCCGATCCCACCGTGTGTCCGAACTGCGGCGAGCCTCGCGTGGGCCGTATGCTGAGCGCCCCCCAGTTCCGCCTGGCCGGTGGCGGCTGGTACGAGACGGACTTCAAGAAAGACGGCGACAAGAAGCGCAACCTGGCCGACAACGGTTCGTCCGCGCCCGCTCCCGCACCGGCGCCGGCGCCGGCCCCGTCAAGTTCCTCCGACACGTAATCTTCCCGCAAGAATCCATTCAATCCGCGTTGCGGTTTCTTGCGATAGCGTAGCCGCCGACGATCGGTCGCAACTGACGAGGGAGTAGGGGCATGCGCGCATTTCTTGGTGGGGTCGCCGTGGCGGCGATGGCGTTCGCGATGGGAGCGGTGTCGCTCCCGGCACAGGCCCAGCGCTATGGTGGCGGCGATACCCGCGACTGCGGCAGCAGCGATGGCCGCCGCGGCGAATGCCGAGTCGGCTGGCGCGATGCCCGCCTGATCCGGCAGGACTCCAAGGCGGCCTGCATCCGTGGCCGCACGTGGGACATCGACCGCGGCGTCCTTTGGGTCGACGACGGTTGCCGTGGCATCTTCGCCGAGGCCGGCGGCTGGGGCGGCGACCGCCCGGGATGGGGTGGCGGACGTCCCGGCGGCGGTTGGGGTGGCGGTCGCTACCAGGAAGTCGATTGCGGCAGCCGCGACGGCAAGCGTGGATTCTGCCCCGTCGACACGCGCGGCGGCGTGCGTCTGGTCCGCCAGAACTCCGACGCCCGCTGCCAGGAAGGCTACAGCTGGGGAGCCACGCGCGACGGCATCTGGGTCGACCGCGGCTGCCGCGGCATCTTCGGCGTAGGCGGTCGCTGAGCGATTCGCGGGCGGGACACCGCAGAACGGCGATGCAGCCGGTTCTCGCGGCAGGAAAGGCCCCGGATCTGCTACGATCCGGGGTCTTTTCCCACGCCATTCACCGCCCACGGGCGGCCGGAGCTTCAAGCGCATGCGCACCCATTTTTGCGGCCTCATCGACGAGTCGCTGATCGGCAAGGACGTGACCCTCTGCGGCTGGGTCAACACCATTCGCCTCCAGAGCCACACGGCCTTCGTCGATCTCCGCGACCATGAGGGCATCGCCCAGATCGTGATCGAGCGCGACAACGCCGCCGCCTTCGCCGTCGCGGGCGAACTGGGCTACGAATACGTGGTGAAGGTCACCGGCCAGGTCCGCAAGCGCATCTCGGTCAACGACAAGCTCAAGACCGGCACCGTCGAATTGCTGGCCGACACCGTCGAGATCCTCAACGCCGCGCGCGACCTGCCGTTCGCGCTGCACGAGACGCCCAACGAGGACCTGCGGATGACCTACCGCTACCTCGACCTGCGCCGTCCCGAGATGCAGCACATGATGCGCACGCGCACCGCGCTGGTCCGCGCCCTGCGCCGCTACCTCGATGCCGCCGGCTTCCAGGACATCGAAACCCCGATCCTCACCAAGGCCACGCCCGAGGGCGCGCGCGACTACCTGGTGCCCAGCCGCGTGCACCCGGGTCAGTTCTACGCGCTGCCGCAGTCGCCGCAGCTGTTCAAGCAGATCCTGATGATGGCGGGCTTCGACCGCTACTACCAGATCGCCCGCTGCTTCCGCGACGAAGACCTCCGCGCCGACCGCCAGCCGGAATTCACCCAGCTCGACCTCGAGTTCGCGTTCGTCGAAGAGCACGACGTGCAGGACTTCGTCGAAGACCTCATCCGCCACGTGTTCCGCGAAGTGCGCGGCGTGGAACTCGACGCGCGCTTCCCGCGCATGACCTACGAAGAGGCGATGCGCCGCTACGGTTCCGACAAGCCCGACCTGCGCAACCCGCTGGAACTGGTCGACGTGGCCGATGCCGTCAAGCACATCGAATTCAAGGTGTTCGCCGAGCCGGCCAACGACCCGGCCGGTCGCGTGGCCGCGTTGCGCGTGCCCGGCGGCGCCGCGCTGTCGCGCAAGGAGATCGACGGCCTCGCCGAATTCGCCGGCAAGTACGGCGCGAAGGGCCTGGCCTGGCTCAAGGTCGACGACCTCGCCAAGGGGCGCGAGGGCATCAACTCGCCGGTGGCCAAGTTCCTCGACGATGCCGCGCTCGAACAGGTGCTGAAGCTCACCGGTGCCGCCGACGGCGACATCGTGTTCTTCGGCGCGGGCCGCTGGAAGACCGTCACCGACTTCATGGGCGCCGTGCGCCTGAAGGTCGGCCGCGATCGCGGTTTCGTCGAGAACACCTGGAAGCCGCTGTGGGTCACCGACTTCCCCATGTTCGAATACGACGACGAAGAACAGCGTTTCGTCGCGCTCCATCATCCGTTCACCGCGCCCAAGGTCGACGACATCGCCGACCTGCGCGCCAACGCCGCCGTCGCGGTGAGCCGCGGCTACGACATGGTGCTCAACGGCAACGAGATCGGCGGCGGCTCCATCCGCATCCACCGTCCGGAGATGCAGAGCGCGGTGTTCGACCTGCTCGGCATCGGCGCGGAAGAGGCCGAGGCCAAGTTCGGCTTCCTGCTCAAGGCGCTGCGCCTGGGCGCGCCGCCCCACGGCGGCCTGGCCTTCGGCATCGACCGCATCGCCGCCCTCATGGCCGGCACCGAGTCGATCCGCGACGTCATCGCCTTCCCGAAGACCACCAGCGCGCAGGATCTGATGACCGACGCGCCGTCGCCGGTGTCCGAGCCGCAGCTGAAGGAACTGCACGTGCGGGTGGCCGCGGAGCCGCCGAAGGCCTGATCGGTCCGGTTGCCGATGAATGCCCTGCCTCCCGTCGACGTCCTCCTGCTCCACGGCCTGTGGATGCGCGGGTTCGCGATGGCGATGCTCCACCGCCGGCTGCGTGACGAGGGATTCCGCGTCCACCAGTTCGAATACATGAGCGTGGCCGCGCCGCCGGAACAGGCCATCGAGCGCCTGCGCCGGCGCATCCGTGGACTGGGCCCCGGTCCGGTCCACGTGGTGGGGCATAGCCTGGGTGGCATCCTGGCCTTGCTGGCCTGTCGCGACGACGACCTTCCCAACGGCCGCATCGTCTGCCTGGGCTCGCCGCTCAACGGCAGCGGCGCGGCGCGGGGGCTGACCCACAGCTGGGGTGGCGACATGCTGCTGGGCCGCTCGCGCGAACTGCTCGAACATGGGCTCGACCGTTGGGACGGTCATCGCGAGGTCGGCATGATCGCCGGGCGCCAGCCCGTGGGCCTGGGTTCCCTCATCGGCGAGCTGGGCGATCAGCACGACGGGACGGTGGGCGTGGAAGAAACCCGGCTGCCCGGGCTGGCCGCCCATTGCGTGCTGGAAACCAGCCACACCGGGATGCTGGTATCGGCCGACGTCGCCCGGCAGGTGGCGGTTTTCCTCAGGGAAGGGCGTTTCGACCTCGCTTGAACCAAGCGTGCTCGCAAGCCTGATTCGCCGATACGATCGGCTCCCACCCCTTTGGTAGGAAGCTTGCTACCGAAGGGGGGGGAGCCGATCGTATCGGCGAATCCAGGTCGCGGAATCCTTCCGATTCCCTCTGCGCAACCCACTTCCGCTAGAATCCCGCCCCTGTCCGTCCGGTATGTCCAGGAATCGAACATGGGTAGAGGCCCGTCCATCGAAGGTCGCAAGAACGCCGAAGACGCCAAGCGCGCCAAGGTGTTCACCAAGCTGATCCGCGAAATCACCATCGCCACGCGTGGCGGCGTGCCCGACCCGGCCGGCAACCCGCGCCTGCGCGCGGCCGTCGACAAGGCCCTGGCCGCCAACATGACCAAGGACACCATCGAGCGCGCCATCAAGCGCGGCTCGGGTGCCGACGGCGGCGCCGACATGCACGAGATCCGCTACGAGGGTTACGGCCCGGCGGGCACCGCGCTCATCATCGACTGCGTCACCGACAACCAGACCCGCACCGTCGCCGACGTGCGCGCGGCGCTCACCAAGCTGGGCGGCAACATGGGCACCACCAATTCGGTGGCGTTCCAGTTCACCCGCGTGGGCCAGGTGGTGGTGCACACCGGCGGCGACGCCGACGTGGAGGCGAAGCTCGAAGAGGCCGCCATCGAGAACAACGCCGAAGACATCGTCATCGAGAACGGCATCGGCACGGTGCTGCTCGCCGCCGATCCGATCGCGGTGGAAGCCATGCGCAAGGCACTGGCCGCCGCCGGTTTCGAGATCGACGGCTCCGACGTGGTGATGCGCCCGAACGGCCCGCTGGTCACGCCCACGGGCGAAGCCCTCGAACAGTTCCAGAAGCTGCTGGCCCGCCTGGACAGCCTCGACGACGTCGACGAGGTGTACCACAACGCCATCCTTCCGCAGGAAGCGGACGACGAGTGAGGCCTTCGCGGCCTCCTTCGCACCCGCCCGTGTCACATCCGCTGTCATGACCCGCATCCTCGGCATCGACCCGGGCAGCCAGCGCACGGGCGTCGGCGTGATCGACGTGGCGGACAACGGCGCGCTCACCCACGTGTGGCACGGTGCGCTGATGGTGGCGGGGGAAGACACCTTCCCCCTGCGCCTGAAACGCATCTTTGACGAACTCTGCGCCATCATCGGCGCGCACGGTCCGGCCGAGGCCGCGATCGAGCGCGTCTTCATGGCGCGCAACGCGGATTCGGCCCTCAAGCTGGGCCAGGCGCGCGGCGCGGCCGTATGTGCGGTGGTCAGCCAGGGAATCGTGGTGCACGAATACGCAGCGACCGAGGTGAAACAGGCGGTGGTCGGTACCGGCCGTGCCGACAAGACCCAGGTCCAGCACATGATCGGGATGATCCTCGGCATCAAGGGTCCGCTTCAGGCGGACGCGGCCGACGCGCTGGCGATCGCCATCGCCCACGCGCACACCCGTTCCAGCATCCAACGCGTGGGCATCCCGCGCACGGCATGGAGACGTCGCCGATGATCGGCCGCCTGCGTGGCACTCTCATAAGCAAACAACCGCCGTCGCTCCTCATCGAGGTGGGTGGCGTCGGTTACGAGGTCGACGCCCCCATGTCGACCATCTACGACCTGCCGGCCACCGGCAAGGAAGTGATCCTGCTCACCCATTACGCGGTGAAGGAAGACGGCGTGTCGCTCTACGGTTTCCTTCGCGAAGCCGAGCGCGCCATGTTCCGTCACCTGCTCAAGGTGAGCGGCATCGGCGCGAAGATCGCCTTGGCCGTGCTCTCGGGCGTGGCCACCGACGAACTCTCGCGCCTGGTGCACGCGGGTGACGTGGTCGCCCTCACCAAGATCCCGGGCATCGGCAAGAAGACCGCCGAACGCATGGTGGTGGAGTTGCGTGACCGCGTCGACGCGGTAGGCGTGCGCCTGCCGGTGTCCGCGGTGGGCGAGCCGGTGCCCGCCGATCCCGCGGGCGAGGCCACGGTGGCCTTGCAACAACTGGGCTACAAGCCGCCCGAAGCCATCCGCCTGGTCGCCAAGGTGGCCGCCGACGGCGATTCGGCCGAAGCCATCATCCGCAAGGCGCTGCGCGCCGCGCTGGGGAGTTGAATCCATGGGCATGACCCACGAGGAAGAGCTGCGCAACGCGCACGGCAGGAAGCTCGCCACGCTCGCCCTGGGCGCCATCGGCGTCGTGTTCGGCGACATCGGTACCAGTCCGCTCTACACCATGAAGGAAACCCTCGGCACGCACGGGATGACCCCGCAACCCGAGGCCGTGCTCGGCGTGCTCTCGCTGATCTTCTGGTCGTTGCTGATGGTGATCTCGCTCAAGTACGTCACCTTCGTGATGCGCGCCGACAACAAGGGGGAGGGCGGCATCATGGCGCTCATGGCCCTGGCCCAGCGCAGCGTCAGCGGCTCGCCCCGGGCGCGTTGGGTGCTGGCCGCCATCGGCATCTTCGGTGCCTCCCTGTTCTACGGCGACGGCGTGATCACCCCGGCCATGTCGGTGCTCTCGGCGGTGGAAGGCCTGGAGGTCGCGGCGCCCACGCTCGATACCTACGTGCTGCCCATCTGCCTGGTGATCCTGCTGGTGCTGTTCGCCATCCAGCGGCATGGCACCAATCTGGTGGGCAAGGCGTTCGCGCCGGTGATGGTGGTGTGGTTCCTCGTGCTGGCCGTGCTCGGCATGCGCCAGATCATGGCGCATCCGCAGGTGCTGTACGCGCTCGATCCGCGCCACGCGGTGAGCTTCTTCATGTCGCACGGCAAGCAGGCCTTCATCGCCCTCGGTGGCGTGGTGCTGGCGCTCACCGGCGGCGAGGCGCTCTATGCCGACATGGGCCACTTCGGCAAGAAGCCCATTCGCTACGCGTGGTTCTTCTTCGTGCTGCCCGCGTTGCTGATCAACTATTTCGGCCAGGGCGCGCTGCTGCTGCACGACCAGACCGCCATCGAGAACCCGTTCTACAAGCTGGTGCCCGAGAACCTGCTCTACCCGATGATCGCGCTGGCCACCGCCGCGGCGGTGATCGCGTCGCAGGCGGTCATTTCCGGCGCGTTCTCGATGACGCGCGAAGCGATGTCGCTGGGCTACTCGCCGCGCATGGCCGTGGTGCACACCTCGCGCGAAATGTCCGGGCAGATCTTCGTACCGTGGATCAACCGCCTGCTGCTCGTACTGGTGGTGCTGGCCGTGCTCGGCTTCCGCTCGTCGAACAACCTCGGCGCGGCCTACGGCATCGCCGTGACCGGCACGATGACCATGACCACGCTGCTGGCGCTGGTGGTGGCCAAGCGCCGCTGGAACTGGCACTGGTCGGCGGTGATCACCGTGGGCGTGATCTTCCTCATCACCGATCTCGCGTTCTTCGGCGCCAATGCGCTGAAGATCGCCCATGGCGGCTGGTTCCCGCTCGTGCTGGGCGTGGTGATCTTCACCGTGATGACCACCTGGCGCCGTGGTCGCGACCTCGTGGTGCGCGAGATCAAGCAATCCGGTCTCGCGCTCGAACCGTTCG
Organism: Luteibacter aegosomatis; assembly: GCF_023078455.1. Taxonomy (GTDB): domain Bacteria; phylum Pseudomonadota; class Gammaproteobacteria; order Xanthomonadales; family Rhodanobacteraceae; genus Luteibacter; species Luteibacter aegosomatis. The sequence continues at coordinate 3,839,518 of NZ_CP095740.1, read as the reverse complement.
TGGCCAACATCTCCGACCACCCGCCGCTGCGCGTGCCCGGCACGGCCGTGTTCCTCACCGCCAACCAGAATTCCGTGCCGCACGCCATGCTGCACAACCTCAAGCACAACAAGGTGCTGCACGAGCGCAACGTGCTGCTCACCGTCGAGATGCTGGAAACCCCGGTGGCCGATTACGACGAGCGCATGGAGCTCATCGAGTACGGCGGCGGCTTCTACGGCCTGCAATTGCGCTACGGTTTCGCGGAAGACCCGAACATCCCGCTCTCGCTGTCGCGCGCGAGCAGCCTGGGCATCGACTTCGACATGATGGACACCACGTTCTTCCTGTCGCGCGAAACCATCGTGGCGGACGTACGCCGCCCCGGCATGGCCTTGTGGCGCGACAAGCTCTTCGCCTTCCTCGCCCGCAATGCGCTGCCGGCCACGGCGTTTTTCCAGATTCCGGGCAACCGGCTGATCGAGCTGGGCGCGCAGGTCGAGATCTGACCGGTCTAACGAAGTGGTGGGAGCGGACCCTGTCCGCGAACCCTCGGGTTGGCTATCGCGAATGAGGCCATGCGGTGATCGTGCAAGCGGTCAAAGCCCGCACGATCACCGCATGGCCGCATTCGCAAGGAAAGCCGGAGGGCTCGCGGACAGGGTTCGCTCCCACCCCGTCTGGTAGATGCCATAATGCGCCCATGTCCGAGCACCGCATCATTTCCTCCGCCGCCGCCATGGACGACGAGGCGCTGGAAGCCAGCATCCGCCCGAAACGCCTGGCCGAGTACCTCGGCCAGCAGGCGGTGCGCGAGCAGATGGCCATCTATATCGAGGCCGCCAAGCGGCGCGGCGGTGCGCTCGACCACACGCTGATCTTCGGTCCGCCCGGCCTGGGCAAGACCACGCTGTCCCACGTGATCGCCAACGAGCTTGGCGTGAACGTGCGCTCCACCTCCGGCCCGGTGCTCGAGCGCGCGGGCGACCTCGCGGCGCTGCTCACCAACCTCGAGGCGCACGACGTGCTCTTCGTCGACGAGATCCATCGCCTTTCCCCCGTGGTGGAGGAGGTGCTCTATCCGGCGATGGAAGACTTCCAGATCGACATCATGATCGGCGAAGGGCCCGCGGCCCGGTCGATCAAGCTCGACCTGCCGCCGTTCACGCTGATCGGCGCCACCACGCGCGCCGGCCTGCTCACCGGTCCGCTGCGCGATCGCTTCGGCATCATCCAGCGCCTGGAGTTCTACAGCGTCGACGAGCTGACGGCCATCGTGCGCCGCGCGGCGCGCATCTTCGGCGTGGAGTGCGACGTGGAGGGGGCGATGGAAATCGCCCGCCGTTCGCGAGGCACGCCGCGCATCGCCAACCGGCTGCTGCGTCGCGTGCGCGACTATGCCGACGTGCGCGGCGACGGCCGCATCGACCACGCCCTGGCCCGGGCGGCCACCGACATGCTCAAGGTCGACGCCGAGGGCTTCGACGATCTCGATCGCCGCCTGCTGGGCATCATCATCGAAAACTTCGACGGTGGCCCGGTGGGTGTCGAGTCGCTGGCCGCCGCGCTCAGCGAAGACCGCGGCACCCTCGAGGACGTGGTGGAGCCCTACCTCATCCAGCAGGGCTTCCTCATCCGCACGGCGCGGGGGCGCATGGCCTCGGCCAAGGCCTGGCGCCACCTGGGACTCAACCCGCCGCCTCGACAGGCCGCGACGCCCGATCTTTTTCAGGACGAGCCATGAGCGTCTTCCATTGGCCCATCCGCATCTACTGGGAAGACACCGATGCGGGCGGTCTGGTCTATCACGCCAATTACGTCCGCTTCATGGAGCGGGCGCGCTCGGAGTGGATGCGCGCGCACACCATCGACCAGAGTGCCCTGCGGGCCACCACGGGCCTGGGCTTCGTCGTCCGCGACATGCAGATCGATTTCCTCCGTCCGGCCCGTCTGGATGATGAACTCCTGGTAAGCGTCGCCGTCAAAGAGCACCGTTCAGCCAGTATCCTTTTCGATCAGGAGATCGTTCGCGGGGATGCGGTCCTGGTGCGCGCCACGGTGCGCGTGGCCTGCGTCAATTTCGACACGATGCGGCCGGCACTGGTGCCGGACGGCCTGTTTCCTGCCTGACCCTTTACTACCCAAGCCTTTGATTTTACGGCGGAGAGCCTTCTTGCGATGAACGGTGGACTCAATATTTTCAAGCTGGTCTCGGAAGCGAGCCTGCCCGTGCAGCTGGTCATGCTGCTCCTTCTGGGGTTCTCCTTTCTCTCGTGGGTGATCATCATCCGCAAGTACACCCAGCTGAAGCAGGCCCACGCCAACGCCGAGGCCTTCGAAGACCGCTTCTGGTCGGGCGCCGATCTGGCCGCCCTATTCCGCGAGGTGGGTAACCGCGACGGCCAGCACGGCATGGAAAACATCTTCGAGGCCGGCTTCCGCGAATTCGCCCGCCAGCGCCAGCGCCGGATCACCGACGCCAATCGCGTCATGGAAGGCTCCGAGCGCGCCATGCGCGTGGCCGGCACCCGCGAGATCGGCAAGCTCGAGCAGAACCTCGAATTCCTCGCCAACGTGGGTTCGATCAGCCCTTACGTGGGCCTGTTCGGCACGGTGTGGGGCATCATGGGCGCCTTCCAGGGCCTGGGCGAGATGAAGGACGTCACCATTTCCGTGGTGGCCCCGCACATCTCCGAAGCGCTGATCGCCACCGCCATGGGCCTGTTCGCCGCCATCCCTGCCGTGTGGGCGTACAACCGCTACGCCAACAAGGTCGAGCGCGTCGCGTCGCGCTACGAGGTCTTCCAGGAAGAATTCTCCTCGGTGCTGCAGCGCCAGCTCCATACGGACGAGGCCTGAGCCCGGAGTTTCCCCGATGCGTACTTCCCACCGCCGTCAAAAGCGGAAGCTCAAGTCCGAGATCAACGTCGTTCCCTATATCGACGTGATGCTCGTGCTGCTGATCATCTTCATGGTCACCACGCCCATGATGAACCTCGGCGTGGACATCCAGCTGCCCCAGACCAACGCCAAGTCCCTCCAGGACAAGAAAGACCCGATCGTGGTCTCCGTGGATGCGGAGGGCCAGGTCTACCTGACCGCCAACGGCGCCAAGCGCGAGCCGGTCAGCATCGACGACTTCAGGAAGAAGATCACGGCGTTCCACGACGCCAACCCGGAAATCCAGGTCCTGCTCGCGGGCGACGACCGCGTGGGCTACGGCAAGGTGTACCAGATCCTCCCGATCCTCCAGGAAGCGGGCATCTCCAAAATCGGCCTCATGAGCCAGCCGCAGTCCGCGCAGAATGGAAAACCGTAACGGCACGTCTATCGCGGTCTTCTGGGCCGCGGTCCTCCACGTCGGCATCGCGGCCTTCCTCTGGCTCGCGGTGACCTCGTGCACGTTCTGGGAAGAGTGGGGCGACAAGCTCGGGATTCCGCGCGAGTGGAATCCGCTCAAGTGCGAGGCGCCCATCCTGCTTCCGGGGCAACCCATCGAAGCGGTGCTGGTCGGCCCCACCGGTGCGCCGCCGCCGAAGCACACGCAGAAGCCGGTGCCGAACACCGTTCCCCCGCCGCCGGCCCAGCCCACGCCGACGCCTCCGCCGCCGGAGAAGCCGAAGGTCGAGACCCTGCCGCCGCCGCCGAAAGTTCCCGCCCTGAAGGACCAGGAAAAGGTCGTCGACGACGCGGTGCAAAAGGCCGAGGACGCCAAGCGCCTGCAGGAAGAGCAGCAGCGCCAGCGGCAGGCCGAGATCGACGCGCAGGAAGAAAAGCGCAAGGAAAAACAGAAGCAGATCGACGAAATCTTCAAGCAGCTCGATGCCGCCAAGTCGAACACGAAGCAGGCCGACTCCAAGAAGAAGCAGGCCGAGCAGCAGCTGAAGGATCTGGCCAACGCCAAGGACGACGGCCGCGAGGACCTGCCCTTCGCCGAGAAGCCCCAGACCGGGCAGAACGGCAAGGACGACAGCAAGCAGGCGGCCTACATCGCGGCCATCCAGAATGCCGTGACGCAAAACTGGTTGCGGCCGGAGAACATCGGCAACGGTGCCTGCATCGTCCACGTCGTGCAGATTCCGGGCGGCCAGGTGCTGAGCGCCAAGGTCGATGCCAGCTGTCCGTTCGACGGCCCGGGCCGCGCTTCGCTGGAAAACGCGGTACTCCGCGCCCAGCCGTTGCCGTACCAGGGCTTCGAGGACGTCTTCCAGCGCAACCTCACCTTCACGTTCCGGCCGTAATGATGGTTCGGCGTGCCCGCGCGGCCATGGCTGGCACGGGGCATTCAGAATCGGGTCAGTCAGGTCCATCGGAGCCCGCTTACCATGCGGGCGCCACTTTCTCCTTCAGGTCGCAATGAATCAGCCCATGCGCAAGACGATCCTCCGTTTCGCCGCCGCCCTCGCCGGGCTGGCCGCCCTCGTGGCCGGACCCGCCGCCGCCCAGTCGCTCAACGTGGAAATCGCCAAGGGCGTCGCCACCGCGACGCCGATCGCGGTGGTTCCCTTCGCCCAGGCCGGCGGCTCGCCGCTGCCGACCGACGTCGCCGACGTCATCCGCGCCGACTTCAACCGTTCCGGCAAATTCCGCTCCCTGGACAAGAACGACATCGTCGAGACCCCGTCGCAGGGTTCGGACATCAAGTTCGCCACCTGGCGCCTGCTCAAGCAGGACTTCCTCACGATCGGCCGCATCAGCGATGCGGGCGGCGGCATGGTCAAGGTGGAGTACGAGCTGTGGGACGTGAACCGGCAGCAGAGCCTGCTCGCCCAGTCCTTCACGGCGCCCACGGGTGACCTGCGTGGCGTGGCCCACCAGATCGCCGACCAGATCTACGAAAAGATCACCGGCGTCCGCGGCGCGTTCTGGACGCGCATCGCCTATATCACGGCGGTCGGTACGGGCAACAACACCACGTACTCGCTCATCGTGGCCGATTCGGACGGCTACAATCCGCAGGTGGTGGCCCGCTCTCGTGAGTCGCTGCTCGGTCCGGCGTGGTCGCCCGACGGCAGCAAGATCGCCTACGTGTCGTTCGAAAGCGGCAATTCGGCCGTCTACATCCAGAACATTTCCACGGGCTCGCGCAGCCTGATCGCGTCGCACCCCAAGGGCATCAACAGCGCCCCGGCCTGGTCGCCCGACGGCAGCAAGCTGGCGGTGAGCCTGTCCTACGTGGGCAACCCCGAGATCTTCGTGATCGACGTGGCCAGCCGCACCGAAACCCGGATCACCAACAATTTCGCCATCGATACCGAGCCGACCTTCACCCCGGACGGCCAGAGCATCCTGTTCACCTCCGACCGCTCGGGCAAGCCGCAGATCTACAAGACGTCGGTCAGCGGGGGCAATGCCCAGCGCGTCACTTTCCAGGGCGGTTTCAACGCCAGCGCCGACGTGAGCTACGACGGCAAGCAGATCGCGATGGTGCAGGGCAACGGGAACGTGTATCGTATCGCCATCATGGACCTTAGCCTGGGCGGTCAGGTGCGTTTCGTGTCCCCGGGCAACGTGGACGATTCGCCCAGCTTCGCGCCCAACGCGAGCATGCTTCTCTATGCGGCATCGCAGGGTACGCGTGGCGTCCTGTATGCAGTTTCGGCAGACGGCCTGGTGCGCCAGCGTCTCGTCCTTTCGGACGGCGACGTGCGCGAACCGGCATGGGGGCCCTATAGACAGCGCTGATGGCGCGCCCGCAGGGGGCCGCGACGTCGGCAACGTCCAGGGAGGGGCGCGGTATAACCGCGCCCTTTTCGCGGGCGATAAGGAATAATGGAACACCCGGCGGTCACTCGATGGCTGACGGAGCGAGGGCGTAGGGTGCGGGACAGCGCCCCGTCAACGTGGATGCAAGTAGAAAAACAGCCGGACAACCGGCGGTGTCTGTCCCGAAACCGTAAAACGACTGTCGGAACTCAACTGTTTGAAGGAACGTCCCATGAATAAGACCGTTACCATCACCCTGGCCGCCCTGCTCTGCGTTGGCGCGGTCGCTTGCTCCAAGAAGCAGGTCAAGACCCCGCCGCCGGCCGAGTCGGCCCCGGTCACCCAGACCCAGGCCCCGACCAACGACGGCAAGTACCAGCCGTCCGACCTCGACACCGACGCTTGCCTGCGTCAGCGCGTCGTCTACTTCGACTTCGACAAGAACGACGTCAAGCCGGAGTTCGAGCAGATCATCGCCTGCCACGCCAAGTACCTGCGTGACCGTCCGATGTCGGCGATGACCCTCGAAGGCAACACCGACGAGCGCGGCACCCGCGAGTACAACCTCGGCCTCGGCGAGCGTCGTGGCAATGCCGTCTCCAGCGCCCTCCAGGCTGCCGGTGGTTCGGCTGGCCAGGTCAACGTGACCAGCTACGGCAAGGAGAAGCCGACCTGCCGTGAGCACAACGAAGACTGCTGGGCCAAGAACCGTCGCGTTGAGATCGTCTACACCGCGAAGTAAGCAATGAAGAAGACTCTGGCTAATCGTTTCACGGCCAGGCTTGGCGTGGCGGGCGCAATCGCGTCCGCCACGCTTTTTGCTCTGCCCGCCGTCGCCCAGGATCGCCTCAGCCTCGCCGACCGCGTGTCGCGGCTCGAGCAGCAGAGCCAGGCCAACGCGGGCACCACGTCGCTGGTGAACCAGGTCAACGATCTCCAGCAGCAGGTATCCCAGCTGCAAGGGCAGATCGAAGAGCTCCAGCACCAGAACAAGCAGATCCAGGATTCCCAGAAGGCGCAATACGCGGACGTCGATTCGCGGTTGGGCCGTATCGAGAAGGGCGGCGCGCCGGCCCAACCGCCGCCGTCGGCTGCCGCATCGACGCCTCCGCCCGCGACGCCCGCCGCCGCGGCCGCGTCGCAGGCACCTTCCGCCGCACCCGCCGCCGCGTCCACCAGCCCGGGCCAGGCCGCGCCTGCCGAGCAGGCGGCTTACGACGCCGCGTTCAAGTCGCTGCGCGGCGGCGACTATGTCACCGCATCGCGCGGCTTCCGCGACTTCCTCACCAAGTATCCCGACAGCGCGCTGGCGCCCAACGCGTACTACTGGCTGGGCGAGTCGTACTACGTGACCATGAACTACCCGGTCGCGATCGAAGCCTTCCAGCGCCTGGTGAAGAACTATCCGCAGAGCGAAAAGGTCTCCGATGGCCTGCTCAAGGTCGGTTATTGCCAGATCGAGCTGAAGCAGCAGGATGCCGCCGTGGCGACGCTCAAGCAGGTCGTCGCGAAGTATCCGTCCAGCAAGGCCGCCGGCCTCGCCCAGGAACGCCTGCGCCGCCTGCAGCGCCAGACGGCCAACTGATCCCATGAACGGCAGCACCGCAACGCCGGCGGACGTTCCGCCGGTCGCACCCGTCCGGGAGCGCCTGCGGATCACCGAGATCTTCCACTCCGTGCAGGGCGAGGCCGATGCCATCGGCTGGCCCACGGTCTTCGTGCGCCTCACCGGTTGCCCGTTGCGCTGCGTGTGGTGCGACACCGAATACTCGTTCCATGGCGGCCAGTGGCACGACATCGACGCGATCGTGGCACAGGTGGCCAGCTACGGCGCCCGCCACGTGTGCGTCACCGGGGGCGAACCGCTCTCGCAGAAGCGTTGCCTGATCCTGCTGCGCAAGCTCTGCGATGCGGGCCACGAGGTATCGCTGGAAACCTCCGGTGCGATCGACGTCGGCCCGGTCGACCCCCGCGTGCGCAAGGTAATGGACCTCAAGGCGCCGGACTCCGGTGAGAGCGCGCGCAATCTCTGGTCCAATCTCGACCACCTGCTGCCGCACGACCAGGTGAAGTTCGTGATCGCCAGCCGTGGCGACTTCGAATGGTCGCGCGACGTCGTTCGCGAACACGCGCTCGATACGAAGGCGATGGTGCTGTTCTCGCCGGTGTGGGGCAAGGTCGGCCCGCGCGAACTGGCGGAATGGATCCTCGACGAACGCCTGCCCGTGCGTTTCCAGTTGCAGTTGCACAAGCTGCTCTGGAACGACGCGGCGGGGCACTGATACAGGAAACGCATGTCATGAACACCACGAACACTCCTCGCAAGGCCGTCATCCTCGTGTCCGGGGGCATGGATTCCGCGGTCACGATCGCGATGGCTCGCGAACAGGGTTTCGAGGTGTATGCGCTGAGCGTGGCCTACGGTCAGCGCCACAGCTCCGAACTGGAGGCGTCCGCGCGCGTGGCGAACAGGCTCGGCGCCGTCATGCACAAGACCGTGCACGTCGACCTGCGCAGCATCGGCGGCTCGGCGCTCACCGCCGACATCGACGTGCCGGAAGAGGGCGGCGACGGCATTCCGGTGACCTACGTGCCGGCGCGCAACACGATCATGCTGTCCATCGCGCTGGGTTGGGCCGAGGTGCTGGGGTCGACCGATATCTTCTGTGGCGTCAACGCGGTGGATTACTCGGGTTACCCGGACTGCCGCCCGGCCTTCATCGAGTCGTTCCAGGCGCTTGCCAACGTCGCCACCAAGGCGGGTGTCGAGGGGGCTGGCATCCGCATCCACGCGCCGCTGATGCAGATGGGCAAGGGCGACATCGTCCGTGAAGGCGTACGGCTGGGCGTCGATTTCTCCGAGACGGTGAGCTGCTACCAGGCGGACGACCAGGGTCGCGCATGCGGCCACTGCGATGCCTGCCGCCTGCGCGCGGAGGGTTTCGCCAAGGCGGGCGTGGCCGACACCACCCGATACGTCTGACCGCACCGTCCTTCCGGATACGGGGCCCAGCGTCACGCCTCGATAACCTCGCGCGTGATAAAGCTCGTCCTTGCCTGAGGACCTTCCCATGACCGTCGATTCATTCGTCGCCGCACCCGCGGACCTGACGAAAGTGAACATCTGCCTGCGCTCCGATATCCGCTACTGGACCCGCGTGTTGCAGGTAAGCGAGTTATCGCTACGCAAGGCGGTCATGACGGTGGGCGAGGCGTCGTGGGACGTGCGGAGCGAACTCCGCCGGTTGCGTCGCAAATGAGTCAGGACAACGCGCGTCGTCGCGTCTTTATTTTCTACCCGATCATCAACGAGCGCACGTGGCGTGTTCTCGTTCCCGGCGGCGCCATCGAAGTTTTTCCGAGCGAGGGCCGTGCCGTGGAATTCGCCCTGGGATGGGCGGCCTCGGCGGGCGCCAAGGGCATCGTCGACGTGGTGAGGCAGACGATCTCCGGTGGTTGGGTGCCGGTATTCGCTCCCGGTCAGGCGCCCGGCAAGCTCGCGTTCTGACGCTCGTGCGATGGCGCGCCGTGACGGCCGCGCTTTTTTGCATGGGATACCATTCGGGCGATGAAGAACGTCCTATTCGACCTGGATGGCGTGCTGGTGGACTACCAGCCTTCCGTCCGCATCGAACATATCGCCGTGACGCTCGAACGAAGCGCGTCCGACGTGCATGCCGCGATCTATGGATCGGGTGTGGAAGCCGCTGCGGACGCGGGACGTCTGGGGCCGGACGAGTATCTCGATGCCCTGGGCAAGATCATGGGCCTGCGCTTGCCCGTGGATGTGTGGACGGAGGCCCGCCGGCGGGCAACGCGTATACGACCGGCTCTCATGGCACGCATCGCGTCGCTGGCTTCGCAAGGCGTCGGGGTCGGCATCCTCACCAATAACGGACACCTGTTCGCGGCGCAGTGGGAACGTATCGTGCCGGAGCTGTTTCCGCTTTTTCGCGGACGGGCCCACGTCGCAGCCCGGTTCGGCGCGACCAAGCCGGATCCGCGCGTGTATGCCGGGGCCCTCGGAAAACTGGGATGGCGCGCCCAGGACACGTTGTTCATCGACGACGCGCAGGCGAACGTCGACGGTGCGCTCGAGGCGGGACTGGCTGCGCGCTGTTGCGGGAGCGAGGACAGCGTCGGCGACGTGCTTGCGTCCTTGTGACGCGAGCGCGTCGGGATGCGAATGGTGGGTCGTGACGGATTCGAACCGTCGACCTACGGATTAAAAGTCCGCTGCTCTACCGACTGAGCTAACGACCCATACGCAAGGAGCCGGCTAGTTTAGACGGCGAGGGAAGGGGGCACAAGTCGTGAAAACGCCGGATTCAGGTGGCGAGGACGATGGCCTCCACGTCGCGGCCGGAGTCGCGCCACGCATCCAGGCCGCCGGTGAGCGGCCGGACGTTGGAGAACCCCAGCTTGGTCAGGCGCTCGGCGACCTTGGCGGCCGATACCTCGTTGGGGCATGAGCAATAGATGATCACCGACGTGTTCCGTGGCAGCGTGGCCAGTTGGGTGTCGGCGCTGGAGAAATCGAACAGGCGCGAACCGGGGATCACATAGGGATCGTCACGGCGGCTCGAAGCGGATCGCACGTCGACGATGAGCGCGCCGGGGTCGTGCGCGAGCAGCATCGACAGCTCGTCCACCGAGATGCGGCTGCGGCGCAGGCTGGCGATGAGCAGGGCGCGGCGGACGTAGCGGAAACCGATCCACACCAGCAGACCGCACGCGGCGAGAGCGGCCATGCCCACCCCGAATTGGCGCAGCAGGGCCAGCACGGCATCGATCTGCCGATAGAAGACCATCCCGGCCGACAGGCCCACGACGACCCATAGGGCGGCACCGGCGAGGTCGTAGAGGGTGAAGCGCGAGAAACGCGTGTCGCCCGCGCCGGCGATGGGGATGGCCACCAGCGAAAGACCGGGGATGAATCGCGAAATGAGCAGGAGCTTGACGCCGCGCTTCTCGAAAAAGCCGCTGGCCCGCCGCACGCAGGTGTCGGGCGAGAGCGAGACGCGGCACAGGCCGTCGAGCACGCGGTAGCCGAAGCGACGGCCGGCGAGGAACCAGGCGGCATCGCCCGCGAAGGCCCCGGCGAGCGCACCGACGAAGGTGGGCAGCACCAGGAGGGGCGACGAGGCCGTGACCAGGCCCGCGCCGACGAGGATGAGCGTGGGCATGGCGGGTACGGGCAGCCCGATGGCGGCCGCGAACGTACCCAGGAACGCCACCAGGGGCGCGGTATCCGACCAGTTCACGCTTGCCACGACCTGATGCCCCTCGCCTTATCGCGGCAAAGATACGCCGGTCGGGCGTTGCCGCACAGAGGGACGGGGGCGCCGGGTCGTCCGTGTCGTGGTTTCCGGGTCACCGCCGCTGAAGCGGTTCCCTCAGCGTGGCGCGCGCCGGACGCGCGTTGCCCATGGCCACGCCGGGCAGGTGTACCCAGTAAAGCGTGCCCCGGCCCGGACGGGAGCGCACGCCGATGGCACCGCCGAGGGTGTCGGCGATCCGTCGCGCCACGGCCAGTCCGAGCCCGAAGCCCGGGTGACCCGGCAGGCGCGTGAACGCCTCGAAGAGGCGCTCCTGTTGCGCCGGCTCGATGCCGATGCCGTTGTCGCGCACTTCCAGGCGAATGTCCGCGCCGCGTCGGCGCATGGCGACCAGGACTCGGCCCTGTGGCGCGCACGCCACCGCGCTGGTCAACAGGCGGTGGAGCAACTCGCCCAACAGCGTGGGATCGCCCCGCAAGGGCAGCGCGCCGCCGCGCCAGCGCACGTCGACGCCCAGTCGGGCGGCGTCCGGGGCGATGGCGGCCCTGGCCCGCACGAAGAGATCGGCGGCCAGCAGCTCGACGGGCTCGGGCTCTACCGCGCCGGCGTCGAACCGGGCCATGTCGAGCAGGCCGTCGAGCAATTCGCCGAGGCGGGCGAGATTGTGCTGCATCTGTCCTTGCACGGCGCGTTGACGCAGGTCGTCGCCCGGCTGCATGCCGGCGACGAACAGCGACAGCGCCTGCAGCGGTTGGCGGAAGTGGTCGCCCATCTGTTCGAGGAATCGCGTGTGCCGTGCGATCTCGTGCAGCCGAAGGCGCAAGGCTTCGGTCATCGCCGCGTCCTGGCGTTCGCGCAGGCCGGCCAGTTCGGCCAGCAGGGCCTCGAGCGACACCGTGTCGTCGGTGGCCGTCGCGCCGGTGCGCGGATCGCGAGGATGCAGGGCCAGATCGAGTCGTTCGCGCAGTTGGGCCAGGGGCGCGGCGGCCTCGCGCTCGATCGTGCGCGCGCCGAACGCGAAGGCGAAGATGATGCCCGTGGCGAGCAGACCCGTCATCAGCCATGCCGCGAAGCGCCGTTCGTGCAGCGTCGACGCGTCGCTGAAGGTTTCCATTTCGCCCATCGGCGTGTTCAGGCGAACGCTCAGCCACGGCGAGGACGGAGGGCGTCGCCCGCTGTCCACGACCAGGTCGGGAAGGTCGTCGCGATGCAGGATCACGCGATCCGTCGGCGCGCTGCGCGCCAGCGCGCGTCCGATGAGGTCGCGCAAGCGCTCGTCGCCCAGCCCCGGGGCCACCACGGATCCGATCCGCACGGCCTGGATGCGAGCCACGTCGAGCGCCTCGGCGGAGATCGCGCGCAGGTGCATGACGGTCAGCATCAGCGTCAGGGCGAGGGCGATGAGCGTCGTCGGCAACAATCCCTTGCGGACGATGTGCCGGTGTGGCGACGCGGTCCTGCGGGCGGGGAAGAGCGGCGCGAGCATGATGTGCCCTTCGGGCATGGAATCTCGTGACGAATCTATGAAACGCGCCGCCGATGCGCGATAGCCAAGGGGAGGTAAGCGGCATGGCCTAGGCCTTCCGGTCTAGGCCATGCGTCGGATCACTTGCCGTGCAACTGCGCCACGAGGCGGTCGTGATCGGCCTCGATCTTGCGCAGGCGAGCCTGCCTGGCCGCTTCGCTGACCCATTGGGCGGAGCTTGCGCGGCGTTTTTCCAGGCTGTATTCGATGTTGGCGAAGGGAACCAGCTCGTCGTCGTTGGCCGGGGCGAAACCGCTGATGTCGTGGATGAGTTTGAGGTTCGCCTGCTCGCGCGCTCCGTTGCCGCCCTTGCCGTAAGACGTGATGAACGTCGCGATCCGATCGCGCAGCGACGGTGGCAGGTCGTTGCGCACCACGATCACCGCGTGCGGAATGAGCGAGGATTTCCAGATGATGCGCAGGCGGGCGTACTGCTCGGGGAAATGCTGCCTGAAACGCTCCAGGTCCGCGGTGTTGTTCGTGGCCACGTCCACTTCGCCGTTCGCGACCGCCAGCGCGTTGTTCTGGTGGTTGTCCACGTGCACGTGGGCGAAGAACGTGTCCGAGTCGAGGCCGCGGGCCGCGAAGAGCTGCGTCTCCGGAACGAGGTATCCCGACACCGAAAGCGATTCGCCGCGCGCGAACGTCCAGCGGCCCGGATGCGTGAGCATCTGGTCGAGCGTGCGGATGCGCGAACCGTCGGCGGCAAGCAGCACGGCGTAATAGCCCTTCGAGCCGTCCGTACGGGTGAGCTGGGCGATCGTGCGCATGTTCTGCCGGGTGACGGCATCCAGCGCGAGACGGCCGGAAAGGAAGGCGATGTCCACCCGCTGTTCGCTGATCGCCTGGGCGATGCCTTCATAGGTGGTGACCGAGACGGAGCGCACCGGGCGCCCCAGCGATTTCTGCAGGTCGTCGAGCATCGGGCGCCAGGCTTCCAGCGATTCCGCCGGACCGCCGATGGGCAGGATGCCGAAGGTGAGCGGAGCGCTGGGGTCTTCGTCGTCGGCGAAGGCGTGATCCGCCGAGGCGCACGCGAGGAGCACCAGCAAGACGAATCCGAGCGCGCGCCACTTTGCCGAACCAAGCATGGCCTGCCCCTGCCGGAATCCGCGTTCTTCAGCGAATCCCTTCTCGCCGTGTCAGTCGCCCAGGTGTTGCGCGGCGACGAGGGCCTCGAGGCGGTTGCGCACATGGAGCGCGCGGAAGATCGCCGCGAGGTGGATCTTGACCGTGCCTTCGCTGATTTCGAGTTCCCTCGCGATCAGCTTGTTCGGCTTGCCCTTCGCCAGCAGCTTGAGCACATCGATCTGGCGTTCGGTGAGTACCGTCGCCAGGCGTTCGCGGGTGCTCAGGCCGTCGCCGGCCGAGGTCGAAAACGGCGAGGACATGGGCGCGCTGTTGCCGGCGGGCTTCATGGCCTCGGGCGGCACGTAGACGCCTCCACCGGCGACCAGCCGCACGGCGTTCAGGATCACGTCCGGCGACGACGACTTGGGAATGTAGCCTTGCACGCCGAGGTCGAGGACGTGGCGGATCGCCGAGGAATCTTCGGTGCCGGATAGCACGACGACTGGGCGCGCATGGGACATGCCAGCCTCGTCCGCGCCATCGCGCAGGCGTTCGACCGCATGCTTGATGTGATCGGTGCCTTCGGCACCCGGCATCGCCATGTCGATCAGGGCAAGGTCGGGCAGCGGCGACGTGTCGAGGAGGTGGCGCAACTGCTCCACCGTTTCGGCCTCGACGAATTCAACGTGATCACCCAACTCGCGAAGCTTGAGCTTCACGCCCTCGATGATGAGCCTGTGATCGTCCGCGATCAGAATGCGCATTCCAGTCCCTCCGCCCGCCGTGCCACGAGCTCCCCGTAAGGCGCAACATAGCTTCCTGCCCGTCCCGGGGCAAGCAGGCCATGCGGCTCAGACGGCTGCATGATGGACAGACCACGCCGAAACCATTACGTCGAGCAGCCGGTCGGGCGACACCGGCTTGTAGAGCACCTGCGTCGTCGCCGTATCCACGTTGCGCAGGTAGTCGCTGCGCGTCTCGCCGGTGATGAGCACGCGGGCGAACGGGGGCGGATCGCCGGGCCGGCGACGGTAGTAGCGGTCCAGCAGGGCGATCACGTCCAGCCCCGTGCCTTCACGCAGGCGCAGGTCGGAAATGACGATGTCCGGCGGCTGCATCCACTGGTGCACGGCCTCCATGGCCTGCTGGGCGTCTTCGGCGGTCAGTACCTCGCAGCCCCAGCTGCCCAGCAGGAAGCTGATGCCGGCGAGGATGCTCGGCTCGTCGTCGATCACCAGCACGCGCATGCCGGTGATGTCCCGGCGCGGGGCGGGTTCCGACAGCGGCGCCGGCGCGATTTCCTGCACGCCCGGCTGGACTTCGGGGAGCGTGACCGAAAAGACGCTGCCCTTGCCCAGCGTCGATCGCACGCTGGCCTGGGTGCCGAGCAGCCCGGCAAGACGCTGCACGGTCGAGAGCCCCAGGCCGAGGCCGCGGCGGGTGCCCTCGGGCCGGCCCGCCTCGGGGCCGCTTTCCACGCGGTAGAACTCGTCGAAGATGTGCCTCTGGTGCTCCTGGGCGATGCCCAGGCCGGTATCCCAGACGTCCACGCGCACGGTGCCGTCGAGGCGGCGTCGCGCGCCCACCAGCACGCCGCCGCAACGCGTGTAACGCAAGGCGTTGCTCACCAGGTTGTTCAGGATGCGGGCGACCATGGTGCGGTCGCTGCGTACCCACAGGCCCGTGGTGCGCACCACGAGACGGAGGTCGTGCTGTTCGGCCACCATGCGGAAGTTGACGCTCACTTCCTCGAATACCTCGTCGAGCGCCACGTCACGGATCACCGGTGGCATGGCGCCCGTCTCCAGGCGCGAGAGGTCGAGCAGTTCGCTGAACAGGTGGTCGAGCGCCTCGACGCATTCCTGGATGTGCGCGATGCGGTTGAGCCGCACCGGGTCGAATTCGTCCACGGCCAGGCCCGAGGAGAACAGCGTGAGTGCGTAGAGGGGTTGGCGCAGGTCGTGGGAGGCGGCCGCCAGGAAACGCGCCTTCGCCACGCTGGCGGCCTCCAGCGCCGCGTTCTTGCGGGCCAATTCCTCGGTGGCCTGGGCAATCTCGCGTTCCATGCCGATCTGCGCGTGCAGCAGCTTCGATGCCGCGCCGTTGAAGCCGCGTTGCAGGTCGCCGATCTCGGTGTCGTCGGTGACCGGCACCACCACGGTGCGGTCGCCCAGGCCCAGCTGGCGTACCGCGATGGCAAGGTTGCGTAGCGGGGCGCTCAGCCAGCGGGCCGTGGACCAGCCGATGCCTATCGCGATGAACAGGCTCAGGGAAAGCCAGAGCAGGGCGTTGTGCACGCTGGCGCGTTGCGCGGAAACGGCATCTTCCACGCTGACGTCCACGGTGACCGAGCCGACCACGCGATGGTTCACCGGATCGAGCACGTCGCGCGATACGGTGAGGCTTTCGTCGTCGTCCACCGAGCCGTTCACCCGGTCGGCGAGGATCTCGCCGTCGGGATCGGCGATCCGCACGCGAGCGACCTGGGGCAATTGCACGATCGATTGGGCGATGCGGCCGAGGTCGCGGCGCTGCCCATCGCGCAGGGCGTCGCCGGAGACGGAGGACGCCTGCTGGGCGATGGCGTCGGCGGTGGAGCGGCCCATCTCATGGAGGGTGTCCATCTGGTGTCGCGTGAGCAGGGTGACCAGCAGTACGGCGCTGATCGCCGTCGGCACGAGCGCCACGCAGGTCAGGCGTTGCACGAGCGACGTGCGGCGCCACACCTTTTCCAGCCATGAAACCGGTACGTCACGCATGCGCATCCCCTGTCGCCGACCTTCCAGGCGACGTGGGACAAGCCTAGCGCAGATTGGCGAAAGGACGGCATCCCCGCCATTGGCCTCGGCCAACTGGCCGAGGCGCGGAACGTCAGTAACGGACGCCGGATTCGCCGTAGGCGCGCAGGACCTCGCGGGCCTGGTCGCGCAGGATGTCGCGACGCACGGCGATGCCCCGGCGTTCGAGTTCGCCCGCCCAGTCGGCGGGGAGGGGGCCTTCGTCGAACGGGGTGAGTTCTTCCACGTCGTCGGCGCGGGCGCCGATCAGCAAGGTATCGATGCCGGCCCACACGGTGGCGCCGTAGCACTGGCAACAGGGTTGTGAGCTGGTGGCGAGCGTGAAGGCGCCGCTACGGCGGCCGTCGTTGTCGGTGTTGAGGCGGAAGCGCTGCATGCGCTGCTGCGCGAGCATGTACGCCATCATTTCGGCGTGGGCCACCGAGCAGGTGTGGGGTACCACGCGGTTGACGCCCACGGCGACGATGCGGTCGTGCTGGTCGAACACGACGGCTCCGAAGGGACCGCCGGTGGCGCGCTCGACGTTGAGCGCGGACAGCTCGACGGCAAGGCGGATCTTCGGCTCGTCGCCGGTGTACGGGATGTCGGTCTTTACCGCCTGGTGGACCCACGCCGGCAGC
This sequence comes from Luteibacter aegosomatis, assembly GCF_023078455.1. GTDB lineage: Bacteria > Pseudomonadota > Gammaproteobacteria > Xanthomonadales > Rhodanobacteraceae > Luteibacter > Luteibacter aegosomatis. The sequence goes on along the minus strand of NZ_CP095740.1, from coordinate 3,822,540 downwards.
GTGAGGTGGACCTGGGCATACATCACGACTGCTTGGCCCACGAATCGCGCAGGGTCACCACGCGGTTGAACACGGGGCCGTCGTGCGTGTGGTCGTGCATGTCGGCCACGAAGTAGCCCAGGCGCTCGAACTGCATGCGGTCTTCGCGCGCGGCGCCGGCGGCCGCCGGTTCGACATAGCCGTGCACGACGCGGCGCGACTCCGGGTTGATGTGATCCTTGTAGGTCTTGCCGTCGCTGTCGTCGTCGGGATCGGTCACGTCGAACAGGCGGTCGTACAGGCGCACCACGGCGGGCACGGCGTCGCGCGCGCTCACCCAGTGGATGGTGCCCTTCACCTTGCGGTCGGCGCCGGGCATGCCCGAGCGCGTGTCGAGGTCGAGCGTGCAGCGCAGCTCCACCACGTCGCCGGCATCGTTCTTCACCAGCTCGTCGCACCGTACGATGCCCACGCCGCGCAGGCGCACCTCGCCCTCGGGCTTGAGGCGATGGAAGCCCTTCGGCGGCACCTCGGCGAAGTCCTCGCGCTCGATCCATAGCTCGCGCGCGAAAGGCACTTCGCGCGTGCCGAAGGATTCGTCCTTCGGATGGTTGGGAAAGGTGAGCGTTTCGCGGTGGTGCTCGTCGAGGTTGGTGATGACGAGCTTCAGCGGATCGATGACGGCGAGGCGGCGTGGCGCGGTGCCGTCGAGGTCTTCGCGGATGCAGCCTTCGAGCACGCCCATGTCGATCGTGCTGTTCTGCTTGCTGACGCCGATGCGCTCCCAGAACAGGCGGATGCCCGCCGGCGTGAAGCCGCGGCGTCGCACGCCCGCGATGGTGGGCATGCGCGGGTCGTCCCAGCCGTCGACCAGGTTTTCGGACACCAGCGTGATGAGCTTGCGCTTGCTCATCACCGTGTAGTTGAGGTTGCCGCGCGAGAACTCGATCTGCCGCGGTTTGCTCGGTACGGTGGGCAAACCGGCGGCGACCAGCGGCTGCCACAGCTCGGGGTCGTTGGCGAGGTCGACCTTGTCGACGCACCAGTCGTACAGCGGACGGTGGTCTTCGAATTCCAGCGTGCACAGCGAATGCGTGATGCCTTCCACCGCATCGGACAACGAATGCGCGAAGTCGTACATCGGGTAGATGGGCCAGGCGTCGCCGGTGTTCTGGTGGTGCACCTTGCGGATGCGGTACAGCGCCGGGTCGCGCAGGTTGATGTTGCCCGAGGCCATGTCCATCTTCGCGCGCAGGGTCTTGCTGCCGTCGGCGAATTCGCCGGCGCGCATGCGCCGGAAGAGGTCGAGGTTTTCCTCGATGGAGCGGTCGCGATACGGCGAATTGCGGCCCGGCTCGGTGAGGGTGCCACGGTATTCGCGCACCTCGTCGGCCGAGAGATCGTCGACGTAGGCCACGCCCAGGCGGATGAGCTTGCACGCGGCGCGGTAGAACACCTCGAAGTAATCCGAGGCGTGGCGCAGCTCGGCCCACTCGAAGCCCAGCCACTTCACGTCGCGCTGGATGGCCTCGACGTATTCGATGTCTTCCTTCGACGGGTTGGTGTCGTCGAAGCGCAGGTTGCAGGTGCCCGCGAACTCCGAGGCCAGGCCGAAGTTGAGGCAGATCGATTTGGCGTGGCCCAGGTGCAGGTAGCCGTTGGGCTCCGGCGGGAAGCGGGTGTGGATTTTCGCGTGCTTGCCGGAGGCGAGGTCGTCGCGGACGATCTGGCGGATGAAGTGCTGCTGCAGGACGGGCGTTTCGGTCGACATCTCGAAGGACTCGGAGGGTGGGTCGCGGCAAACTGTCGAGTTTACCCATCTTGGATGAAGGGTGCTTGCCGCACGGCCGGGCCGCGCGGTAGCTTGGCCCCATGCGGATCGCCTACCACGCCGAGACCCTCTTCGATGCCCACCTGGTCAAGGATGCGCTCGAGCACGCGGGCATCCCGGCCTTCGTCTCGGGGGAATTCCTCATCGGGGCGATCGGCCAGTTGCCCGCCCGCGATTTCATCGAGGTGAGGGTGCCGGAGTCGGCCGGCGACGCGGCGGACGCCATCGTCCGCGGCATCGAGGCCCAGCTCGCCGAGGCCCGGGCCGCGGCGGCGGCCGACGACGACTTCGGTGCGGCGACGATCCCCGCCTGACTCGCGCCCCTTTCCAGGATTTCCCATGCAGGCCATCCACGACCTCGTCCGCGACGTGCCCGACTTTCCGAGCCCCGGCGTACTGTTCAAGGACATCACTCCGTTGCTTTCCGACGCCCGGGCCTTCGGGCAGTGCATCGACGCCCTCTGCGAGCCCTGGCGCGAAGCGTCCGTGGGGGCCGTGTGCGGCATCGAATCGCGTGGCTTCATCTTCGGCGCCGCCATGGCGCGGGCGTTGGGCGCGGGCTTCGTCGCCCTGCGCAAGAAGGGCAAGCTGCCACCGCCGGTGATCGGCATGGACTACGGCCTGGAATACGGCCGCGATCGCCTGGAAATCGGCCGGCATACCCTGTCGCCGGGCGAGAGGGTGATCGTCGTCGACGACGTGCTCGCCACCGGCGGCACGCTGGAGGCCGGGCGGCGGCTCGTCGAGGAACTGGGTGCCGAGGTGATCGGCGCCGGCGTGGTGATCGAACTGGAGGTCCTGGCCGGCCGCGCGCGCTGGGCGGGACCGGCGCCGCTGCATGCGCTGGTGCGTTACTGACGCTCGTCGAGCCGTTCGATCAGCACGATCTCGCTGGCACCGGGGCCATCGTCGTCGCGGGCCAGAGAGGTGTCGAGGTGCCAGCCGTCGTCGCGGCGCACGTCCACCAGTTGCCCGTCCACGTGCACGATGTCGCCCGGGCGCACGTCGCGCAGCTTCGTGGCCATGTCGTCGTTGGCGGGCACCATGTGCATGTTGGCGCTGGAGGATTCGATCTCCTTGCGCGGAATGGGGTAGTCGTCGGCGTACCAGTAGTAGAGCCGGTTGGACTGCGAGATGCGGATCTTGCCCAGCACCTTGTCCTGGGCCATGCGGCCCCAGCCCAGCGCGAGGTCGGTGGGGGCCAGCGGCGCGAGCTCGTCGAGCTGGTAGTCCTCGCGGGACAGCACGCGGGCCGTCATCGCGATGCTGGCGCGGGGCTGCAGGGTGAAGTGTCCGATCGACAGCGGATGCCCCTGCGCGATCGCGTGCTGCTCGGGCGCGCCGACGGCCGGTTTGCCGTGGGCGAGGCCCCCACCGCCATGCGGCCAGCACGCATAGGCGGCCCAGGCGCATAGGGGGATCAGGAGGGCGAGCCAGGAGCGCATGCGGCCAAACCTTGGACGAGATGAAACCCCAACGGCTGAGCCGCCTTATCGTTGACTTAGGCCGCGCGCCCGCTGGCGGCCTCGGTGCTGAAGAGATCGGGGGGAATGGCCCGGATCACGTCCGCCAGCGCCTCGAAAAACGGCGTCATGGCCGAACTCTTCCGCCACAGCATCGCGATGCGCCGGCTGGGAGCGGGCGATTCGAACGCCACGAGGCTCACGTTGGGCGATTGCGCCACGGGCGGCTTGACCGCGAGGGCGGGCAGCAGCGTGATGCCGACGTTGGCCGACACCATCTGCCGCAAGGTTTCCAGGCTCGTCGCCCGGAAACCGGTCTTTTCTCCCGCGCCGGCCAGGTGGCACACCTCGAGGGCCTGATCGCGCAGGCAGTGGCCGTCTTCCAGCAGCAACAGGTTCTGCTCGGCCAGGTCGTCCATGCGCAAGGGCCCATGCCGGGCCAGTTCGTGGTCGTTCGGCACGGCCAGCAGGAACGGCTCCTCGAACAGGAATTCGGTGTGCAGCGACTCGTCGTGGACGGGCAGGGCGAGAATGCCCGCATCCAGCGTGCCCTCGCGCAGCATGTGCAGCACCTGCTCGGTCTTTTCCTCGCGCAGCAGCAGCTCGAGGCGGGGGAAGCGTTCGCGCAGGCGCGGTACGACGTGGGGCAGCAGGTAGGGTCCCAGCGTGGGGAAGATGCCCAGGCGGATCGTGCCGGATTCGGGATCGCGCGTGCGCTGGGCGATCGACTTGATCTCGTCCACCTGCGACAGCACGCCACGCGCGCGACGGGCGATTTCACGACCGGTTTCCGTCAGCAGCACTTTCCTCGGGGTACGTTCCACCAGGGCGACCCCCAATTCGTCCTCGAGCTTGCGGATCTGTGTCGACAGCGTGGGCTGGCTGACGAAGCTGGCATCGGCCGCGCGACCGAAATGGCGGTATTCCGCCAGCGCGACGAGGTATTGCAGGTCCCTGAGGTTCATGGGGTGGGCTCGTGGGTCTTGATAGCCCGAGCCTATCACATTCATGTCTACAATCGATTTGAGATATGCGGCAAGGGTCGCTAACCTTAGTGACTCAGTCGCGTCACCAAGCGCGCGCAGAGTTCAAACCCACCCTCAAACTGGAGAGTCGAGATGCTGACCATTGGCGATAAGTTCCCCGAATTCAACCTGCTGGCCGTCGACGGTGGCCCGCTGGCCAACAAGATCGAAGACGCCTTCACCACCATCTCCGACAAGTCGTACGAGGGCAAGTGGAAGCTGGTGTTCTTCTATCCGAAGGACTTCACCTTCGTCTGCCCGACCGAGATCAAGGGCTTCAGCGACCTGAACGAGCAGTTCGCCGATCGTGATTGCCAGATCCTGGCCGCTTCCACCGACTCCGAGTTCGTCCACCGCGCCTGGCGCATGGACCACGCCGACCTGAAGGACCTCAAGTTCCCGATGCTGGCGGACATCAAGAAGGAGCTGACCACGGCCCTCGGCATCCTGACCGCCGACGGCGTGGCCCAGCGTGCGACCTTCCTGGTCGATCCGAACGGCGAGATCCAGTTCGCCTACGTCACCGCCGGTTCGGTCGGCCGCAACCCGGACGAAGTGCTGCGTGTGCTCGACGCGCTGCAGACCGACGAGCTGTGCGCCTGCAACTGGAAGGCCGGCGACGAGACCCTCAAGGTCGCCTAAGCCTTCACCGGTCGTAAGTCCCGCGTCGTTCCCCTCCCCATCCCCGTGCGACGCGGGCCGCCCTGGAGGCGGTGAAGTTCGCTTCACCGCCTCTTTTTTCGGGTGCCCCCCCGATCCTTTTCGCGTGAACCGGCCCCTCGGGTCGAGATATTCCGCGCCCCTTTCGTATCTCTCCTCACGATAAAGGTGCAAACCCATGAGCATCGCCGATCTGCGCAGCACGCTTCCCGAATACGCCAAGGACCTCAAGCTCAACCTCGACTCCGTGTTGAGCGAAGCGGGCGCCCCCGGCCTCAACAAGGCGCAGATCGCGATGATCGCGCTGGGCTCGGCCATCGCCGCGCGCTACAAGCCGCTGACCGAGGCGATCGCCGTGTTCGCCGGCGAAAACGCCAGCCCCGAGCAGGTGACCGCCGCCAAGGGCTCGGCCGCCATCATGGGCATGAACAACATCTACTACCGCTTCCAGCACCTGGTGTCGCATCCCGAGTACGAGACCCTGCCGGCGAAGCTGCGCATGAACGTGATCGGTGCCTACAAGGGCGATGCGAAGAACGATTTCGAACTGGTGTCGCTGGCCGTGTCCGCGGTGAACGGCTGCGGCATGTGCATCGACTCGCACGACAAGGTGCTGCGCGACGGCGGCGTCTCGGTGCAGGCCATCCAGAGCGCGGTTCGCATCGCCTCGGTGATCCACGCCGTGGCCGTGGTGCTCGAGCAGGCCGAGGCCGCGGGCTGAGGCACCCCGTCCGCCGATACGATCGGCTCACACCCCTCCGGTAGCGAGGTTGCTACCGGAGGGGTGTGAGCCGACCGTGTCGGCGAATCCTGCGAAGCGTCGACTTGCGGACGGCTCGAAGCCGGACCATCCTCGATCCACCCAAACGCGTGGAGGAGGGGTCCCATGAGTTACGTCGATGGTTTCGTCTGCCCGGTGCCGGAAGACAAGCTGGGCGAATACCGCAGGATGGCCAAGAAGGCGGGCAAGATCTGGATGGAGCTTGGCGCGCTGTCCTACCACGAGTGCGTGGCCGACGACGTCAAGCCCGGCAAGGTCACCTCGTTCCCCCAGGCGGTGAAGCTCAAGCCGGGCGAGGTCGTGGTTTTCTCGTGGATCGTCTACAAGAACCGCCGCGAGCGCGACCGGATCATGAAGAAAGTCATGGAACATCCGGGGTTTGCGGAGTGGTCCGACCCGAAGAACCTCCCCTTCGACGGTAAACGCATGTTTTTCGGCGGTTTCAAGCCCATCGTGGAATATTGACGCGTTGCGGCAGAAACAGGGGTGCCTTCTGGCACTGTGTCGAAGGTCACCCCAGTTCGCACGATGCGGGGATCGTCCACCAGGGGTTCCCCGTCATGCATCGTCTCGTACGTCCGCTTCTCCTCACCGCGCTCGCCGCCGCCTGCGGCACGGCGCTCGCCGCCGGCACGGATGCGCCGCCCCTCGGACACCTGCCCGGTTGGGCCCAGCCGGAGAGCTACAAGCTCTCGTTCAAGGTCGATCCGAAGCAGGAGACCTATTCCGGTTCCACCACGGTCAAGGTCAAGCTGACCCAGGCCTCCGATTTCATCTGGCTGCACGGCAAGGACCTCAAGGTGTCCAAGGTCGTCGTCACCGACGCCGCCGGCAAGAAGCACGAGGGCAAGTACACCGTGGCCGCCGAGAAGGAAGGCGTGGCGCGCGTGGATCTCGGTGCGAAGCTGGACGGCGAGATCACCCTCGCCATCGACTTCACCGCGCCGCTCAACAAGCAGCTGCAGGGCCTCTACAAGGTCTCGCACGAGGGCGTGCCCTATGCGATGACGCAGATGGAGCCGGTGTCGGCGCGTTACGCGTTCCCGGGCTTCGACGAGCCGATCTTCAAGACGCCGTACGACATCAGCCTCACCATCCCCGCCGACGACCAGGGCGTGGCGAACACCGCGCAGATCAAGGAAGAAAAAGCCGGTGCCGGCTGGAAGACCCTGACCTTCTCGACGACCAAGCCGCTGCCGACCTACCTGGTGGCGTTCGCCGTGGGTCCGTGGGACGTGGTGAAGGGCCCGGACATCACGCCGACGCAGTACCGCTCCACCGCCACCCCGCTGCGCGGCATCGCCGCCAAGGGTGAAGGCCATCGCATGCAGCACGTGCTGGGCGAGACCAATTCGATCATCCACACGCTCGAAGACTATTACGGCTTCGGCTACCCGTTCGACAAGCTCGACCTCCTCGCCGCGCCGGACTTCAGCGCGGGTGCCATGGAGAACGCGGGCCTGGTCACCTTCCGCGACTGGCTGCTGCTGATCGACCCGGATTCGGCCGCCCAGTACGTGCGCGGCTCGTTCAACGTCAACGCGCACGAGCTCGCCCACCAGTGGACCGGCGACACCGTGACGATGGCCTGGTGGAACGACCTGTGGCTCAACGAGGCGTTCGCCACGTGGATGCAGCAGAAGGTGACGCAGAAGGTGCACCCGGAATACCGCGCCGACCTCGACCGCGTGCGCGGCGCGCAGGGCGCGATGGGCAACGACAGCCTGGTCAGCGCGCGCAAGATCCGCCAGGAGATCACCGGCAACGGCGACATCGAGACGGCGTTCGACGGCATCACCTACCAGAAGGGCGCCGCGGTGCTCGGCATGTTCGAGGGCTACGTCTCCGAGCCGACCTTCCAGAAGGGCATGCGCGCCTACATCCAGAAGCACAAGTTCGCCAACGCCACCGCGGACGACCTCGTCGACTCCATCGCCGAGGCCGCCGGCCAGGGCGAGCAGTTCAAGAAGGCGTTCAACAGCTTCCTCGACCAGTCCGGCGTGCCCTACGTCACCACGCAGGTGAAGACCGAGGGCGGCAAGACCGTGCTCGAACTCAAGCAGAGCCGTTACCTGCCGCTGGGCAGCACCGGCGACGCCAACCGCGTGTGGGGCGTGCCGATGTGCGTGCGTTACGGCACCGGCGGCGGTGCGAACAAGGTCAAGTGCGAGATCTTCGACAAGGCCACGGGCAGCATGGTGCTCGACGGCGCGGCGAAGGACACCTGGGTGATGCCCAACGCCGACGGCCGCGGTTATTACCGCTTCGCGCAGGGCAAGGCGGATCTCGCCGCGCTGTCGAAGGTGGCGGGCACGCTCACCGATGCCGAGCAGCTGGCCTATGCCGACGCCGTGCGCGCCGGGTTCCAGCACGGCGACCTCGATGCGGGCGACGTGCTCGCCGCGTACAAGCCGCTCACCGCGTCGAAGGTACGCGAGGTGTTCACCGCGCCGATGGCGACGCTGGAGTGGATCCTTTCCAACGAAGCCACCAACGACGCGCAGCGCAACGTGGTGCGCAAGTGGGCCACCGACGCCTACCTGCCGAAGCTGAAGGCGCTGGGTTATCGCAAGAAGGCCGGCGAGCCGGACAACGACACGATCACCCGCACCACGCTCGCATCCTTCCTCGCCGGTGACATGGACAACGCCGAGGTCCGCGCCGAACTGCTCAAGCAGGGCGACGCCGCGCTGAAGGCGAAGGACGGCCGCCTCGACCTCGACGCCGCCGATCCCGACCTGCTGGGCGCCTCGCTCGGCGTGGCGGTGCAGGAGCGTGGCGCGCCGGCGGTGGATGCGCTGATCGCGGAAATCCCGAAGACCTCCGACCCGGCCAAGCGCAATGCCATGCTGAGCGCGCTGTCCGAGGCGAAGGATCCGGCGTTGGCCAACAAGGCCCGCGATTTCGCGCTCGGCAAGGACGTGAAGGTGGGCGAGATGGCGATGGTGCTCAGCGGCGGTCGTCACTCCGAGGCCTCGCGCAACGACCTGTGGAAGTGGTTCGTGGCCAACTACGACAAGATCGTGGCCCGCACCGGCAGCTTCGCCGGCGGCCGCCTGCCCGCGCTGGGCGCCGGCGGCAGCTGCTCCAAGGCCGAGGCCGACCGCCTGTCCGCGTTCTTCGACAAGGATCGCCTGTCGAAGGTGAGCGGTGCCGAGCGCGGCCTGGCGCAGACCAGCGAGTCGATCCTCCTGTGCTCGGCGTTGAAGGCCAAGCAGGACCCGAAGACGATCCGCTGATCGGTTGAAGCGTTGCCTATGAAGAGCCGGGCGAGCGATCGCCCGGCTTTTTTTCGCCGACGCCAACGACGCCATGGCCCCGCGATCGTCACCGCGCGACTGCGCTAACCTTACGCCCATGAGTTCCCGCCCGCCCGCCATGCCACGGCCCACCGCACGCGACGTCGCGGAAGCCGCGGGCGTGTCCATCTCCGCCGTGTCGCGCACCTTCACCGAAGGCGCGAGCGTCTCGGCGAAGACGCGCGAGCGCGTGCTCGCCGCCGCGACGGCGATGGGCTACCGGCCGAATCCCCTGGCGCGCAGCCTTATGACGGGCCGTACCGAACTCATCGGGCTCGTCTCGAACCATTTCGCGAATCCGACCTTCATGGAGGTTTTCGACCTGTTCACCCGCGAACTGCAGGCGCGCGGCCTGCGCCCACTGCTGGCGAACCTCGGCGAAGACGGGGACGGCAGGGCCGCGCTGGACATGCTGCGGCAGTACAACGTGGACGCGGTGCTGATCGCGACCTCCGCGCCGCCCGATGGATTCGCCGCGTCGTGCCGCGCGGCGGGGCTGCCGGTGATGCACGTGTTCGGCCGCGCCGGACGCGCTTCGCCCGTGCCGGTCGCGACGGTCGACAACGTCGCCGGCGGTCGTCTCGCGGCCGATGCGATGCTTGCGCGCGGCCTGCGCCGCCTGGCCTTCCTCGGCGGTTCGGCGCACGACGCGTCCACGATCGACCGCGGCAAGGGTTTCGCCGATGTGGCGGCCCGGCGGCTGCGCCAGACGATCCACGCGGGCAACTACACGCACGAGCACGGCCGTCTGGCGATGCACACGCTGCTCGACCGCGACGACGACGTCGATGGCGTGTTCTGCGCGGACGACGTGTTGGCGATGGGTGCGATGGACGCCTGCCGCGAACGTGGGGTACGCGTGCCGGACGATATCGGCATCGTCGGGTTCGACGACATGCCGCTGGCCGGCTGGGCCGCCTATGCGCTGACGACGGTGCGCCAGCCGATCCGGGACATGGTGCTGCACGCGATCGAACGCATCGTCGCGTGGATGGAAAACCCCGACGACGTCCCTCGCAGCAAGCTGTTCCCCTGCGAGCTGGTCACGCGTACGAGCCTCGGCTGACGCCGGATTCCGCCGTCGGTTCCCTTAGCGACACCCAACGGCGCTCGCGATGCGACACGAGCGCGGCGGCGATCACGCGATCCACTTCATAACCGTCGCGGAACGTCGGCCAGACGCTTTCGCCCGTGGCGATCGCGCGGAGAAAGTCGCGCATCTCGATGGCGATCTGCTCGTTGTACCCGGTGCCGTGGCCGACACCCTGGTTGAAGGCGAGGTAGTCGGGATGCGCGGGACCCATGAGCAGTTTCTGGAAACCTCGCCTCGCCGGATCGCGCGCGGCGTCGTACAGCCAGAGGGCGTTCTGGTCTTCCTGGTCGAAATGGATGGCGCCGCGCGTGCCGGTGATGCGGTACGTGTAGCCCATCTTCCGCCCCGCAGCCATGCGGCTGAAGCTCAGGCTGCCGGTCGCGCCGTTCGCGAAGCGCAGCAGCATCTGGCCCTGGTCGTCGTTCTCCACGGCCTCCGGCCCGGAGGGACCGTGGCGCATGGGCTGCACGATGCGCGTGTCGGCAACGAGGCTGTCGATGGGCCCGACGAGCCGCAGGCACGCGTTGACGATGTGCGAGGCGACGTCGCCGAGCGCTCCCGCCTCGGTGCCGGTCGCCACGCGCGTGCGCCACGACGCGGGCAGCGCGGGATCGTGCAGGTAATCCTCGACGTGTTCGGCGGCGACCTGGATCACCTCGCCGATCTCGCCGGAGGCGATGATCTGGTGCGCGAGCTGGCTGGCCGGCGTACGGATGTAGTTGAACCCCACCATGTTCGGGAGGCCGGCCCCCTCCACCGCCTCGGCCAGTGCGAGCGATTCCCCGGCCGACGTGCCCAGGGGCTTCTCGCAGAAGACTGGCTTTCGCGCGGCGACGCAGGCCATCACCATCGCGGCGTGCGTACGCGGCGGCGTCGCGACGATCACGGCTTCGACCCGCGGGTCGTCGACCAGGGCGCGCCAGTCGCCCGTCGAGCGCGACCATCCCCAGCGGCCGGCGAATTCTGCCGCACCCGCATCGCTGGACGTGGCGATCATCTCGCAGACGGGCGTCCGCTCGGGTTCGAACGTGGGGCCGACGGTTTTCAGGGCGACGGTATGCGCCTTGCCCATGTAGCCGGCACCGATCAGCCCGATACGCAGTTCGTTCTTCACATGACGTCCCGCAGCAGTGGTGCGTCCGACTCTACGGATGTTGCGGTGCAATTTGCAAGCGCTTGCAAATCGGCCTAGCGTGGTGCTGCCGAGGTATCCCCCCGCCTTCCATCCGTCCCGCGCAGGAGCCGCCATGAACGCCCATGTATCCGTCGTCGCCCGCCATCCGGTCGCGATCCCCGTCTTCACCGAGGCGACGCTCGACACCGACGCCATCGTCCACGAACTGCTCGACGGCATCGGTGCCGTCACGCTGCGCGGTCTTTTCACGGCGGCCGAGATCGCCGAAGCACGCGCGATCGTGATGCGCGAGTCGGATCTCGACGCGGCCGGCGGCAAGGTCACGCACTTCCAGGGCGACGCGGAACGGGCGGGGCGCATCAACCTGCAGCGCCGCGTGTGGAACCTGCTGGCGAAAGGCGACATCTTCTCGCGGATGGCGGCGCACCCGGCGATCATGCGCGTGATGCGCGCCTTCATCGGCAGCGAGTTCATCATGGGATCGATCGCGGCGAACCGCATCCTTCCCGGCGGCCCCGGCCAGGAGCCGCACATCGATTACCCCTACTGGGACTTCCATTCGCCCGGGACGCATCCCGCGCGCATCAACGCCACGTTCGCCCTGAATGCCCAGGCGACGATCATGCTCGACCCGTTCACCGAGGAAACGGGCGCCACCGCCTTCGTGCCCGGCAGCCAACGCGAGCTGCACTATCCCGACGAGGGCGACCGCTTCTTCGAGCGCTGCGAGCGCATGCTCGGCGAGCCGGGCGACACCGTCGTCTTCTTCGGCGCGGTATGGCATTGCGCGATGCCCAACCGCAGCGCGATCGACCGCTCCGCGATCATCACGCAGTACCTGCCCAAATTCGTCAAACCGATGGAAGACCTGCCCGCGGCCCTGCCGAAGGCGTTCGTCGAGAACGCCGGTCCGGACATCCGTCAGTTGCTGGGCCTGAACTACCCTTACCCCGAGGTGCTCGACGCGGCACGCGGCGGCAATGCGGAAGGGCGCGACGTCATGAAACAACGCTGACCGGCGATCACGGGCGCACGCTTCCGTCGTCGCGGTAACGGCCGTCTCGATGCGCCGTTTGGGCGTGGATGAATCGCATCACGTCGTCCATCACCGGAGCGGCGCGATGCAGCGGCCCCAGGGCGAAGACGAGCTTTTCATGGCCCAGTCCGGGATAGAGCTTCAGTTCCACCGGCTCGCCCATCTGCCGGTAACGGCCTTCGAGCGAGATGGCCTCGGCCGGGTAGACCTCGGTGTCGGCCTCGCCTTGAAGTAGCAGTGCGGGCGGCTCGTCGCCGTCGACGAAATGGACCGGTTGCGAGCGGGCCTGCTCGTCGGCGGTGCGGCCGAACATGTCGAGATAGGCTTTCTCGTCCAGCGGCAGGAAGTCGAACGCACCGGCGACGCCGATGAGGCCGGACAGATCGCGTGGCTTCATGCCCACGCTGGCAAGCCATTGCTTGTCGGTGGCCAGCATGGCCGCGATATGGCCGCCGGACGAGTGGCCCATCACGAAAAGATCGGAGGCGTCCCCGCCGAACATCGCCGCATGGTCCTTTGCCCATCGCACGGCGTCCGCGCCGTCCCGGAGAAAGCCGTCCATGCGCACGGCGGGCCAGTGACGGTAGTCGGGAACGATGGCCACCACGCCCCGCCGGGCCAGTGCCTCGCCCACCCAGCGATACCAGCCTCGCTGGCCGAAGCGCCAGTCGCCGCCGTAGAAGTACACCACCACCGGCGCGTGCTCGGCATGGAGGGGCGCGTAGACGTCGAGCGACAGGTCGCGGTCGGGTGCGAACGGGATGTCGCGATGGGCGACGATGCCGGAACCGGGCTGCGTGGCGTTCACCGCCGCGAAGAAGGTCGCGTGGCAGCCGGTCAGGCACAGCAGGGCGAACAGGAGGAAGGGGATGCGCATCCGCGGATTGTAGGGGCGAGCCACTACAATGCCTGCATGAACGATATTCGCACGATCCTGCGCCAGGCGGGCGATGTGTTGGGTGACCGCCTGGAAGCGGAAGCGCTGCTGGCACACGCATTGGGAGTGAACCGCGCATGGTTCTTCGCCCATGGCGACGACGTGCCCGCCTCCGACGCGCAGGCTCGTTTCGATGCCTTGGTGAAGCGCCGTGCCGCCGGCGAGCCCGTGGCCTATATCGTGGAGCGGCGGGATTTCTGGTCGTTGTCGCTGGAGGTCACGCCCGCCACGCTCATTCCGCGTCCGGAAACCGAACGGCTCGTGGAGCTGGCCCTCGAGCGCCTGCCGCGTGGCGGCCGTGTCCTCGACCTGGGTACGGGAAGCGGCGCCATCGCGCTGGCTGTCGCGAAGGAGCGGCCGGACGCGTCGGTGCATGCGGTGGATGCGAGCGAACCGGCGCTGGAGGTCGCGCGGCGCAACGCGAGGCGCCTTGGGTTGGACGTGGTATTCCACCATGGCGACTGGTTCGCGCCGGTCGCCGGGGAACGTTTCGACATGGTGGTCAGCAATCCGCCTTACATCGAGGAAGGCGACATGCACCTGTCACGGGGGGATCTTCGCTTCGAGCCGCTTTCGGCGTTGGCATCCGGTGCGGACGGGCTCGATGACATACGCCGCATCGTCGGCGATGCCTTGCCGCATCTTTCGCCGGGCGGCTGGTTGCTGTTCGAACACGGTTGGAACCAGGGCGAGGCCGTGCGTCGCCTGTTCGACGTCACGCGATGGAGCGATGTCTTCACGGCCACGGATCTGGAGGAGCGGGATCGGGTGAGTGGAGCGCGGTCGCGATAATCGCGGACGGGTCAACCCGCGCTCGCCACCGGCGCATCCACGAACTGCGGAAACCGCGCGCGGACTGCCTCGCGGATCTGCGGCAGGTCGAGCCCCGCCATCGTCAGCACTTCCTCGCGGCTGCCGTGGTCGAGATACACGTCCGGCAGGCCCAGATGGAGGATCGGCAGCGTTACGCCGTGCGCGGCCAGGCACTCGGCCACGCCCGCGCCGGCACCGCCGGCGACGGCGTTGTCCTCGATGGTGACGAACGCGCCGTGCGTGCGCGCCATTTCGAGGATGAGTTCCTCGTCGAGCGGCTTCACGAAACGCATGTTGACCAGCGTGGCGTCCACTTCGGCGGCGATCACCGCGGCGGGCGCGAGCATGGTGCCGAAAGACAGGATCGCCAGCCCGTGGCGGCCGCGGCGACGCACCTCGGCCTTGCCGATCGGCAGCGTGTCGAGATCGGGCGACAGCCGGGCTCCCGGCCCGGTACCGCGCGGGTAGCGGATGGCGGCGGGTCCCGCGTACCGGAAGCCCGTGCTGAGCATCATGCGGCACTCGTTCTCGTCGGCCGGCGCCATGATCATCATGTTGGGCAGGCAGCGCATGAAGCTCAGGTCGAAGCCGCCCGAATGCGTGGCCCCATCGGGGCCGACCACGCCGGCGCGGTCGATGGCAAAGGTGACGTCGAGGTTCTGCAACGCCACGTCGTGGATGGCCTGGTCGTAGGCGCGCTGGAGGAACGTGGAATAGATCGCCACGACCGGCTTGGCGCCTTCCACGGCCATGCCCGCGGCGAGCGTCACCGCGTGCTGCTCGGCGATCGCCACGTCGAAGTAGCGCTGGGGGTATTCCTTGGAAAAACGCACCAGGCCCGAACCCTCGCGCATGGCGGGGGTGATGCCGAGCAGGCGTTCGTCGGCGGCGGCCATGTCGCAGAGCCAGTCGCTGAAGATGTCGGTATAGGTGGGCTTGGCGGGCGCGCCCTTCTTCACGAGGCCGGCGACCGGATCGAACGGCCCCACCGCGTGGTATTCGATCTGTGCCTTTTCGGCCGGCTCGTAGCCCTTGCCCTTGGTGGTCATGACATGCATGAGCTGCGGGCCGGGCAGGTCTTTCACCGTTTCCAGCGCGTTCACCAGTTGCGCCATGTTGTGGCCGTCGATGGGGCCGGTGTAATGGAAGCCCAGTTCCTCGAACAGGGTGGACGGCACGAACATGCCCTTGGCGTGCTCCTCCCAGCGCTTGAAGAAGCGGCCGAAGAAGGATTCGCGCGGCATGGCCTTCTTGGCGCGTTCACGCCACGCGTTGAGCGTGCGGCTGGACATCGCGCGGGCCATCATCTTGGTCATCGCGCCGACGTTTTCGCTGATCGACATGCCGTTGTCGTTGAGGATCACCAGCATGTTCGGTTCGATGTCGCCACCGTGGTTCAGGGCTTCGAAGGCCATGCCCGCGGTCATCGCGCCGTCGCCGATCACCGCCACCACCTTGCGCGGGTCGCCGCGACGCTGAAGCGCGATGGCCATGCCCAGCGCAGCCGAGATCGACGTGGAGGAGTGGCCGACGCCGAAGGTGTCGTACTCGCTCTCGTCGCGGTTGGGGAACGGTGCGAGGCCGTCCTTTTTCTTGATCGAGGTGATGCGGTCTCGCCGACCGGTGAGAATCTTGTGCGGATAGCACTGATGCCCGACGTCCCACACCAGGCGGTCCACCGGGGTGTCGAAGACGTGGTGCAGCGCCACCGTGAGTTCCACCACGCCCAGGCCCGCGCCGAAATGACCGCCCGACGAGGCCACCGCCTCGATCAGGTAGCGGCGCAGTTCGTCGGCGATGGCCGGCAGTTCGTCCGCCGGGAAACGGCGGAGATCCTCCGGCGAGTCGATCTGCGCCAGATAGGGGTAGTGGGAGAGGTCGTTCATGCCCGTATTGTTGGCCTACGGGCGTGTCGGGGCAAGGGACGGGGTGTGAAAAACCTCAGGCATGCCGGGCGCGGGTTCAGGCCCGGCGGCGGTCCCGTGGCAGGTGGCTCACGAGGAACTCCATCTGGTCGGCCAGGATGTTGCGGTTGGAGAGGATCAGGTGCTCCACCCAGCTCGGCCGGTAAGGCACGGCCAGGAGGGGCATGTTGGCCTGTTGCGGCGTGCGGTTGCTCTTGCGCAGGTTGCACGACAGGCAGGCGCTGACCACGTTTTCCCATTCGTCCTGGCCGCGCTTGGACAGGGGCACGACGTGGTCGCGGGTGAGGGCGTGGCGGGTGAACTGCTGTCCGCAATACAGGCACAGATGCCGGTCGCGGGCGAACAGGGCGGTGTTGGTGAGGGCGGGCGCCGGATCGATGGCGTGTTCGCGGCAATGGCCCGTGCTGGCGACGATCGGGTGGAGCTGGAGGGTGCTCTGTTCGCCGCTCTCCCGGCTGATGCCGCCGTGGACCGTGACGCAGGGGTCGCCCAGGGTCCAGGCAACCACCCCCCGGACGTAGAGGCAGACGGCGTCCTGCCAGCTGATCCAGTCGAGGATCCGCCCGCCGGCGTCGAGCGACAGCACGCGGGTGGCGTGCAGCGCCGCCATTTTCGGCAAATCCTCTTGGTGCACTTCCATCGTCATCGGGTCTCGTCCTTCACGTACGCGAAAGAGCGTTCCAGCAAGCCGAACTCCGTGCGGTTCGCGGCGCGAACCCGCCCCGCAAGGGGGCGTTGATCCGAGCATAGCCCATAATTGCTACAGAAAAGCACCTCCTCGGTATGGTTCTTGCGGGGCTGTGGCGGTCATCGGGCGCTGCTATAGTGGGAATTCGCATGTGAGCCCGGCGGGTTTGGAAGGGGGGCCGGGGTGGCTTCCCAGGTCCGGCGGGTCCAAGAGGGATTGAACAGTGGCAGAAGTGCTTTTCTACGAGCGTCCGGTTCCCCTGAACCGTACGACCCATCGCGATCTCCGCTTGAAGGCGGTGAACAACATCAACTTCGCGAAGCAGGCCCATTCGGTGCCGCTCACCGGTGTCGAGTTCGCACCGGCCTCGCGCGACTTCCCGATCCTGTTCGCCGGCGACAGCATGGAAACCGCGGGCCCCATGGCGCTGCTGGGCCTTCGCCAGAACGAAAACCTGCTGGTCGGCAAGGACGGTTTCTGGGAGCAGGGCCTGTACATCCCGGCATTCGTGCGCCGCTATCCCTTCGTGCTGGCCGAGAAGCCGGCCGGCACCGAGGGTGACGATTTCACCGTGTTCCTCGACGAGGCCTACGAGGGCTTCAACGACAGCGAAGGCGAGCGCCTCTTCAACGAAGACGGTACCGACGCGCCGGCGCTGACCAACGCGGTCAATTTCCTGGGCGAGTTCCAGGACCACGTGGCCCGCACGCAGTGGTTCATGGGCAAGCTGCGCGAGCACGACCTGCTCGAACCGCGCACCATCACCCTGCAGAAGGAAGGCAAGGGCATCAACCTCAACGGCCTGTTCGTCATCAACGAAGAGAAGCTGCGCGCCCTCGACGAGAAGACCGCGCACGAGTTCCTGCGCGAAGGTGCCTTCGGTTGGATCTACGCCCACCTCGTGTCGCTGGCGAACATCGACCGCATGGCCCAGCGTCTCGACGCGCGTGAGCGTGCGGAAGAGGGTACGACGGCCGCTGCGTAAGCGTTCGTCGTCGTGCTCGTGAAAAGGCCGCCCGATGGGCGGCCTTTTTTTGCTTGTTCGTAGGTGGTTCGTCGCGTCCTCGAGCGTTGCATTCGGTTTTAGCGGACCGGCCGGGCCATCCGCACCAGGTCCGTGTCGAACCCGTGCTTCGCATACAGTTCGCGGGCCTTCTCGTTCCCGGGAAACACGGCCAGCGTCACGAACTGACAACGATGTTCCTTGGCCCATGCGTAGGCGTGGTCGAGAAGTGCCGCTCCCACGCCGTTGCCTTCGTGCTTCTCGGCGACCGCGATGTCCGAGATATGGCAATTGTCGCGGTGGGTGAAAAAATCCTTGGTCTTCTGCAGGTGGACGAAGCCCACCGCCTCACCGTCGTCGTTCTCGGCGATGAAGATGTAGCTGTTGGACGGTTGCTCGTCCAGGTGCTTCACCAGATCGGCCTCGATGCCCTTCAGGCAATCGGTCTTCGTGCGGCCGTTGGGCAAGGGGAAATGGATGAAGCGGTGGACCAGGCCGAGGATGAAGTCGTCGTCGTCGCTCTCGGCGAGGCGTATGCGGTACGGGCTATCGCTCATCGTGTGTCGAACCGTTGGGTGGGCGTCCGGGCCCGGTCAGTTCTACACCCGAAGGGCGGACGGGAAAAGTCCCGTCCGCCCTTCGGAGTGAGTCGCTCTGTCGCAGCGAACCGTCAGGCGGGCAGCGCGGCGCGGGGCCTCACGCCACGTCGGGCAGCGTCGCGACGCCGGCTTCGATGGCCGCCTTGTGCAGGTGGATGCGCGGCAGGATGCGGGCGAAGTAAAAGGCGGCCGTATCGCGCTTGGCCTGCTTGCCTGCCGTCGAGAGCCGCGAGCCGTCGGCGGCGGCCACGCTGCGTGCCCAGGCGTAGGCCAGGGCGACGTAGCCGGAAAAATAGAGGTAGTCGACCGCGGCGGCGCCCAGTTCCTCGGGATTGGCCTGGGCCCGGGCGGCGATGTCGCGGGTGAGTTCGCCCCAGGTGGCGGCGGCGGCGGACAGCGGGCCGATGAGCGGCTTCAGGCTCTCGTCGCCGGCATGGGCCTGGCAGAACGCGCCGATCTCGGCGAGGAAATGCTTCAGGCCCACGCCCTGCAGCTGCATGACCTTGCGGCCGAGCAGGTCGAGCGCCTGGATCTGGGTAGTGCCTTCGTACAGGGTGATGATGCGCGCGTCGCGCACCAGTTGTTCCATGCCGTGTTCGACGATGTAGCCGTGGCCGCCGAAGATCTGCAGTGCCTCCTTGGTGCACTCCTGCGCGGCCTCGGTCAGCAGACCCTTGATGATGGGAATGAGGAACGAGAGCAGTTCGCCGGCTTTCGTGCGCGCGTCGGCGTCGGGATGGCGCGCCTCGATGTCGCTCTGCAGCCCGGCATGCAGCGCGAGCACGCGGCCGCCCTCCACGAAGGCCCGCTGGGTGAGCAGCATGCGGCGTACGTCGGGGTGCACGACGATCGGGTCGGCCGGCTTTTCCGGCAGCTTCGGGCCGGACAGCGCGCGCATCTGCAGGCGTTCGAGGGCGTAACGAAGGCTGCCCTGCAAGGCGGCCTCGGAGATGGCCAGGCCCTGCACGCCCACGCCCAGGCGTGCGGCATTCATCATCGTGAACATCGCCATGAGCCCCTTGTGCGGCGGACCGATGAGCCAGCCCTCGGCCTCGTCGAAGTTCATCACGCAGGTGGCGGAGCCCTTGATGCCCATCTTGTGCTCGATGGCACCGGCGGCCAGCGTGTTGCGCTCGCCCAGCGAGCCGTCCTTGTTCACCTTGAACTTGGGCACCACCAGCATCGAGATGCCCCGGCTGCCGGCCGGCGCGTCGGGCAGGCGGGCCAGCACCAGGTGCACGATGTTTTCCGCGAAATCGTGTTCGCCGGCGGAAATGAAGATCTTGGTGCCGGTGACGCGATAGCTGCCGTCGCCGTTCGGCTCGGCCCGCGTCTTCAGCAGGCCGAGGTCGGACCCCGCCTGCGGTTCGGTCAGGCACATGGTGCCCGTCCACGTGCCGTCGACGATGCGCTTGAGGAACACCTCTTTCTGCCAGTCGTCGCCGTGGTGCTGGATCGCGTCGATGGCGCCGTGCGACAGCAGCGGATAGATACCCCAGGCCGTGTTGGCCGAGTCGATCATCTCCTTGGTGAGCAGGCCGAGCGCGGCCGGGAGGCCCTGGCCGCCCACGGCCTCGCTCGCGGTGAGGCCGGTCCAGCCGCCCTCGGCGTATTGGCGGTAGGCTTCCTTGAAGCCCTTGGGCGTGGCGACGGTGGCCGTGGCCTTGTCGTAATGGCAGCCCTCGGCGTCTCCCGATGCGTTCAGCGGCGCGAGCACCTGTTCGGTGAAGCGGGCCGACTCCTCGAGCACGGCGTCGATGAGTTCACGGTTGTGCGCCTCGCCGCCTTCGAGCGGGGTGAGCACGTCTTCGGCGCCGAGCACGTCGAAGAGCGCGAAGCGCATGTCGTCGAGGGGAGCTTTGTAATTCGTCATGGAGGCGTCCGGAAGCAGGGTCAGGGAGAGCGGTAGGTATCGGGAATGCCGGGCACGGGCGACAGCCAGTTCCTGCCGTGCACGGTGAACGTGCGTGGCTTGTCTTCCTTTTCGGCCGTGCCGGTGATGCGGCCTTCGATGGCGTAGGGAAGCGAGCCCGAGCTGCCCTTGGCGGCGAGGTCGGCCAACGCCTTCGACATCTCGGGGGTGGGCAGGATGTCCACCCGGGTGACGTCCGCGGCGAAAGCGGGGATGTCCTGGTCGATGCGGGCATCGAGCAGCACGCCGCCCAACTGGCCTACCTGGAGCGTGCCCTGGAACCGGTCGAACGACATGCCGCCGTAGCTGTTGCTGCGCACGCGCAGCGTCACGTGCCACGTTCCGCCGGGCTTGGCGGTGACTTCCTGCAGGGTGACGGTCGGTGGGAAAACGCTTTTCTTCGCGGGCCCGCAGGCAGCGAGCAGGACCAGCGTGGCGAGAACGGCCGCGCGAGGGAGGAAGGTGCGGAGCATCGGTGTCATCCAGGGCTTGGCGGCATGGGACGTCGAAACAGCGACCGATGGTAGCGCCCATGCACGGCAGGCGCGAGACGGGCGTTTGAAACGCGGTTCCCAAGCGGGTGCCGAGCAGGCATCATGGCCGGATCGCCTCGCTGGACCTCTTGCCTCACATGACCCGTCGCATCGCAGCCCGCCGTTCGCCCATCCATGGAAATGGCGTCTTCGCCACCGCCCCGATCAAGGCCGGCGAGGAAATCATCGAATACAAGGGTGACCACATCACCCATGCCCAGGCCGACAAGCGTTACGGCGACGGCGGCGAAACCGGCCACACCTTCCTTTTCACGCTGAACGAGAAGTACATCGTCGACGGCAACAGCAACGGCAACACGGCGCGCTGGATCAACCACAGCTGCGATCCGAACTGCCAGGCGCTGATCGAGGAAGCGGTCGAGGGCAAACCCACCAAGAACGATCGCGTGCTGATCGAGGCCATTCGCGACATCGCTCCCGGCGAAGAGCTGACCTACGACTACGGCATCACGCTCGACATGCCCCACACGGCGAGGCTGAAGAAGATCTGGGCCTGCCGGTGCGGTTCGCCGAAGTGCATCGGCACGATGCTCAAGCCCAAGCGCAAGGCGAAGTAAGCCCTTCACCTTTGCCCACGGCGCGCCGACATTCGCGCGACGCGCCGCTCATTCGCCGGTTTCCATGCTTGGGGTACCTTCCCCCGCAAGGAGATTCCCCGATGGCGAACAAGACGCTTTCCGGCCGCCGCATCGCCGTGCTGGCGACCGACGGTTTCGAACAGTCCGAACTGACCGAACCCAAGCACCTGCTCGAAGAAGCCGGCGCCCAGGTCGACGTGATCGCTCCCGGCGATGCCGGGCAGATCAAGGGCTGGGACAAGAAGGACTGGGGACAGTCCGTGCCGGTCGACGTGCACCTCGACCAGGCCGATCCCGGCAGCTACGACGCCCTGGTGCTCCCGGGCGGCGTGATCAATCCCGACCACCTGCGCACCGACGAGAAAGCGGTCGGGCTGGTCAAGGCCTTCGGCCAGTCCGGCAAGCCCGTGGCCGCGATCTGCCATGGTCCGTGGACGTTGATCAACGCCGGGCTCGTGAAGGGCAAGAAGATCACCTCGTGGCCGTCGCTCCGCCAGGATCTCGACAATGCCGGCGCCCGCTGGGAAGACAGCGAAGTGGTGACCGACGGCAATCTCATCACCAGCCGCAAGCCGGACGATATCCCGGCGTTCACGCAGACCTTGATCAAGGCCCTGGCGGCGTAATCCGCCCGCCGCGTTCCTCGCCAGGCTTATCGCGGACAGGGTCCGCTCCCACCCTCCGGTAGAAGGTCAATCGTCGAAAGGCGAATGCGGCCCTGGCCACGTAGCGGCTTTCGAAACTCTCCCACCCTTCAGCGATGAACCGTCTACCGAAGGGTGGGAGCGCGAACGTCAATCGTCGTCGTCCTTCGGTTTCCACGCCTCCGTCAGCCGCTTCTGCACCCCGGGCGGCACCGCTTCGTAGTGGCTGAACGCCATCGCATAGCGTCCTTGCCCGCTGGTGATCGACTTCAACTGCGTCGGATAATCGACCAGTTCCGCCAAGGGCAGGCGCGCGCGAATCAGGGTCTCCCCGCCACGCAGGGCGTCCGTACCCATGATCTGCGCTCGTCGGGAGGCCAGGCCGCCGGTGACGTCGCCCACGCACGAATCGGGCATGGATACCTCCAGGTCGACGACCGGTTCGAGCACCTGCGGTCGGGCACGCGATACCGCGTCGAGAAAGGCCTTGCGTCCCGCGCTGACGAAGGCGACTTCCTTGGAATCCACGGGATGATGCTTGCCGTCGTAGACGGTCACGCGAACGTCCTGGATGGGGTACCCGGCCACCGCACCGCCGTCCAGCGCCTGGCGCACGCCTTTCTCGATCGCCGGGATGAACTGCCCGGGAATCACGCCTCCCTTCGTCTCGTCGCGGAAGTCGAAGCCGCTTCCGCGCTCCATCGGCTCGACGCGCAGGAATACCTCGGCGAACTGCCCGGCGCCACCGGTCTGCTTCTTGTGCCGGTGATGCCCCTCGGCATGGCCGCCGATGGTTTCGCGATAGGCGATGCGCGGCGGATGGGTGGTCACGTCGATGTCGTAACGCGCCTTCATGCGTTCGAGCATGAGTTTCACGTGCAGGTCCGACAGCCCGTAGATCACCGTTTCGTTGAGTTCCGTGTGGTGCTCGACGCGAAAGCAGGGATCTTCTTCGGCCAGCCGCGCCAGCGATTGCGAGAGCTTCTGTTCTTGCCCCTTGTGCGCCGGTTCCACCGCGAGGCCGTACATGGGCGCCGGATAGGCGGCGGGTTCGAGATGGATGCGGCCCTCGTCGGCGGCATCGTGCAGCACGGCGTCGAAGTGGATGTCGTCCACCTTCGCCACCGCGACGATGTCGCCGGGCAGCGCCTCGTCCACCTCGACGTGTTCGCGTCCTTTCAGGCGGAACAGATGGCCTACCTTGAACGGCTTGCGGCCATCGTCGACCAGCAGTTGCGAATCCTTGCGCACGGTGCCCTGCCATACGCGGAAGACGCCCAGCTTGCCCACGAAGGGGTCGTTGACGATCTTGAACACGTCGGCCACGACGTGGCCGTGCGCATCGGCGCTCACCGGAAAGGGCTCGCCGCCGGCGTCGCGGAACGGGGGAGGATTGGTTTCCGTGGGGCAGGGGAGTATGCGTTCGATCAGCTCGAGCAGTTCGTCCACGCCGGTGCCGTCGCGCGCGCCGGTGAACACGATGGGTACGAGGTGGCCGTCGCGAAGGCAGTGCTCGAGCGCACCGCGCAGTTCGCCCGCGCCCAGCGAGGATTCGCCACCGTCGAGGTAGTGTTCCATGACGGCGTCGTCGATCTCCACCACCTGGTCGATGAGGTGTCGGTGTGCTTCGCCGGGCGAGGAGAAGTCGGTGTCGCCGCCGGTCTGGAAAAACGCGTCGCGCACGGCGTGGCCGTTCGAGGCGGGCAGGTTCAGCGGCAGGCATTCGTTGCCGAACTCGGCGCGGAGGTCGGCCACCAGCGCGGCGAGGTCCACGCCCTCGGCGTCGATGCGGTTCACGATGAGGATGCGCGCCAGCCCGCGTTCCTTCGCGTGGCGCATCATCGAGCGCGTGCCGTGCTCGATGCCGTTGGCCGCGTTGACCACCACGGCCACG
The DNA here is from genome assembly GCF_023078455.1 of Luteibacter aegosomatis. Taxonomy (GTDB): domain Bacteria; phylum Pseudomonadota; class Gammaproteobacteria; order Xanthomonadales; family Rhodanobacteraceae; genus Luteibacter; species Luteibacter aegosomatis. The sequence continues at coordinate 3,798,691 of NZ_CP095740.1, read as the reverse complement.
GTGTCGGCGGCGGCCAGGGCCGCCAGCGCGGGTCCGCGGAAATCGGCGTACCCCGGGGTGTCCAGCAGGTGGATGCGATAGCCGTTGCGCTCGATCGAGGCGATCGACGCATCGATGGAATGACCCCGGGCCTTTTCCATCGGGTCGGCGTCGGAGACGGTGGTGCCTCGTTCCACCAGGCCCATGGCGTTCAGGGCGCCTCCGTGGTGAAGCATGGCTTCGAACAGCGTGGTCTTTCCGGCACCGGCGTGGCCGGCGAGAGCGAGGCTGCGGATACGTTCCGTGGATGGCGACACGATGCGACCCTCCTTCAGTGGAAGGGGATGCGTGGGACGCGGCGTCGACCTCGGCGTCGCCTCTCGCACGCCTCCCGGCATGACGATGGCGGGCCGTCACGGTCGTCCGGCGGAGCCGGGCGGTCATGGCGGGATGGTTGGGCGTGGGCCCGGCCCAAGGGTTCTCCTTCCCGGGACAGGAATCAAGTGCGGGGGAATCTTCCGGCCCATGCGCTGTCCGTGGTCCGGTACTTACGCTGTATTTAGCGCCGCGCCGCTATGCTCGTTCATCTTTTCCAGGGACTTCCTGACGCGTGCAATATCCCGGCAAGGCGCCACCGCCGTTCGTCGAACCCCACCGGCTCACGCCGGACGACGCGCCGCGTCGCCATGGGCTGGCGCCGATCGATGCCGCCACCATCGCCGCGCTGCGCGCGATCGGACGGCGCCCGCCGCCGCGCGATCAAGTGCGTTTCACGCTGGCGCTCGCTGCCGCGCTGGCCTTCCACGTGGTCCTGGTCTTCTTCGTCGGCTACGAGATGCAGCCGCGCCGGCTGGTCGACTTCGCGGCACCCGACGATACCCCCGACGTGCTCGAGGTGCGCTTCATCGAGCCGCCCTCCGCGCCCGCCGTGGCGAACGTACCGCCTCCACCGCCCGTGGTCTCGCCGCCGCCGAAGGTGCGTTCCCCGGAAGCCACCCGCCCCGAGCCACCGCGGCCGAAACCCGCCGAACCCGAACAGGCTCCCTCCCCGGAAGCGCCGCCCGCGCACCCGGTGATCTTCGGTGCGGACGGCAGCATCGCCGCGCCGGTCCAGCCTGCCGGGCATGCCTCCACGCAGGCCGATTTCGTGGCGCGCAAGCCCACCGACGACGCGCACATCATGTCGCGGAAGAATCCGGTGACCTACAAGGAAACCCGTTTCGAAAAGGACTGGGCCCCGCGCGACGAGAACGCCTTGAGTGGCGGCATGCGCAGGGCGCTGGAGAAGAGCACGCTGAAGAAGACGTTCGATCTCGGCCACGGCGTGAGGATCAATTGCGCCACCGTGTTGTTCGTCTTGCCGGCCGGGTGCAGCGGCGAGGATCCGTCCAAGGCATCGGCCAAGGACGGCGACGCGCGGCTCAACATGGCGCCGTCGAAACCGCTTGCGGCCGATCCCGATCAACCCGCGGCGCCGAGCGAAGCGCAGTGCATCGCCGCCTATCGCCGCGACGAGCGGGTGATGGAGGGCTGCCCCAGCGATACGCCGTTGAAGGCGATGGACCAGGAAAACGCCGAGCGTTCGCGGCGCGCGGGCGGATAGGGCCGAACGGACGCCTGCGCGAGAACCATCGTCGCGGCGGCAGGTACCGGCCTGTGCCGGTGCGACGGTAGGGATGCCTCGGCGAAGCGCGCGATTGTCTGCGGCGCGTCCAACATGGACACTACCGCCGATGCCTACGCTCCCCCCGGACAGCGATCCCTCGATCGCCTCGACATCGCTGCCCGTCTCGCCGCGCGAGGCGGCCATGCAGGCGCTCGTCTATCGTCGGACGCTTCGCCAGAAACCGGGCGCCAGCGGACGCCGCATCGCCGGATGGGTCGGCACGATCCTGATCCACGTCTTCTTCCTGTTCGCCATGGTGCTCGGTCCGGCGTATGTGCCGCCTCCGCCGCCGCCCGAGCCGGAGTCCACCAGTGCGCTGCAGGTGCGCCTGATCGACAAGCCGCCACCGCCCAAACCGCCGGCGCGCGGCACGCCATCGCGCGCGCCCGTCGTGCAGACGCTGTGGAAAACGAAGCATTCCAAGGCCAGCTCGGCGTCGAGCGGTTCGCGTGCGACCGCCGTCGCGAGCGCCGCGAAAGCCCGTCCGGCCGTGGCGACGCCGGCCGCGCCCGTGTCCAGGACGAAACCCTCACCCAAGCCCGCCGCCCCGCCGCCCAGTGTCGAAGCCGTCGCGCAGAAGCCGCCCGTGCCGCCGAAGGCGCCGCCCAGGCAGCCGGATCTGGAGCGGGTGCCCATCCCCGCGCAGGCGCCGCCCGACCTCGCGGTCGATACCCCGAAACCGCAGGTCGTGCCGCCGCGTTTCCAGCCCGAGCCCGTGCGCAAGCCGCAAGTCGAGGGCACGGCGCCGATGCCGCCACCGGCCTCGTTGGCGATTCCCCCCACGCCGGCATCGCAGATGGCGGTGACGCCCGAGACGCCGCAGATCACCTCCGATCGCACGGCGCCCGTTCCGACCGTGGCCATGACACTCGCCACGGTGCCGCGTCCGGAGGTGGAGGCATCCTCCGCGCCACCCACGCCGCAGGACACACCGTTGCCCGCCATCGCGCAGGAGCCCTCGGCGCCGCCCGCCCCGCAGGTCGCGCCGGTGGATCGTCCTGTGCCGCCGAAGGTCGCCGTCGAGGCGATCCGCGCGCCGGCCGTCGAGACGGAGAGCGAACTCGAAGCCGTGCCGTTGCCCGACGCGGTCGCGAAGCCTACCGTCGGCGCACCCGACACGTCGTCGGATCGCCCCGTCGTACAGGCGCCGGCGGTGACGCCGGGCGAACTCCAGCGTCCGGTCGCCGGTGCCGATGCCAGCCCTTCGCCACCCGGCGAGGCATCCGGTGCGAACGCGGCGGGCGAATCCACCGCGCAGGCTGCCACCCAGCAGGGCAAGGCCGGCGAGCGATCCACGCCATCACCGAGCGGATCGAGCATTCCGTCGGCTCCGGGCGTGACCACCGCCTCGGCATCGGGTTCGAATACGCCCGGGGCCAGTGCCGAAAGCGGCAAGCCGGGCGCGCCGAACGGCGTGGAAGACAGCAACCGCCTTACCGGTGCCAACGGCACGTCGGATCGCTCCGATGGCGTGGCGGGTGGACAGGGCGACAAGACCGGCCAGGTCGGTGCCTACACGGAACTGAAACCGCGCGGCGACGTCACCCTGCATCCCGGCGCCCACGTGCACGTGGACTACCGGGCCACGCGCTTCGACAAGGACTGGACGCCGAAGAACGAATCCTCGGTGGACACGGCCGTGCGTCGGGCGACGGACAAGGCGACGGCGCATTTCACGGTGCCGTTGCCGCGCGGCCTTCGCCTGAACTGCGTGGCGGGCCCCGGTAGCGCGGGCGGCAAGATGAACGCCATTTCGCTGCTCACGCTCGGCTGCGGCGGCGATCCGCCGCCGAAGCCCGACGCCGCCAACGCGAGCAACCTGGTGAAGAATCAGACCATGGCGCCGTCCAAGCCCCTGGCGCCCGATCTGCCGCCGGCCGACTCGTCCACCGTGGCGTCCGCCCCCGTGGCGGTCGACAACGCCGCTTTCTGCGCCACCGCGCGCGTGGCCGGCGGGCCCTTGCCTGCCGCCTGCGCACCGTCGATCAAGATCGACGTGCAGGCCGCGCCTTCCGCCAGCGGCTCGTGGGTTCCCGCCAGCGATCAGTTCAAGTAGGCAGGCGACGGATCTCGGTGCCGGCGAGCATGTCGTGCACGCCGCGTCGCCGGTGATCGAAGAGGACGGGCAGCAAGAGCAATACCCAAGCCCCGAGGGGCGCGGCCAGCGCGACCCGCAACGAGGTCAGCGGGTAGAGCGCCAGCAGGAGCAGGGGCAGGGCAGCCACCACGAGGCGTATGAGTAAGCGTCGCCAACCGGCCGCGCGACCGGCGGCGTCGGTCACGCGGATGCGCCAAGGTCGCATGCCCAGCGTCTGCCCGCCGCGCGTCCACGAGACGAAGAAATACGCGCCCACCACCAGCCCTTGCAGCGGCTGGTACCACCAGGTCAGCAGATGGCCCTTTTCGTCGGCGATGCGCCCACCGGTGACCACCTGGGCGATCAGTCCCACCACCATGACGATGGCAACCACCGCGAGCAGGTCGTAGACGATGGCCGCGAAGCGGCGCCAGGCGGGGGCGGGTGGTGTCGCTACGTTCATGCGTGGGCATCCGTGGGCATCGCATCATTATGGCCGCTTTGGACGGCAGGGCCGTCATGCGACCATCGCGTCCATGTCCGACGCATCCCCATCGCACGCTGAACTTTCCATTGCCGACAGCCGCATGATCGAGCGCTTCATCGAGCGCGTGTGGTCGGAGGATGGCCTTGCCGCGCGTACCCTCGAGGCATACAGGCGCGACCTGGAGCAACTTGCGCGCTGGCTTGCCACGCGTGGCCGAACGCTCGATACCGCGGGGCGGGATGACCTTTCCGCCTACCACGGCAGCCAGCCGGTGTCGGTGCGCAGCATGGCGCGTCGGCAATCGGCCTTCCGGCGCTTCTATGCGCAGTTGGCCCGCGACGACGGCGGGCGCGAGGATCCCACCCTGCTCATGCAGCGTCCACGCATGCCGCGCGGCTTGCCCAAGGCGCTCGCCGAACGCGAGATCGAGGCCCTGCTCATCGCGCCGGATACCGGCACGGCCCTGGGCATGCGCGACCGCGCGATGCTGGAATTGATGTACTCGTCGGGCCTTCGCGTTTCGGAACTCGTCGAGTTGCCGCTCGTCGGCCTGAATACGCGCCAGGGCGTGTTGCGCGTCACCGGCAAGGGCGGCAAGGATCGCCTCGTGCCGGTGGGCGAGGAAGCACTGGCCCATATCGACACTTACCTGCGCGAGGCCCGACCCGGACTGGCCCAGGGGCATGGGCAGCCGGCGGCACTGTTCCTCTCCCGTCGCGGCGACGCGATGACCCGGCAGATGTTCTGGACGCTGGTCAAGCGCTACGCCGTGCAGGTGGGTATCCCGGCCAAGCGCGTATCGCCGCACGTGCTGAGGCATTCGTTCGCCACCCACCTGCTCAACCATGGCGCCGATCTGCGCGCGTTGCAGATGCTGCTGGGTCACAGCGCCCTCAGCACGACGCAGATCTACACGCTGGTCGCGAAGGAGGGCCTCAAGCGCCTTCACGCGCAGCATCACCCTCGCGGCTGAGACTTCCATGCCACAATCGGGGGAACCGATGGCGCGGCGCGCGTTCAAACAGGGCCGCGTCCCCCTCCTTCCCCCGGTTACACATGGAGCCGTACCGATGTTCAAGACACTTCTCCCCGCGCTGATGCTGGGCACGTTCGCCGTCAGCGCCTGCGCGGCCGACGATGGCGGCAAGGCCGCCCGCGAGGCCGTCGAGGCGCTGGCGCCCGGCATCAAGGTCGAAAGCATCACGCCCGCGCCGATGGCGGGCTTCTACCAGGTGGTGGCCACCGGCCGCATGGTTTACGTGAGCGCCGACGGCCGTTACATGATCAACGGCAACCTCATCGACCTCAAGGACAAGACCGACCTGAGCGCCGCCGCGTGGGCGGGCACGCGCAAGGAAGCCCTGGCCAAGGTACCGGCCTCGCAGCGCCTCATTTATGCGCCGGCCAATCCCAAGCACACCGTCACCGTGTTCACCGACGTCGACTGCGGCTTCTGCCGCCAGTTGCACGCGCACATCGACGAGTACAACAAGCAGGGCATCGCGGTCGAATACGTGTTCTGGCCACGCGAGGGCGTCAAGACCACGTCCGGCAACGACACGCCGTCGTATACGAAGGCCGTGTCGGTATGGTGCGCCTCCGACCGCAAGAACGCCTTCAACGAGGCCATGAAGGGCGCGGCCGTGAAGCCGGCTTCCTGCACCAATCCGGTCAAGGACGAATTCGAGCTGGGCGAGCGGCTCGGCGTGAACGGCACGCCGACCATCGTCACCGAGAAGGGCGACGTGATCGGCGGCTACCTCACCCCGGCGCAGATGCTGAAGGTGCTCGACGCCAAGGGCGGTTGAGGCCGTTCGCGCTCAGGAATCGCGGGCAGGGGTCCGTTACCACCCTCCGGTAGGACACCTCGCCACCGGAGGGTGGGAGCGGACCCTGTCCGCGACGGGACGCTTGGCGTCCCAAACATGCTGCCCCGCAACATCATGTAGAATAGGCGAATTCTCCCTGCGCCTTTTCCCCCAGCATGATCGCTATCGATGGGCAGAGCGCCCTTTCTCCGTTTCGCCTCGAACGACTGAACGCCCACCTGGAAGCCTTGCACCATGGCGTGCGGGTCCAGGCGGCCTGGTTCGCCTACTTCGTGGACGCCGCCTCGCCGCCGGAAGGCGAGGCCCGCGCGCGGCTCCTGGCCGTGCTGGAGGCGAAGGACGCCGCTCCCGAAGACGCCAGCCTGTGGGTGGTGCCGCGCCTGGGCACCATTTCGCCCTGGTCGAGCAAGGCCACCGACATCCTGCACGGCGCCGGTTTCGACGTGCGTCGCGTCGAGCGCGGCATGGCCTGGCGCGTCAGCGGCCTGCCGGCCGCCACGCACCCGGCATACGCCTCGGTCATGGCTGCGTTCTGCGATCCCATGGTGCAGTCGCCGCTCACCCGCCTCGCCGACGCGGCCGGGCTGTTCCTCGCCGGTGAGCCCGGTCCCCTGGGCCACGTCGAACTCGATGGCGATGCGCGCGCCGCGCTGGCCGAGGCCAACGGCACCCTCGGCCTCGCCCTGGCCGACGACGAAATCGACTACCTCGCCGAGCGCTACGCCGAGATGGGCCGCGCGCCCACCGATGCCGAGCTGATGATGTTCGCGCAGGCCAACTCGGAGCATTGCCGCCACAAGGTGTTCAACGCCACGTGGACGCTCGACGGCCAGGCGCAGGAAGCCTCGCTGTTCGGCATGATCAAGAACACGCACAAGGCCTCGCCGAAGTTCACGCTGTCGGCTTACCACGACAACGCCGCGGTCATCGAGGGCTACGAGGGCAGCCGCCTGTTCGTCGACCCGAACGACGGCGTGTTCCGCACGGTGAAGGAATCCGCGCCGTACGCGATCAAGGTCGAGACCCACAACCATCCCACCGCCATCGCGCCGTGGCCGGGCGCCGCCACCGGCGCCGGCGGCGAGATCCGCGACGAGGGCGCGACCGGTCGTGGCGGCAAGCCCAAGGCCGGCCTCACCGGCTTCTCGGTATCGCACCTGCGCATTCCCGGCCTGCCGCGTCCGTGGGAGAAAGAACGTCCGCTGCCGCCGCGCATGGCCACGGCGTTCGAAATCATGCGCGACGGCCCGCTCGGTGCCGCAGCGTTCAACAACGAATTCGGCCGTCCCGCGCTGGGCGGCTACTTCCGCACGTTCGAGCAGGAGACCGGCGAGAAGGGTCTTCGCCGCGGCTACGACAAGCCGATCATGATCGCCGGCGGCCTCGCCGCCATCCGCGAGCAGCACGTGCAGAAGCGCGAGGTGAGCCCCGGCGACAAGGTGATCGTGCTCGGCGGCCCGGCCATGCTCATCGGCCTGGGCGGCGGCGCCGCCTCGTCGGTGGCCTCGGGCACGTCGAGCGCGGAACTGGATTTCGCCTCCGTGCAGCGTGACAACGCCGAGATGGAACGCCGTTGCCAGCAGGTGATCGACGCGTGCTGGTCGCGCGGCGAGCGCAATCCCATCGTCAGCATCCACGACGTGGGCGCGGGCGGCCTGTCCAACGCCATTCCCGAGATCCTCAACGATGCGGGCGTCGGCGGCGTCATCGACCTCTCGAAGGTGCCTTGCGACGATCCCACGCTCTCGCCGATGCAGGTGTGGAGCAACGAATCCCAGGAACGCTACGTGCTCGCCATCGGCGCCGACGACCTCGCGCTGTTCGAGTCGTTCTGCGCACGCGAGCGCTGCCCGTTCGCGGTGGTGGGCGAGGCGACGGAAGAGGCGCGCCTGATCGTGCGCGATCCGCGTCGCGATCTCACCGTGATCGACCTGGGCATGGACGTGCTCTTCGGCAAGCCGCCGCGCATGCATCGCGACGCGGCGCGCGTGCGTCCGCGCGTCGACCTCGTGGCCGACCTCACCGGCATCGGCATGGATGAAGCGCTGATGCGCGTGCTGCGCCTGCCCGCGGTCGGCAGCAAGAACTTCCTGATCACCATCGGTGACCGCACCGTCGGCGGCCTCAACCATCGCGATCCGATGGTCGGCCCGTGGCAGGTGCCGGTGGCCGACGTGGCCGTGACCATGACCGACTTCGACGGCTACGTCGGCGAAGCCATGGCCATGGCCGAGCGGGCACCGGTCGCGCTGCTGTCCAGCGCCGATGCCGCGCGCATGGCGGTGGGCGAGGCGCTCACCAACATGGCCGCCGCGTCCATCAAGCTCGACGAGGTACGCCTGTCCGCGAACTGGATGGCCGCCGTGAACCATCCCGGCGAAGATGCCGCGCTGTTCGACGCGGTGAAGGCCGTGGGCATGGAGCTGTGCCCGAGCCTGGATATCTCGATTCCCGTCGGCAAAGACTCGCTTTCCATGCAGACCGTGTGGACCGATGACGACGGCAAGAAACAGAAAACCGTGTCGCCGGTGTCGCTCGTCATCACCGGGTTCGCCCGCGTCGACGACGTGCGCCGCACGCTCACGCCGCAGCTCAGGCTCGATCGTGGCGATACGGACCTGTGGCTGATCGACCTCGGCGCGGGCCGTGACCGCCTCGGCGGTTCGGCGCTTACCCAGGTGTTCAACCGCGCCGGCGGCGTGCCGCCCGATCTGGACGACCCCAAGCGCCTGCGCGCGATGTTCGAGCTGATCCAGGAGGCCAACCGTGCCGGCCTGCTGCTCGCCTATCACGACCGTTCCGACGGCGGTGCCATCGTCACGTTGCTCGAAATGGCCTTCGCCGGCCATTGCGGCCTCGAGCTTCGCCTCGACGGCTGGGCCGACGCCACGTTGCGCGCGCTGTTCAACGAAGAGCTCGGCGCCGTCGTGCAGGTGGCCTCGGCCAACCGCGAAGCGTTCGAGCAGTTGCTGGTCAAGCACAACCTCGCCGGCATGACGCACAACGTCGGCCGCCCGAAGGAAAAGCTCGGCATCAAGCTGCACCTCGGCGGCGAGACGCCGTTCAAGTGGAACTGGACCGAACTCTTCCGCGCGTGGAACGAAACCAGCCACGCCATGCAGCGCCTGCGCGACAACCCGGCGAGCGCCGACCAGGAAAGCGAATGGCGCCTGGACGACGCCGACCCGGGCATCTCGCCGAAGGTCACGTTCGACGTCGCCGAAGACATCGCGGCGCCGTACATCGCCACCGGTGCGCGCCCGCGCGTCGCCATCCTTCGCGAGCAGGGCGTCAACGGCCAGGTCGAGATGGCCGCCGCGTTCACGCGTGCCGGTTTCGACGCGGTGGACGTGCACATGACCGACCTGGCCACGGGGCGTCACCATCTGAAGGATTTCCTCGGCCTCGCCGCCTGCGGCGGGTTCTCCTATGGCGACGTGCTCGGCGCGGGTCGCGGCTGGGCCACGTCGATCCTCTACAACGACGCGTTGCGCGAGCAGTTCGCGCGGTTCTTCGAAGACGGCTCCAAGTTCGCCCTGGGCGTGTGCAACGGCTGCCAGATGCTGTCGCAGCTCAAGGACATCATTCCCGACGCGAAGCACTGGCCGCAGTTCCTGCGCAACCAGTCCGAGCAGTACGAAGCGCGCCTGGCCACGCTCGAGATCCTCGATTCGGGCAGCGTGTTCTTCCGCGGCATGGCCGGCTCGCGCATTCCGGTGGTGGTGGCGCATGGCGAAGGCCGCGTGCATTTCCCCAACGCCTGCAGTCCGTCGAAGAGCCATGGCGCGGCGCGGTTCGTGGACAACCGCGGCAAGCCGACCGAGCACTATCCGCTCAATCCCAACGGGTCGCCCGGTGGCCTCGCGGCGTTCACCGCCGCCGACGGTCGCGTGACCATCATGATGCCGCACCCGGAACGCGTGTTCCGCAGCGCGCAGATGAGCTGGCATCCGGAGCAGTGGGGCGAGGACTCGCCGTGGATGCGCATCTTCCGTAACGCCCGGGCCTGGGTGGGCTGATGCTCACCAGCATCGTCGTCGTGCTCGCGAACAGCGGTCCGCTGACTCGCGAGTGCGTGACGCGCGCGCTCGCGAGCGACGTGCCGGTGGAGGTGATCCTCGTCGACAACGGCTCGTCCGATGGCGTGCCCGAATCGATCGAGCGCGCCCATGCCGGCGACGATCGCCTGCGGGTGATCTACAACCGCGCCAACCTGGGTTTCGGACCGGCGGTGAACCGAGGCGTCGCGCAGGCGCGCGGCGAACGCCTGCTCGTACTCAACCCCGACTGCCTCATCGACCCCGACACCGTCTCGCGCATGGCCGCGCACCTCGACCTGCATACGGCGATCGTGGGTGCGGTGGTGGTCGACGAAAACGGCCGTCCCGACCCCGCGTCGCGACGCTACGACCCGCTGCTGCGCCGCGCGATCAACACCAAGCTCGGCCGCGCCGGCGGCATCGATATCGCCGGCCCCTTGCCCGAGGGTGCCGAGGACGTCGAGATCGTCTCCGGCGCCATCGTGCTGATGCCCCGCGCGGCGTTCGAACGCCTGGGCGGTTTCGACGAAACCTTCTTCCTGCATTGCGAAGACATGGATCTGTGCCGCCGCGCGCGTGACCTGGGCTATCGCGTGGTCCTCGCGGGCGACGTGCGCGTGCTGCACGGCAAGGGGGTGTCCAGCCGTCGTCGTCCGGTGTTCGTGAGCCGGCACAAGCATCGCAGCATGTACCTGTGGTTCCGCCGGCACGATCCGGCCGCGAAGCATCCCCTGGTTCGCGCCGCGGTGGGCGCGGGCATCTGGGCGCACTTCCTGGCGAAGATACCCGGTCAGCTGTTGCGGAAGCGCCGATGAGCGACGCCCCGTCGAAAGGGGCGGGTCTCGCCACGCTGGGCTTGCTCGGCGTGACCGCGGTCTGGGGATCGACCTTCGTGATGATCAAGGACGTCGTCGGCCGGATGCTGCCGATCGACTTCCTCGCGGTGCGTTTCGCCATCGCCGCGGTAGCGATGCTGCTGGCGTTCGCCTTGCCCGTGCGGCGGCTCGGCCGCACGCAGACCGTGCGTGGCCTCGCCCTGGGCGCGCTCTACGGCGTGGCGCAGTGGCTGCAGACCGAAGGGCTGGCGCTCACTTCGCCCAGCGTCAGCGGCTTCGTCACCGGCATGTACGTGGTGATCACGCCGATCCTCGCGTGGATGATCTTTCGGCAGCGCATGCCCGCGAGCACCTGGGTGGCGGTGTTCCTGGCCCTGGTCGGCCTCGGCGTGCTCGCGCTCAACGGTTTTTCCGTGGACCTGGGCGTATGGTTGACGTTGGGCTCCGCGGCACTCTACGCCTTGCACATCGTAGGCCTGGGGCACTGGTCGAAACCGGGCGATGCGTTCGGCATGTCGGCGATCCAGATGGCGGCCATCGCGATCGTCTGCCTGTTGGCGACCCTGCCGCATCACGGGCCCGCCTTGCCTCCCGACGGAAAGGCCTGGGCGTCGGTGATCTACATGGCCTTGGTCGCGGGCGCGTTCGCCATGCTCGTGCAGACCTGGGCGCAGGCCCACATGCCCGCCACGCGCGCGGCCATCGTGATGACCACCGAGCCGGTGTTCGCCGCCGGTTTCGCCGTGGCCCTGGGCGTGGATGCGCTGACCTGGCGCATGGCGGGCGGCGGCGCACTGGTGCTGGCGGCGATGTACCTGGTGGAACTGGCGCCGCGGTTCCGGCGCAAGAAGCCGATGGAAGCGCTGCACCACGAGGTGTGAGGTGGTCGCCGCAGGCACCGGCCTGCGCCGGTGCGACGAGCCGTCATTCTTTCAGCGTGCCGTCACCCCGGCGTAGGCCGGGGTCCACGGCGGGGCATGCGGTGTTCGCGACGACTTACTTCTCGACGGAGAACTTGTACGTCATCTCGTTCCGGTACGTCTGCCCCGGCGCCAGCCGCGCCGATCCGAACGAGGGCTGGTTCGGCGTATCCGGGAACAGCTGCGGCTCCAACGCGAACGCATCGCCCTGGCGATAGATTCGCCCGGACTTGCCCGACGTGGTGCCGTCGAGGAAATTGCCCGAGTAGAACTGCAGTCCCGGCTGGTTCGACCACAACGACAGCACGCGTCCGCTCTTCGGATCGCTCACGCGGGCCACTTCGCGCGGCGCGTCGGACGCCTTCCGCGAGATCACCCAATTGTGGTCGTAACCGCGCCCGAACACGAGCTGCTGCTCCTTCGCGTCGCGCACGTCACGCCCGATCGGCTTGGCCTTGCGGAAGTCGAAATCGGTGCCGGCGACCGAACGGATCTCGCCGGTGGGAATGGCCGTGGCGTCGGTCGGCAGATAGGCGTCGCCGGCGATCATGAGGTTCTGATCCATCACGCTGCCCGCTCCCTCGCCCGCGAGGTTCCAATAGGTGTGGTTCGTAATGTTGACGATGGTCGGCGCGTCGGTGGTCGCCGCATACGCGATGGTCAGTTCGTCCTTGTCGTCGAGCGTGTAGGTGGCCGTGGCCGTGAGCTTGCCGGGATAGCCCTGGTCGCCGTCGGGGCTGACGTAGGTGAGCGTGACGCTGGGGCGGTCGCCGGGGGTGACCTTCGTGACCGTCCACAGCACCTTGTCGAAGCCGGTCTTGCCGCCGTGCAGGGAGTTGGGGCCGTCGTTCACCGGCACCTGGTAGGCCTTGCCGTCGAGGGTGAACTTGCCCTTCGCGATGCGGTTGGCGTAACGGCCCACGGTGTCGCCGAAATACTGCGGCTTGGCGAAGGTGCCGGCGAGGTCGGGGTAGCCGAGCACCACGTCGGCGCGCTTGCCGTTGCGATCGGGCAGTTCCAGCGAATAGAGCGCCGCGCCGAGGTTGAGCACTTTTGCCGTGACGCCGTGCGCGTTGCGCAGGGTGATCACCCGCACGTCATGTCCGTCAGGCGTCGCACCGAACGAGGCCTCCGTGGCTTCGCCGGCCAGGACGCCCATCGGAAGCGCCAGGAGGATCGCGGCCGCCAGCACCGCATGTCGCTTGCTCATCGTCCACTCCTTTTCGCGAGAAAGGCAGGACGACAGCATTTTGTACGACAAATCACAAGGTGCGGTGCGTCATCGCGTGTCGCCCGTCGCGAAAATCGGGCGGTTCGCCGTGGATGACGATGCCCTGGAGTGCGTGGACGTATGAAGCTCGCCGCACCGGCGCGGGCCGGTGCCTACGGCGAGGCGTCCGAGTGGGCGATAAGGCCGCGCTGCAGGAGAAAGGCCCGGGCCTCCGGGGCATCCTGCTCGAACCATGCCCGGGTGGAACCGAGCCGGTAGGTATATCCCCAGCGATCCATGTCTTCCATCAGGCGCGCCGAACCGACCGACGGCAGGTGCCCCGCCAGCACGATCTGCAGGTAGCAGGTGGCGTCCTCTTCCTCGATGGAATCGGTGGCGTCGGTATGCACCAGCGCGCGCTTTTCCTCGGGCAGCACGAGAAGGTGGCAGGCTTCATGGAGCAGCGAATGCACGGGCGTGTCCGCGCGCGCGTAGACCGTGGTGCCGATGATCCCGGCCTCGGTATCGCCCCAGTAGCTGCCGGGAATGGCCTCGCCATCGGCGACCGCCACCAGCGTCAGCCCATGGCGGGCGAGCAGGGTGCGCGGTTCGTCGAAGCCGATGTCGCCGACGCGGAGCACCGCGTCGGCGGGATCGACCGGACTCATGCGCCGGGCTTGCCGTCCGGCAGGGCGACGGAAAGCTCGAGCACTTCGTGTCCGCTGTCGCGCTCGAGGTTGATGTTCACGGCCTCGACGTCGACGTTGACGTACTTGCGGATGACTTCGAGCAGCTCGTTACGCAGGAGCGGCAGGTAGTCGGGGCCGCCGCGCGTCGAGCGTTCCTGGGCGACGATGATGCGCAGGCGCTCCTTGGCGACGCCGGCACTCGGTTCGGGTTTGCGCTTCAGGAAATCGAGGATGCCCATGCTTAGCCTCCGAACACGCGCTTGAGGAAGCCCTTCTTCACCGGCTCGAGGAAGCGCAGCGGCCGTTCCTGGCCGAGGATGCGGGCGACGGTGTCCTTGTACGCCTGGCCGGCGTTGGAGTTGTCGTCGAGGATCACCGGCACGCCGGCGTTGGACGCGGCCAGCACGTTTTCCGATTCGGGAATCACGCCCACCACGGAGATGCCGAGGATGTCCTCGACGTCCTTCACGCTGAGCATCTCGCCCGCTTCGACGCGGTTGGGGTTGTAGCGGGTGAGCAGCAGATGCTGCTTGATCGGCGCATCGCCCTTCTCGGCGCGACGGGTTTTGCTGGAGAGCAGGCCCAGGATGCGGTCGGAGTCGCGCACCGAGGACACCTCGGGGTTGACCACCACCACGGCGTGGTCGGCGAAATACATCGCCAGGTGGGCACCCTTCTCGATGCCGGCCGGCGAATCGCAGACGACGAAATCGAAGTTTTCCTTCGCCAGCTCGTCGAGCACCTTCTCCACGCCTTCCCGGGTCAACGCATCCTTGTCGCGCGTCTGCGACGCGGCGAGCACGTAGAGGTTTTCGTGGCGCTTGTCCTTGATGAGCGCCTGCTTGAGCGTGGCCTCGCCGTGCACGACGTTGACGAAGTCGTACACCACGCGGCGCTCGCAACCCATGATGAGGTCGAGGTTGCGCAGGCCGACGTCGAAGTCGATGACGGCCACTTTCTTGCCTTCGATGGCCAGGCCGGTCGCGAGGGAGGCACTGGTGGTGGTCTTGCCGACCCCGCCCTTGCCGGAGGTGACGACGATGATTTCAGTCAAGGGATGTTTCTCCGCGAAAATAGCGTGGGATCGGCGTCAGAGGCGCGCGATCATGAGTTTTCCATTATCGAGCCAGCATTGCACGGCCTGGCCCTCGAATTCCTTGGGAATGTCTTCGAACACGCGGTAGTGCCCGGCGATCGCCACCAGTTCGGCGCGGAAGTCGGTGCAGAAGATGCGTGCGGATTCGTCGCCCTGCGCGCCGGCCATGGCGCGACCGCGCAGTCCGCCGTAAACGTGGATGGAGCCGTCGGCGATCACCTCGGCGCCGTTGGCGACGGCCGCCATCACCACGAGGTCGCGATCGCGCGCGTAGATCTGCTGGCCCGAACGCACCGCGCCGCCGATGTGCTGCTGCGCGGTAGAGGGCGCGCCCGCCTCGTAGGAAGCGGGCGCGGCGGGAGCGGTTGGCGCCTGGCGCGTGGGTGCGGGCAGGTCGACCGGCGCCGCGTGGCCCTGGCCCGGCTCGTACTGCGCGCGGAACTTGGCGATCAGCGGCAGGTTCATCCGCTCGGCGAGGGCTTCGGTCTCGCTGGTGCCGTACGCCAGGCCCACCGGCAGCATGCCGGCGGCGCGGATGGCTTCGAGCAGGGCGTCGACCATGCCGTCGTCGGGCAGGCGCGGCAGGTGCGAGAGGTCGAGCACCACGGCCGTACGCGAGAACATCTGCGGCGCCGAGCGCACGCGGCGCTCGAGTTCTTCCACCAGCGCGGCGGCATCGACGCGACGCACGCGCACGCAGGCGATGCCCACCTGGCCGAAGCGCAGGTCGCAGGCGGCTTCGAGGGATTCGGCGCGGGCGCTCATGCGCGAGCCTCCGGCAGCACGCGGCCACGAAGCCAGTCGACGTCCGGGAGGCCGCCCTGGTCGAGGTAACGCTCGCGCACGAAGGGGAAGCTCGGCAATTCGCGCGCCAGCAGGCTCACCTTGGGGCCTTCTTCGCCCATCTGTTGCTGGCCGACTTCCTGGAAGCCCATGGTGCCGTGGAAGAGCACGGTCTGGTCGTTGCGGGGTTCGAGAAAGACTTCGCAGGTCAGGAGCGGCACGCGTACCTCGGCAAAACTCTGTACATCGCAATAAAAGATGCGGCCCAGTCCGTGGCCACGCGATTCGGGGGCGATCACGATGCGGTCGATGTACACGAAGCTGTCGTAACGGGACTGGAACCAGCGGAAATTGGTGCTGTGGTAGCCGGCTTTCTCGCGCATGGCGATGAGGAAGCCGAGCAGGCGGCCGTCCTGTTCGGCCACGCGGAAATAATCGGCGATGTCGAACAGGTGGCGCAGCCGGCTGGGGTCCGTGGCGAGGATGCTGGGGCCGCCGGCGTTGTTGAGCGCCAGCACGGCATCCAGATCGTGCTCGCGCACGTCGCGGATGGCAGGGGCCATTCGTTGCTCCGCAAAAGGTCTGGGAAGGAGGCGGCCCCAGGCCGCCGGATGGCCGCATTATGACACGCCATGCCGGGGTGTGGCGTTTGCCGGGAAGATGTAAAACCGTTGTAAAGCCGGTGCTTGGATACGCCCGTGCCGTCCGGGGCCACACGTGACCTCCGTCAGGTGGCGGTGCGCCGTCGAAGCCCTATGATGCCGGGCATGTCCACGATTCAGCTCAACCACGTCCGCCTGCTCAGGTACGCCACGTATTTCGTGTTCCTCTGCGTGGGCCTGCCCCTGTCGATCCAGCGCGTCGGTAACGGTCCCAACCAGATCGGCGACATCGCGCTGCTGACGTGGACGGCGTGCTACCTCGTCTTCGGGCTGGTCTACTGGCTGTTCACCCGCGACCTGGGCCTGCGCGCGGATGGCGTCACCCGTCTCACCGTCCTGCTGATCCTCTCCGGAACCGCGCTGGCGGTGGGCGTGATCAGCAAGAGCGGACTGGCCGCGCTGCTGCTCACGATGGTCGCCTCGGTCGTGCCATGGCTGGTCAGCATGCCCATCGGCATGGCCTGGATGGTGGCCGCGCACCTGGCCTTGGTGCCGATGTTCATGAGCTTCCAGCTCACGTTCGTCGGTGCGCTCATGCAGTCGTGCCTGTATTTCGGCTTCTCCGCGCTGATGTTCATCTTCTCCATGGTGGCCAACCAGCAGGCGGAAGAACGCGAGGAGCTTCGCCGCCTCAATTCCGAACTGCGCGCCACGCGGGCGCTGCTGGCCGAATCCACCCGCATCGCCGAACGCATGCGCATCGCGCGCGACCTGCACGACCTGGTGGGACACCACCTCACGGCGCTCACGCTCAACCTCGAGGTGGCCAGCCATCTCACCAACGACACCGCGCGCGAGCACGTGGTGAAAGCGCAGACCACCGCCAAGCAGCTGCTGGCCGACGTGCGCGAAGTGGTGAGCGAACTGCGTCAGGACGACGCCATCGACCTTACCCAGGCGCTGCGCAGCCTCACCGAGGGCGTGCCGGGCCTCGACGTCCACCTGGGCATCCCGCA
Organism: Luteibacter aegosomatis; assembly: GCF_023078455.1. Classification (GTDB taxonomy): domain Bacteria; phylum Pseudomonadota; class Gammaproteobacteria; order Xanthomonadales; family Rhodanobacteraceae; genus Luteibacter; species Luteibacter aegosomatis. The sequence goes on along the minus strand of NZ_CP095740.1, from coordinate 3,781,461 downwards.
GCGCTTCGGCGTGGAAGATCCGCGCCGCGCGCAGATGCTGCTGCGCTGCGTGCAGGAGGTGCTGACCAACACCGTGCGCCACGCCAAGGCCCGCAACCTGTGGCTCACCTTCCGCCACAGCGGCCCGGACGAACTGCGCCTGGAGGCGCGCGACGACGGCACGGGCGCGGGCGACATCAAGCCGGGCAACGGCCTCAACGGCATGCGCGAGCGCCTGGCCGAATTCGGCGGCACGCTGGACATCGGCACGGCCGAGGGCGGCGGCTTCCGGCTCGTCGCTCGGCTACCCCTGGGCGAAGAGCCCACGCTGGCCCATGCCCCCGCGCGGCCGGCCCTGGATACCGGGCTTTCCGACGATCAGGAAGGACCGTCGCATGCCACACTTACCACCCACGTCGAGGGTCACCCATGATTTCCGTCTGCCTCGTTGATGACCAGAACCTGGTTCGCCAGGGCATCCGTTCGCTGCTCGACCTCGCCGGCGACATCCGCGTGGTGGCCGAGTGCGCCGACGGGGCCCAGGCGGTGCAGACGATTCCGCAGGTACGCCCCGACGTGGTGCTGCTTGACCTGCGCATGCCCAACATGAGCGGCCTGGAGGTGCTCCAGGCGCTCGGGGGGCGCAACGAACTGCCGCCCACGATCATCCTCACCACCTTCGACGACGACCAGCTCGTGCTCTCGGGCCTGAAGGCCGGTGCGCGCGGCTACCTGCTCAAGGACGTCTCGCTCGACCAGCTCGTCGAGGCCGTGCGCACCGTCGCGGCCGGCGGTTCGCTGGTGGCGCCCATGGTCACCCAGCGCCTGCTCGCCGGCGTGGGCCGCATCCAGAACCAGTTCACCAGCCTCGAACAGCCCGACCCGCTGACCGAGCGCGAGACCGAGATCCTCCGCCTGCTTTCCGGCGGCTACAGCAACAAGGAAATCGCCAATTCGCTGCGCGTGGCCGAAGGCACGGTGAAGAACCACGTCTCCAACATCCTTTCCAAGCTGGGCGTCCGCGACCGTACCCGGGCGGTGCTCAAGGCCCTGGAACTGGGCATCGTCTGACCCGTAGCTGACCGGGCCGGGCGCCCACGGCTTCTCCGGCCGAAAACCGACTTGTGCCAGCTTGCAAAAAAGGGCAGGGGACCCAATGGCGTTCCCCGCCGCGAGCAAGTACCATCAGTCCTTTCGGCGCGGGCGAACCCCTGCCACGGGCCGATTCTTCAGGGGTGACCGCCGGGTCCACAACCGTGCGTGGAGCCTGTTCAAAGACGTTCGGAGAACCGTGGAATGACGCGTCTGCTAGAATTCATTGTCGCCATCGTCATCGTCGCCATTCTTGGCGTCGTCGTTGGCGTCGCCATGCCCTCGACCGGACACGTCGAGCGCGAAATGCTCATCAGCAAGGATTTGCGCCAGGTCTACGACGTTTTCAGCAACTTCCGTCGTTTCCCTGATTACACGGTCCTTCGCTCGTTCGATCCGAAGGTCCAGTTCGAGCTGTCCGGCAAGGCCTACGGCCCGGGCGCCAAGATCGCCTGGAAGGCGGACGACAAGAAGGTGGGCGACGGCTCCCTCGAAATCGCCTCGGTCGATCCCTCCTTCGCCGCCGTCACCGACGCCGGCAAGGGCACGATCGTCTGGAACCTCGAGAACGGCTGGCGCGGCCACGACAAGAAGTTCACCATCAAGCTCGAGCGTACCGGCCGCAGCCAGAAGCTCGTGAAGGTGAACTGGTCGTACGACGTCACCTACGGCTGGAACCTGGTCGACCGCTTCTCCAACCTCTACATCCATGGCGATCCGGATGCGCTGATCCAGTTCAGCCTCTCGAACCTCCAGAACGTGATGGCGGCCATCCCGAACATCGACTACAGCAAGATGGTGCCGTCGATCGTCGACCAGCCGGCCAAGCCGATCCTGTTCGTCTCGACCACCGCGCCGCGCACGCTCGACGACGTCGACACCGCCTCGGACAAGGCCATGGCCGAGATCCAGGCCGCCGCGAAGAAGCTCGGCGTGAACATCGTCAGCCCGCGCATCACGTTCACCACCAACTGGGGTGACCAGAACTACACCTTCGACGTGGCCGCCGAGATCGACGCCACCACGCTCAAGATCAACGGCCAGGACGTCGAACTGACCGCCGCCCAGCGTCCGTCGCTCGACGCCGCCGCGCCCGCCGAGGCGTCCACCGCCGCTGGCGCCGCGCCGGCCGCCGATGCCGCCGCTGCCCCGGGCAGCAAGGACAAGCTCGGCCGCGTGATCGTCGACGGCAACGTCAAGGCCGTGCTGGCCTTCGGCGGCAAGGCGCTCAAGGCCGAGTGGAACGGCACTGGCGCCGGACTGCCGCAGACCCGCCAGATGCTCGAGGCCTACTCGCAGACCCACGGCTACAAGTTCGACGACGTCACCTACCGCGCGTACGACATCCAGGTGAAGGCCCCCACGAACAACAAGGGCACCATCGAGGGATACGACGAGCAGAAGTTCGAGATCTACCTGCCGCTGCAGGGTGACAACGTTCCGGACCAGACCCCGGAACAGGAAGCCGGCATGAAGCAGCCGGGCCTGGACGACACGGCCCCGGCCGGTTCCTCCTCGGCTCCGGCCCCGGCGGGCACCGCCCCGGCCCCGGCCAGCACCGCCGCCGCGCAGTAATCGGGCGGTTCGGTCCAGAAGAAAGCCCCGGCTTCGTCCGGGGCTTTTTTGTTGAAGGGCGGCGCTTCGTCCTGGCGAGAGACGCTGGGCTCCTGCCTTCGCAGGAGCGTCGAGGTCCATGATTCATCGTTGTGCACGGTAAGAACTCACGTCGCTCCTGCGAAGGCAGGAGCCCAGCGTCTTCGGCCGAGGCAAGCGACACACCTCCATCGGCTATGGCTACACTGGGCACCGATGATCGAAACCGACCGACTCACCCGCTGCTACGGCCCGCTGACCGCGGTCGATGCCCTGACCCTGCGTGCCGAGCCTGGCCAGGTGCTGGGCCTGCTGGGCCCCAACGGGGCAGGCAAATCCACCGCCATGCGCATGATCGCCGGCTTTCTCACGCCCACCTCCGGCACGGCCCGCGTCTGCGGCCATGACGTGCGCAAGGAGCCGCTGGCGGCCAAGCGAGCGCTCGGCTACCTGCCCGAGGGCGCGCCGAGCTACGGCGAAATGACCGTCCGCGAATTCCTCGCGTTCATGGTTCGCGTACGGGGCCTGGAGCGTGACATCGCCTATCGCCGCTTCGACGAGGTGGTGATGCGGCTGGAACTCGACGAAGTCCTGGAGCAGACCATCGGTACGCTCTCCAAGGGCCTGCGTCGTCGCGTGGGCCTTGCCCAGGCCATCCTGCACGATCCCCCCGTGCTGATGCTCGACGAACCGACCGACGGCCTCGATCCCAACCAGAAGCATTCCGTGCGCATGCTCATCGATGCCATGGCGCGCGAACGCACGATCCTGATTTCCACCCACCTGCTGGAAGAGGTGCACGCCTTGTGCAACCGCGTGGCGATCATCGCCAACGGCAAGCTGCTGGCCGACGCCACGCCCGCCGAACTCGAGGCGCGTTCGCGCTACCACGGCGCCGTCTCGTTCAGCGCGGCGGGTAGCGGCGTGTCGCGCGAAATGCTGGCGCGCATCCCGGGCGTATCGATGGTGGAGGTCGATCCGCTCGACGGTCGCGTCACGGTCTTTCCCCGCCCCGGCCAGCCCATCCTCGACGACGTGCAGGCGCTCCTGCGCACGCAGAACCTCGAGGTGTCGGAGATCCAGCTCGAGCGCGGCCGACTCGACGAGGTGTTCCGGCAGATCACCACCGTTCCGCGGGGAGGCAACGCATGAGTGCCGTGACGGCGATCGCGCGCCGCGAGCTGTGGAGCTATTTCGTCACGCCGGTGGCGTACGTCTTCATGGTGATCTTCCTCGTGATGGCGGGATTGCTCACGTTCTACACGGGCGGTTTCTACGATCGCGGGCTGGCCGACCTGCAGCCCTTCTTCGACATGCACGCATGGCTCTACCTGGTGCTCGTGCCGGCGGCGACGATGTCCATGTGGGCCGAGGAGCGGGCGTCCGGCACGCTCGAACTGCTGTTCTCGCTCCCGGTGACGATTTCCCAGGCGGTGCTGGGCAAGTTCCTCGCCGCCTGGGCGTTCATCGGCATCTGCCTCGCCCTGACCTTTCCCATCTGGATCACGGTGAACTACCTCGGCGATCCCGACAACGGCGTGATCCTGGCGGGCTACGTGGGAAGCTGGCTGATGGCCGGCGCGTTTCTTTCGATCGGCGTGTGCATGTCGACGGTGACGCGCAGCCAGATCGTGGCGTTCATCCTCACCGCGTCGGTGTGTTTCCTGCTGCTGCTCGTGGGCCAGCCGCAGGTGCTCGATTTCCTGCAGGACACCGTGCCGCCGAAGCTGATCGGCGCGATGGGCCAGTTGAGCCTTTCGCGCCACGCCGGCGCCATCGCGCGCGGCGTGCTCGATCTGCGCGACCTGGTCTATTTCTTCGCGACCATCGTGGCGTGGCTCGCGGCGAGCGTCGTCGTGCTCGACCTGAAGAGGACGCGCTGACGCCATGCGCAAGCCGCACCTTTCCCGCTCGTTTCTCCTGCGGCTGGCGTTGGCCGGCATCGCGCTGCTGTTCATGGCGACGGTCGGGCTCAGCTCCATGTCGCTGCGCACGGCGCGCATCGACCTCACCTCCGACCGCATCTACACGCTCACCCCGGGTACGCTGAAGATCGTCGACGAGCTTCGCGAGCCCGTGACCGTCACGCTGTATTTCTCCGAGCACGCCACCCGCGACCTCCCCCAGCTGCGAAGCTACGAGCAGCGCGTGCACGAAATGCTGCGCGAGATCGCCGTTCGCGCCCATGGCCGCATCCGCCTGAGGGTCATCGACCCGGTGCCGTATTCCGACGACGAGGACGCCGCGCAGAGCTATGGCCTCACGCCGGCCACCGGCGGCAGCAACGGCGAACGGGTGTTCTTCGGTCTCGTGGGCACGGGCGGGCAGGGCGGGGTGCCGCCGCAGTCGATCCCGTTCTTCGATCCGGCGCGCGAGGCCTTCGTCGAGTACGACATCGCGAAGCTGCTCTACGAGCTGGGCATGCCGAAAAAACCGCGCCTGGGCATCGTCAGTTCGCTGCCGGTGGAGGGCAACCTCGTGATCGGCGAGCCGGCCTGGACCGTGGTGCACCAGCTCGACCAACTGGCCGACGTGGTATCGATCGATCCGGCCGGGCTGACGCGCATCGATCCGTCGATCAAGCTGCTGTTGCTCATCCATCCGAAAAAGCTGTCCGACGACGCGCTCTACGCCATCGACCAGTACGTATTGCGCGGTGGCCGCCTCGTGGTGTTCGTCGACCCGGATTCGGAGATGGACAGTGCGCCGCTCGTGGACTCGCACGGCGTGGTCGACGACCACGATTCGGACCTGCGCCGGCTCTTCGAGACATGGGGCGTGGTCTACGATCCGACGAAGGTGGTACTCGACCGTTCGCAGGCCCTCACCATCGAGCTCAACGGCAACACCGTGGCGCACCCGGCGATGCTCGGCCTCGGCTCGCAGGACCTCAACCATGACGACGTGGTCACGGCGAGCCTGCAGCGGGTGAACTTTTCCTCGGCGGGTTTCTTCGACCTGGCGGCCGATACGAAGGCCCGCCTGCTGCCGTTGGTGCAGACCTCCGACGAAGCGACCGTGGTGCCCGCACAACGCGTGCGCGACGCCGCGGGCGACCCGTCGACGCTCCTGGACAACTATCAGCCGACGCACGAGCGCTATGTGCTCGCCGCGCGCCTGCGCGACGTCTTCCATACCGCGTTCCCGGAGCGGAAGGGGCCGGGCCACCTCGACGTGGCCGCTTCGGTCGGCGACATCATGCTGGTGGCCGATACCGACATGTTGTCCGATCGCCTGTGGATCGACGTCCAGCCGCTGCTGGGCCAGCAACAGCTCACACCTTTCGCCAACAACGGCGACTTCGTCGCGAACATCGTCGATAACATGGGTGGTTCGAGCGCGCTGTTGTCGATTCGCGGCCGGGCCAACCTGCAGCGTCCGTTCACGAAGGTGCGTTCGTTGCAGGCCGCGGCCGATCGCAAGTTCCTCGTCAAGAAGCGTGAGCTGGAAACCGAGCTCTACGACACCCAGCGCCGCCTCGCGGAATTGCAGCCCGCCAAGGGCAACGGCGGCGGCACCACCACGGCCGAGCAGCGTCGCGAGGTCGAGAAATACCTCCAGCGCAAGCTCGCCATCGGCAAGGAGCTGCGCGACGTGCAGCACCAGTTGAACGCGGAGATCGACGCGCTCGGTCTGCGCCTGAAGTTCATCAACATCGTGCTGGTGCCGGGCCTGGTGGCGCTGGCGGGGCTCATCTACGGGTGGCGCCGCTCGCGGCGTGGCCGGCGCGCGGTGTAGCGATGACGGGCGGCGTGATGAAGTGGATCGTGCCCTGGGAATTTTCCTGGGTGTTCCTCGCCTGCTTCCTGGCCGCCGCCTTTCTCTATGCGGGCGGTTCGCGGCGCCTGCGCGTGCCGCCGGGACGTCGCCTTGCCTTCTGGGTCGGCATGGCGCTGGTCTACGGTACGTTGCACACGTACTTCGATTACTTCGCGGAGCACGAGTTCTTCATGCACCGCATCCAGCAGGTGCTGCTGCATCACCTGGCACCGCTCCTGATCGTGGCGTCGTACCCGGGCACGGCGTTGCGCGCGGGTTTGCCGCTGGCCCTGCGCGTGCGCCTGCGACGCGCGGGAAACACCGGGGCGGCGCGGATCTGCGCGGCGGTGCTGCTCAACCCGGCCTTCGTCACGCTGAGCTTCGTGGCGCTCATCCTCGTCTGGCTCATCCCCGACATGCAGACGCTGGCCATGCTCGACTGGCGCATCTACCGGGCCATGAACTGGTCGATGATCGCCTCGGGACTGGCTTACTGGTGGCTGGTGCTCGATCACCGTCCGAAACCGCCGGGGCGCATGTCGCCCGGTATCCGCGTGCTTTCTCCGGCATTCACGATGACGCCGCAGATCGTCGCCGGTGCCATCGTCACCTTTTCGCGCACCGACCTGTATCCGATCTTCGAGATCTGCGGCCGGGCGTTCACCATGAACGTGCTCACCGGGCAATTGATCGGCGGCGTGATCATGTGGGTGCCCGCGGCGATGATCGAGAGTGCGGGCGGCCTGCTCGCGTTGCGCCAGTGGCTGCGCCTGTCGCGGCTGGGGCGGCTGCCGAAGCGGCCGCTCCCACGGCGTGCGGCGATGGTGCGTCAGTAGGCCTTCGGCACCTTCTCGGCCTTGACCTCCACCTTGTCCTTCTTCGGCTTGCCCTCGAGCGGCGGCAGCTCGATCTCGCTCTCGGGGCAGAGCGTGTCGGGCAATTGGTCGAGCAGATGGCGGATGAGGTTCAGCCGGCCGGTTTTCTGGTCGTTGTAGTCGGCGATGAACCAGGGCGCATGCTTGGCGTGCGTTCGTTCGATCATCACGTCGCGCAGCTTACCCATCTGAGCGTATTTTTCGCGGCCCTTGAGGTCCACCGGCGAGAGCTTCCAGCGCTTCAGCGGATCGTCGGCACGCTCGGCGAAGCGTTCTTCCTGGACGGCCTGGTCGACGGTGAGCCAGTACTTGAACAGCAGGATGCCGTCGTCGGTGAGCAGTTTCTCGAAGGTCGGACAGGCGGCCATGAAAGCTTCGTACTGTTCGGGCGTGCAGAAACCCATCGCCGGCTCCACCACCGCGCGGTTGTACCAGCTGCGGTCGAACAGCACGAGCTCGCCCGCCGAGGGCAGGTGCGGCACGTAGCGTTGGAAATACCACTGGCCTTCCTCGGCCTGGGAAGGCTTGCCCAAGGCCACCACGCGTGCGGCGCGCGTGTCGAGCTTGTCGATGATGGCCTTGATGGTGCCGCCCTTGCCGGCGGCGTCGCGGCCCTCGAGGATCACCACCATGCGCTTGCCGGTCTGGCGCAACCAACGCGTGAGGCCCACGAGTTCGATCTGCAGGGCCTCGAGCTCGTGTTCGTATTTCTTCTTCTTGCCCACGGAAAGCCTCCTTCGGGAAAGGCCTTACTATGCCCCATCGCGGACAGGGTCCGCTCCCATCCTTCGCAGCAAACGTTCATGCCGAAGGGTGGGAGCGGACCCTGCCCGCGATGGGGACGACGCAAGAGCTATCCAGCCGCGGTCAGCGTCTGCAACTCATCCGCCTGGTGCTCACGGGTGAGCGTATCGATCAATTCGTCCAGATCGCCCTGCATCACCTCGGTCAGCCGGTATAGCGTGAGGTTGATGCGATGGTCGGTGATCCGCCCCTGGGGGAAATTGTAGGTGCGGATGCGTTGGCTACGGTCGCCCGAGCCCACCTGCAGGCGCCGTGATTCGGCCTGCGCCGCGCTCTGCTTGCTGCGCTCGGCGTCGAGAAGGCGGGCCTTGAGCAGGCTCATCGCGCGGGCGCGGTTCTTGTGCTGGCTGCGTTCGTCCTGACATTCGACCACGGTGCCGGTGGGCAGGTGGGTGATGCGGATGGCCGAGTCGGTCTTGTTCACGTGCTGGCCGCCCGCGCCCGAGGCCCGGAAGGTATCCACCTTCAGGTCGGCGTCGCGGATCTCGATATCGTCCACTTCGTCCTGTTCGGGCAGGATCGCCACGGTGGCGGCCGAGGTGTGGATGCGGCCCTGCGATTCGGTTTCCGGAACGCGCTGCACCCGGTGCGTACCCGATTCGAACTTGAGTTTGGAGTAGGCCCCGCGGCCCTCGATGCGTGCCACGATTTCCTTGTAGCCGCCGTGCTCGCCGTCGTTGGCGTTGAGGATTTCCACGTGCCAGCGCTGGCGTTCGGCATAGCGTGCGTACATGCGGAAAAGGTCGCCGGCGAAGATCGCGGCCTCGTCGCCGCCGGTGCCCGCGCGCACTTCAAGGAAGAGGTTGCCCTCGTCGCGGGGGTCCTTCGGCAGCAGGAGGATCTGCAATTCGCCATCGAGTTCCGCCAGGCGGGTTTCGATGCGCTCGATGTCGTCGGCCGCCATCTCGCGCATGTCGGGATCGTCGAGCATGGCGCGGGTGTCCGCCAGTTCGCGCTCGGCGGCGTCGTGCTCCTTGAGCGACGCCGCCACCGGCTCGAGCTGGGCGTATTCGCGCGACAGTTCGCGGAAGCGGTTGCCATCGGCGAGCACGTCCGGCTGTGCTAGCAGCAGGCCGACTTCTTCGTGGCGTTCGGCGAGGGCTTCGAGTTTGCGGCGGATCGAGGGGGTCATGGCGTGCACGAAGGGCGGCTAGCCGCACATCATGCGGAAACCTCGTCGTTCGGGTCCAGTCCGTAGAGGCGACCGGCGGCGTGAAGGAGGTCGAGGTCGCCCGAGAGGGCGGCATCGCGCAGGCGGGCGCTGGGCGTATGCAGGAGTTTGTTGGTGAGCGTGTTGGCGAGGAAGGCCAGCGCCTCCTCGGCCGTGCGGCCGCGGGCCAGCATGGCCTGGGCCTTGGCCAGCACCTCGTCGCGCTGGGCCTCGGCCGCCGTGCGCATGTCCACGGCGGGGTTGCGCAGGGTGAGGGCGCGGCGCCACGACATGTACCGCTCCACCTGCAGATCGATGATGGCATCCGCTTCGCGGGCGGCCAGCTCGCGCGAGCGGCGGTTCTCGTCGATCACCTGCCGGAGGTCGTCGATGCCGTAGAGGTACACGTCGTTCAGCTGGGCCACTTCCGGCTCGATATCGCGTGGCACGGCGATGTCCACCATGAACATCGGGCGACGGCGGCGCTCGGCGATGGCGGCCGTCACCATGGACTTGGTCACCACGGGCTGGCGCGACGCGGTGGAGCTGATGACGATGTCGGCCTCGGCCAGGTGACGGGGCAGGTCGGCCAGGGCGATGGCATAGCCGCCGTAGCGGCCGGCCAGCTCCTGGGCGTTCTCGAGGGTGCGGTTGGCGACGAGCAGGCGTCGCACGTTCTTGTCGGCGAGATGGCGGGCGGCCAGCTCGACGGTCTCTCCGGCCCCGATCAGCAGCACGCACGCCTGGCGCAGGTCGGTGAACACCTGCTCGGCGAGGCGCACGGCCGTATAGGCCACCGACACGGTGTGCGCGCCGATGCGGGTGTCGGTGCGCACGCGCTTGGCCACGGCGAAGGTGTGCTGGAGCAGCCGTTCCATGGGCGCGCGCAGGGTCTGCGCGCTGCGGGCCTGCTGGTAGGCGTCCTTCACCTGGCCGAGGATCTGCGGCTCGCCCAGCACCATGGAATCCAGCCCCGTCGCCACGCGGAACATGTGGCGGACGGCATCCTGTTCGTCGTGGCGGTAGAGGAACTCGTCGAGACGTTGTGGGGTCAATCGGTGTTGCCGGGACAGCCATTGCCCCGGCACGCCCTCGGCGCCATCGACCACGCTGCAGTACAGCTCGGTGCGGTTGCAGGTGGAGAGGATCATCGCCTCCTCGACCCCGGGTTGGCGGGTGAGGTCGCCCAGCGCCTCGGTGGCCACCGTGGCGTCGAATGCCACCTGCTCGCGCAGGCTGACCGGCGCGGTGAGGTGATTGAGCCCGAGGGCGATGAGTGGCATGACGGGCTTGGGTCGGTGTCGGTGGCGTCGGCTAAGCTAAGGGCGCATTGTGCGCACACAAGGCTTCCGCATCCTACGACGGAGCCTGTGGGAAAACGACGGAGACTAGTGTGCTGAGCGGTCGGTCCAAGTTCAAGCGAGTGCGGCATTTTGTGGTCCTGTGTGTGCTGGGGACCGGCCTGGCCGGTTGCGCCGCCACGGCGACGAAACCCGAAGCCCCCGAGGCGCTACGCACGGGCGTGCAGCCGCTCGACCGCCTGCATGTAGCGATCGTGCCGCCCGAGCGCGACCTCCAGGCCCAGTTGCTGGCGGGCGATTTCGCCATCGCCCACAACGATCTCAAGGCCGCCGCGACGGCTTACGGCAACGCCAGCCAGCTGAGTTCCGACGCCACGGTGGCGGCAAGGGCCACTGAACTGGCCCTTGCCGTGCACGACCAGGATCTCGCGGGCAAGGCCCTGGATCGCTGGGCCAAGCTGGGTGCCAAGCCCCTCGATCTCGCCGAAGGGCGTGCCCGCATGGCACTGGACCGGGGCGACACGCCCGAAGCCGGGCGGCAGCTCGAGGCCATGGTCGCCACGGGCGATCCCGACGCCTGGCGCGAGTTCGGCCGCACCCTGGCCCTGGCGCGCGATCCGGCGCAGGCAGGGCAACTGCTCGAGAAAATCGCCACGCCGCAGCGCCTGCCCAACGATTCCTCGGCCTGGCTCGCCATGAGCGGCCTGGGCGAGTCCTTCGGCCGCCACGACTACGCCAAGGTGATCGGCGAGGCGGCCGTGGCCCGCTTCCACGACGGCGACACCTACGCGTGGTCCGCCCAGCAGGCCTTCCGCGCCGGCGACAAGGCGGGCGCGCAGAAGCTTTTCGCCAAGGCGGTGGCCAAGGATCCCAAGAACCCGCGCCTTCGCCTGGCCTACGCCACGCTGCTCGTCCAGGGCGGCGACGAAAAGGGGGCGGCGAAGGTGCTCGCCACGGGTACGCAGAATCCGGATACCTACACCATGCGCCTGGGCCTGGCCGCGCACGCCAACGACAAGGCCGCGCTGCGCCGTCTCTACGACGAAATCCAGCGCCAGCCCGACGACGTGCAGACCGCCAATGCCTTCACCCTGGGCCAGCTCGCGGAGATCCTCGGCAAGCCTGAAGATGCCCTCGACTGGTACGCCGCCGTGGGCGAGGACGACCCCCGCGATTTCGACGCGTCGGTGCGCAGCGCCGTGGTACTGCACCAGCAGGGCAAGAACGACGAGGCCCACGAGGTGGTGGCCGATCTGGAGACCGCCTACGCCGATCGCCCCGACGCGCTGCGCAAGGCCTTCGCGGTGGACGCCGAGCTGTACATGGACAGCGGTCGCTACGATGACGCCGCTTCGTCCTACGACAAGGCCCTGCGGGTGAAGGCCGACGATCCGGAGATGCTCTACGGGCGCGGGTTGGCCTATGCCGAGGCCGGCAAGATCGACCTCGCCGTGGCCGACCTGCGCAAGGTGCTGGAGATCAAGCCGGGCGACATCGAGGCCAGCAATGCGCTGGGCTACACGTTGGCCGATGCCGGGCGCGACCTTGCCGAGGCGCAGGCGCTGATCCAGGCCGCACGCACGGCGCGCCCGGATGATCCGTCCGTGGCCGATTCCTGGGGGTGGCTGCAATTCCGCCAGGGCCAGCTCGACCAGGCCGAAAGCACGCTGCGCGGCGCGTGGTCGCAACGCAAGGACGGCGACATCGGCGTACATCTGGCCGAAGTGCTGTGGTCGCGCGGTGAGCACGACGAAGCCCGCAAGGTACTCAACGAGGTGCGCCGCCTCGACCCGAAGAACGCCTCGCTCGCGAAGACCGAGCAGAAATTCAAGCCGTGAGGCACTCCATCGCGGACAGGGTCCGCGACTCCTGCGAAGCGAACCCTCCGGAAACCCCGAATGCTGCGTCTGAAACATGCCCTTGCGGCCGTGCCGCTCCTGCTCCTCACCGCCTGCGCCACCACCCGCGCCCCCGTCCGCCAGCCGGGCGACGCCGTCACCCTCGGCCTGCAGGAACAACGCGAACGCAGCCTCGCCGACACCGACCACTGGACGCTGCAAGGCCGCCTCTCCGTATCCGACGGCAAGGACTCCGGCTCCGGCAGCCTCACCTGGCGGCAGGACGGCGAGCGGTACGAATTCACCGTGCGCGCCCCCGTCACCGGCCGTAGCTTCCGCCTCGTCGGCGGCCCGGACGGCGCCGACCTCGAAGGCCTCGAGGGTGGCACCCGCCACGGCGCGGATGCCGAGAGCCTGATGGCCCAGGCCGTCGGCTGGCAGATTCCGATGGCCGAACTGAAACGCTGGGTGCTCGGCCTGCGTGCCGACGCCGGCCCGGCCGACATCGCCTTCGGTGCCGATCGCTTGCCGTCGCGCCTCGTGCAGGACGGCTGGACGGTCGACTACAAGCAGTGGGATGCCATGCGCCAACCGGCGATGCCGTCGAGGGTGTTCGCCGAAAAGGCGCCGTTCAAGGTCCGCCTCTCCATCGAAGACTGGCAGCTCGGCCGCTGAGGCGGCTGCCGAAGGTGTGGGCCACCCTTCGCTATACTCCGCCGATTTCGCCGACAGGCCACGCGATGCACTACACCATCACCCGCGCCCGGGCCGACCACGCCGAGCGGCTGTGCGCCATCGAGCGCGCGGCCGTCGGGCTGTTCCGTGGGCACGCGGCGTGGCCGTCGTATTCCTCGATGTCGCTGCCGGTCGAGGTGGTGCATGCGCTCATCGCGCGCGGACTGGTCTGGGTGGCGCTGGTCGACGACGAGCCGGTCGGCTTCGTCTGCCTCGATGCGGCAGATCTTGCCCCGGGCGTGGTCGGCATCGCCGAGATCGACGTGCTTCCCGAATTCGGCGGGCGCGGCATCGGGGCGGCCCTGGTCGAGAAGGCCTGTGCCTGGGCACGGGAGGCGGGCTATCGCCGCGTCGACCTCGGCACCCTTACCGATGTGCCCTGGAACGCCCCTTTCTACGCGAAACACGGCTTCGTCGCGGCCGACAAGCACGCGCCGGAATTCGCCCAGGCACTCGCCCGCGACCGCGAGAACGGTTTTCCGGACCACCTGCGCGTCTTCATGAGCCGCCCGTTGGCCCCCCTGGCCACCGGCGACTGGAGCGCCTGGCCCGCGCCGGCGAAGCTCAACCTGTTCCTGCGCATCGTCGACCGCCGCGCCGACGGCTACCACGAGCTGCAGACCGTGTTCCGCCTGCTCGACTGGGGCGACGAAGTGCGCTTGCGGGTGCGCACCGATGGCGTCATTACCCGTCCCCAGGACATCCCCGGCGTGCCGGAGGACAGCGATCTCACCGTGCGTGCCGCCCGCCTGCTGGCCGAGGCCACCGGCACGCCGCTCGGGGCGGACATCGAAGTGTCCAAGCGCATTCCCATGGGTGGCGGCCTGGGCGGAGGCAGCTCCGACGCGGCCAGCGTGCTCGTGGGCCTCAACATCCTCTGGCGCACCGGCCTGGACGAGGACGCCCTGGCCGCGCTGGGCCTGCGCCTCGGCGCCGACGTGCCGGTCTTCGTGCGCGGCCGTTCGGCCTGGGCCGAGGGCGTGGGCGAGGTACTCAGCCACCTGCGGCTCCCCCGGCGCTGGTACGTGGTGGTGGATCCCCACGAACACGTCCCCACGGCGGCCTTGTTCGCCGCCGCCGAATTGACACGACATGCCCCTCGGGCGACAATTTCGTCCTTTGTTTCCGGGGATTCGGCGGAGAACGCCTTCGAGCCCGTGGTTCGCGCGCGTCATCCGCGCGTGGCGGCGGCGCTGGACTGGTTGGCGGGCTTCGGCCGCGCGCGGTTGTCCGGCAGCGGCGGCTGCGTCTTCCTGGAAACGAAAACCCACGAGGCGGCGCTTGCGATCGCCTCGCGCTGTCCACGAGGCCTCACCGCCCACGTGGCGGCAGGTGTCGATCCTTCGCCGCTACTGATGGCGCGGGGGCGGATCGAAACCCGGTTGATCGAGTCGTAAGACGGGAAGGGCCGCGGGCCGCGGCAAAGCCAAGAATTGTTGGGGCGTCGCCAAGCTGGTTAAGGCACGGGATTTTGATTCCCGCATGCGCAGGTTCGAATCCTGCCGCCCCAGCCACCGTTTTCGGTGGCAAGCCGATCCATCCCATCTCGCCAGGAGCACCCCTCGTGGATACGTCCACCCCGATGCTGTTCAGCGGCAATGCGCACCGCGCGCTCGCCGACGACGTCGCCGCCCGCCTGGGCATCCCCCTGGGCAAGGCCCTCGTGGGCCGCTTCAGCGATGGCGAGGCGCAGGTCGAAATCGAGGAGAACGTCCGCAAGCAGGAAGTCTTCGTCATCCAGCCGACGGGCGCGCCCAGCGCGGAAAACCTGTTCGACCTGCTGGTGCTGGTGGATGCGCTCAAGCGCGCCTCGGCCGGCACGGTCACCGCGGTGATGCCGTACTTCGGCTACGCCCGCCAGGATCGCCGTCCACGCTCGGCCCGCGTGCCGATCACGGCGAAGCTGGCCGCCAAGATGATCGCCACGGCCGGTGCCGACCGCGTGCTCACGATCGACCTGCACGCCGACCAGATCCAGGGCTTCTTCGACATCCCGGTCGACAACGTGTACGCCTCGCCGGTGCTGCTGGCCGACATCTGGCGCCACCACAGCATGGACGACCTGATCGTGGTCAGTCCCGACGTCGGTGGCGTGGTGCGTGCGCGTGCGCTCGCCAAGCGCCTGGACGACGCCGACCTGGCCATCATCGACAAGCGCCGCCCGCGCGCCAACGTGGCCACGGTGATGAACATCATCGGCGAGGTGGAGGGTAAGACCTGCGTGCTGGTCGACGACATCGTCGACACCGCCGGCACTCTCTGCGCCGCCGCGGCCGCCCTGAAGGAGAAGGGCGCCCGCAAGGTGGTGGCCTACTGCGTCCACCCGGTGCTCTCGGGCGCCGCGATCGACAACCTGGAGCACTCCCAGCTCGACGAGCTGGTGGTCACCAATACGCTGCCGTTGCGCGACAACGCCCGTAACTGTGCGAAAATCCGCCAGTTGTCGGTCGCGGAACTGCTCGCGGAGACGATCCGCCGCATCGCCTTCGGCGAGTCGGTGAGCTCGCTCTACATCGACTGATCCATCGTTTTTCGGGCTCCCCTGGTCGCGGGGGAGTCCTTTACCCACCGCCGCGAGGCGGTTTCACTTGAGGCAACACCAATGGCTACCAATCATCAGCTCACGGCCACGAGCCGCAAGATCGAAGGGAAGGGTGCGAGCCGCCGCCTTCGTACGGCGGGCTACGTGCCGGCGATCGTCTATGGCGCGGGCGAAGCCCCGCAGGCGATCCAGGTCCTTCACAACGACATCCTGCTCGGCTCGCGTTTCGAGTCGTTCTACTCGTCGGTGATCGAACTGACCGTCGACGGCAAGAAGCAGAGCGTCCTCATCAAGGACTGGCAGAAGCATCCGTTCAAGCAGCTCATGCTGCACATGGACTTCCAGCGCGTGAACGAGAACGAAGCCGTTCGCGTCGCCGTGCCGCTGCACTTCCTGAACCAGGAGAAGTCCCCGGCCGGCAAGACCGCCGGTCTGGTGATCTCGCACAACCTCACGGAAGTGACGGTCTCCTGCCTGCCGAAGGATCTCCCGGAGTTCATCGAAATCGACCTGGCCGACCTCAAGGCCGGCGACATCATCCACCTTTCGGACCTCAAGCTCCCGAAGGGCGTGGAAGTGCCGGAGCTGGGCCTGGGCAAGGAGCACGACGTCGCCGTCGTCACCGTGGCCTCGATCCAGGAAGAAGTCGATCCGACCGCCGAAGGCGGCGACGCCCCGGCCGAAGAGAAGAAGTAATCGGCACCCTGTGGGAGCCGATTCATCGGCGAAACGCCAACGAAGCGGTGACCCCGCTCCATGGCCGCCGAGGCGGCTCCCACACAGGTTCCGTTTGCAAGCATGGCTTCACTACGTCTCATCGTCGGCCTCGGTAACCCCGGGGCCGAATACGTCAGAACCCGGCACAATGCCGGGTTCTGGTGCGTCGATGCCTTGGCCCTCGACCAGGGCGAGCGCTGGTCGTTCGACGGCAAGCTGCACGGCGAAACCTGCAAGATCCGCCTCGGCGGCGAAGCGGTCTGGCTGCTCAAGCCGGCCACCTTCATGAACAAGAGCGGCATCGCCGTCGCCTCGGCGCTGCGCTACTACAAAATCGCCCCGGAGGAGTGCCTCGTCGCCCACGACGAGCTCGACCTGCCTCCGGGCACCGTGCGCATGAAGTTCGACGGCGGCCACGGCGGCCAGAACGGACTGCGCGACATCATGGCCCACCTGGGCCACGGCAAGTTCCACCGCCTGCGGGTCGGCATCGGCCATCCCGGGCACAAGGACAAGGTCACGCCCTGGGTGCTCGGACGTCCCAGCGCCGCCGACGAAGAGGCCATCATGATCGGCCTCGGGCGCGCGTTCGACGTGCTGCCCCTCGCGCTGTCGGGCAAGTTCGAGGAAGCCATGAAGCGCTTGCATACGGCTGCGTGAACAGCGAACCGTAAGGGAGTGGCGCAGAGGTTCCTTGCGACGCCCACGGTTCACAGGCCGCAAAGCGGCCGACTCACAGGGCCGTAGGCCCGACTTACGGGGCGATGCTCGGTAAGCCACCCACATCGCGACATCATCGAGAGCATCGCCCATGGGCATCAAATGCGGCATCGTCGGTCTGCCTAACGTCGGCAAGTCCACCCTCTTCAACGCGCTGACCAAGGCCGGCATCGCGGCGGCCAACTTCCCGTTCTGCACCATCGAGCCGAACACCGGCATCGTGCCCGTGCCCGATCCGCGCCTGAACGAGCTGGCGGCCATCGTGAAGCCCCAGCGCATCATTCCCACCACCATGGAATTCGTCGACATCGCGGGCCTCGTGGCCGGCGCGTCGAAGGGGGAGGGCCTGGGCAACAAGTTCCTCGCGCACATCCGCGAAACCGACGCCATCGCCCACGTGGTGCGCTGCTTCGAAGACGGCAACGTCATCCACGTGGCGAACAAGGTCGATCCCATCGCCGACATCGAAACCATCGACACCGAGCTGGCGCTGGCCGACCTCGAGTCCGTGCTGAAGGCGTTGGATCGCGCCACGCGTGCAGCCAAGGCCAACGACAAGGACGCCCTGGCCCGCAAACCCGTGCTCGAGAAGCTCGCCAAGGTGCTCGACCAGGGCAAGTCGGCGCGCACCGCCGGCCTCGACGCGGAAGAGAAAGCCCTCGTCCGCGACATGTTCCTCATCACGCTCAAGCCGATCATGTACATCGCCAACGTGGCGGAAGACGGCTTCGAGAACAACCCGCACCTCGACGCCGTGCGCGCCCGCGCGCAGGAAGAGGGTGCCGAGGTGGTGCCGGTATGCGCCGCCATCGAGGAAGAACTCGCCCAGCTCGAGGACGCCGATCGCGACGAGTTCCTGAAGGACCTCGGCCTGGACGAGCCCGGTCTCAATCGCGTGATCCGCGCCGGTTACAAACTGCTCGGCCTGCAGACCTACTTCACCGCCGGCGTGCAGGAAGTGCGCGCATGGCAGGTCCGCGCCGGTTCCACCGCGCCGCAGGCGGCAGGCGTCATCCACACCGATTTCGAGCGCGGCTTCATCCGCGCCGAAACGGTGGCCTACGACGACTACATCAAGTTCAAGGGCGAACAGGGCGCGAAGGAAGCCGGTCGCCTCCGCCTCGAAGGCAAGGAATACCTCGTCAAGGAAGGCGACGTACTGCACTTCCGCTTCAACGTCTGACCGACATCCCATCGAAAGGCCCCGGCGATCCCGGGGCCTTCTCGTTTCGATCGGTCAAGAAGCCCGGCGCGTGCGGGCGTAGCGTGATGGCTCCCATGAAGGAGCCGCGCGTCATGATCGAACGCCTCACCGCCCTCGGCATCGTGTTGCCGCCGCCCCTCGCCGCGTTGGGTTCGTACCGCGTCGTCTCCGTCGACGGCGACACGGCCTACGTCTCCGGCCTGGGACCTTTCATCGACGGCAAGCCGGTCAAGGGGCGCGTATCGGCCGAGTTGTCGCTGGCGGAAGGTTACGACGCCGCGCGGATCACGATGCTGATGATCCTCTCCTGCCTGCATGACGCGGTCGGCCTCGATCGCGTCGAACGCTGCACGCGCCTGACCGTCTACGTGCGCGCCATCGACGGCTTCACGCAACATCCCGCGATCGCCGACGGTGCAAGCGACCTCCTGCGTGACGTGTTTGGCGCAGACCGTCTTCCGGCCCGCAGCGCGCTCGGCGTGCATACGCTGCCGATGGGTATTCCGGTGGAGATCGACAGCGTCTTCAGGCTGTCACCGCGCGCTTGAACCGCCATCCCGGACGCGGCATGCTCGGGGTTCGTATCGGGGAATGACGACTCATGCGCTTCCTGCAGCTTTCCGATTTCGCCGGACGGATCGGCGACGCATTCTCGGTCGACGTCGAAGGGCAGGCCGCCTCGTTCACCCTGGTCGAGGCCGTTCGGCTGCCTGGCCGCCAGGTGCCCGGCATGGTCCGCGAGCCATTCTCGCTGGTCTTCCGCCATGAAGCAGCCGTCGTGTTTC
Organism: Luteibacter aegosomatis; assembly: GCF_023078455.1. GTDB lineage: Bacteria > Pseudomonadota > Gammaproteobacteria > Xanthomonadales > Rhodanobacteraceae > Luteibacter > Luteibacter aegosomatis. The sequence continues at coordinate 3,762,367 of NZ_CP095740.1, read as the reverse complement.
CCCAGCGCATCTACGCCATGAACGGCTCGACCCTGGGCGATTTCGGCATCTTCCTCGTGCCGGTCGCACGAGACCGCGACGGCTTTCTCTACCAGGCGGTGTTCAACTGATCCACTGCATCGCGAGGTGCGAACCGTTTTCGCCGATCACCTGAAAACCGAGTCGCCGATAGAAGGCCTGCGCGTGGTGATTGGCCTGACTCACCTGCAACGTCACGCTCTGCCGGGCGCGCGCGGCCCGTGACATCAGCGCCTGCATGAGGCGTGTGCCGTGTCCCTTTCCCTGGTCGCCGATGCACAGGCTGATATCGATCACGTGGCGATGGTCGTCGCGATCGTCGACGTAGAACCTTCCCACGGGAACGCCCTGTCGTTCGACGATGAAGAAATCCGCCCGGGCGAAGTGCGTCACATAGTGCCGATGCTGGAGCGCGAACTGGGAATCCAGGAAGGCGTCAAGCACCGCTTCGGGCCATGGCACGATCGCGAGTTCGCCGGCTCGGGAGTCCGCGTAGAGACGCCTCAGGAACGCCACATCGCTATCCGTCGCCCGCCGCAGGTCGAGGCCATCCGGCACGAGGTCGGAGACCGACCCCGTGCATGGAGGAAACGGCGTCCATGGGCCGTTCACGAAAACGACGGAAAAACGCCCTCGGTGGCGATGCAGTAATTCAGTACGAGATACGGCTGTCGATTCTCATGCGGCAGGGTGCCGCCTGTGGCACCGATCGTCTGCGGCGCGAACATGCTGTTGAGGGGTGGCGTGCCGTTGATGAAGCTCGAGGCCTTGGTCGAATTTCCCAGCGCCGCCCCCGAGTTCGGAGCGGTCAAACGATTGGTGCCCTGGACGTAGGCGTTCAGGGCGTGATCGTGATTCGGCATCTGCGCGCTCAGCAACGTGATCGATTCGGAGCCGGCGGCTTCCCCCAGCACCATGGGCGGAAGCCCCGGGCCGGTGCCCTGGCCCGCCGGGGCGCGCCCGCAGTAGTTGGGCAGGGCGAACGTGGTGGTGCCGTTGCCGCCGTAGTTCGTGCCGAGCAGGGCGAAGAGCGCGCTGTATTGCTGGATCGAAAGAATCTGCCCGGCGCAGAGTAGCCAGCCCTGGGTCGGGTAATTGAAGCCGAACAGCCTGATTTCACCGATGTAGGGATCCATGACGATTTCTCTCTGATGATCTGGTCGGGTCAGGACTGCGACGGAAAGACGCCGAGGTAGGCGATGCAGAAGCTCGCCACCAGCGTCGGCATCATGTTGTCGTGCGGCTGATTGCCGCCCTGGGCCTGTAGGGTGTTGGCGTTCATGGGCGCGGGCTGCACCGTGACGGGGTTGATGTAGAACTGGTCGGCGGGTGCCGGCGGCGGCGCGTTGTTGACGATGGCGGCCGTCATCAATCCGTTCGGCGCGCCCGACGTCGCATTCGCGGTGACCGCGTACATCGGGTGGCTATGGGTGGGAAGCTGGGACGACGTCAGCGTCACCTGCAGCGTGCCGCCGGTCGAGCCTAGGGGGCGCGGCGTCAGGCCCAGGCCGTTGCCCTGGTGAAGCGGCACTTGTCCGCGAAGATCGGGTACGCCGAAGGTCGTGATCCCATCGCCGCCATAAGTGGTTCCCAGCAGCGCATAGAGAACTTCGTACTGGGCGATCGACTTCAGGCTGCCGTCGCACGCGAACCAGCCGTCCGGGATGCGCGGAAAACCGAAAAGGCGAATCTCGCCTACGTATTGGTCGCTCATGGAAATTCCGTCAGGACTGATGGGGAGGGAACACGCCGGTCAGCGCGATGGCGAAGCTGATCGTCCGGAAAGGCTGCATGTTGGCGTGGCCTTGACCGCTGCCGTTCGGGCCGACGGTGGTTCCGGCAAGAGGCACCTTCGGGCCGCTCGGATCGCCATAGATGAACTCGGACGGATTGTTCGCGAAGTAGTTGCCGCCGGGTGCCTTGATCGTGGCGCCCTGGTTCGTGGCGATCACGAAATGGTTGTGCGCCGGCATCTGCTGTTCGGTGAGCACGACGTTCTCCACGCCCGCGGATTGGCCGATGGGGTAGTTGGAGCCGCCCGGCAACGGGCCCTGGCCGACCGGCGTGCGGCCCTGCAGGTTCGGAAGCATGAAGTTGCTGGTTCCATTGCCGCCGTAAGCGATGCCGAGCAAGGCGAATAACGCCGAGTTCTGCGCGATGGGCAAGGTCTGCCCGTTACAGAGCGCGTACCCTCTCGGCGCGAAGTTGAAGCCGGCCATCATGATCTGGCCGAGGTATGGATCGGACATCGTTTTCCCCCATGGATGCGCGGGCTGGAGTGACGCGCGGCCGACTCTTGCCGGTTTGGCAAGATGAATTCAAGTGCCGATTCGCTGCGCCTTGGCGTACGCGTCGAAACGCAGTCGATGCATGGAAGCCTGTCGGCGAAGCGATGCCCCAACCGATGCGGACGACGGTTGAATTGCCGAATTGACGTAATCAGCGGCTTTCACACGACGGCGCAAAACGCCGGGGTAAGATAAGATTTCTCACAGGGGAGAAACGCCAGCGCGCATCGCGTCATCCGGATGTCGGAGTCGTCGCGCTGGCTTGCAGGGGAAAAACATGTTGCCGTTGTCGTCGAACGGACGTAGCGCGAAGGCGCTGCGCCGGAATAGGGGTGTGCCGCATGCGCTGGCGTGGTTGCTGTTGCTATGGATCGGCGTCGCGTCCAACGCATGGGCCGATTGTTCCGGCACGCAGACCGCGCAAATTCCGAGCGGAGGGACGGTGTTCTTCAACTGCGCCGACTCGACGGGCGGGTTTTCGCAAGTCATCACGCCGCCGCAGCACGGTACCGTCGATCCGAACGGAGGCACCGACACCAACCCGTTCGGGATGCCTTACGTAAACAACGGCGACGGCGCGACCTCCGACAGCTTTACCGTTACCGATGGACAGGGCGTTCCGGTGAACTTCGTGGTGACCATCGGCGCCGCGTCGTTGACGATTACGACGACCAGCGTGCCATCGCCCACGTACAACGTTTCCTACTCGCAGCAGGTGCAAGCCACCGGCGGTACCGCGCCGCTGACGTTTTCGATCTCCAGCGGCGCCTTGCCCCCAGGCATTACCTTGTCGAGCGGCGGCCTCCTTTCCGGCACGACCGTCCAGACCGGCACCGCGAGCTTCACCGTGCGCGTGACGGATTCCGCCTCGCACACCGCCCAGCAGTCTTTCAGCGTCAACGTCGCGGAGCCGCAGATCACGCTGCAGCCCACGACGGTGCCCAACGGCACGCGCGGTGTGGGCTACACGTCGACGACCCTCTCCGCCACCGGCGGTGCCGGTCCCTACGCCTTTTCCGTCAGCGCGGGTTCGTTGCCCAATGGTCTGTCGTTGTCTCCGGGCGGCGTGCTCAGCGGCACGCCCACGACGGCGAATACCTTCAATTTCACCGTACGTGCCACCGACGTCAACGGTATCTCCGGTATCGCGTCGTACACCGTGGTGATTTCGGCGCCGCCGTTGTCGATCTCGACCACCAGCCTGAACGCGATGGCCTACGGCCAGCCCACCTCCCAGCAGGTGCAAGCCACGGGTGGAACGCCGCCGTATACCTACACGATCACCAGTGGCGCACCGCCGGGCATCGTCATCGCCGGTGACGGCACGATCTCGGGTACGCCCACCTCGGCGGGCGTCTACGACATCGCCGTGCACCTTGCCGATGCGTCCTCTCAAACGGCCGACAAGACGTTCACCGTCACCGTCGCCACGCCCAGCCTGACGATCGCGCCGACCAGTCTCCCCGCGGGCGTGGCAACCCGTGCCTACACCACCACCACGGTGACGACCACGGGCGGCGTCGCGCCCTACACGTATACGCTGAGCGGCACGTTGCCGAGCGGCATGACGTTCGATGGATCCGCCGGCACCTTCAGCGGCACGCCGACGCAGTCGGGCGACTTTCCGGTCTCGGTCATCGTCAAGGACAGCACGCCGAACAACAACAATACGCCGGCGACGGCCACGCAGAACTACACGTTGCAGATCGCCGCGCGGCCGACGATCACGGTGGCGCCGGCCAGCGTGGCGAACGGCACCTACCACCAGCCGTATTCGCAGACGTTTACCGCATCCGGGGGAACGGGTTCGTACACGTTCTCAGCCACCGGCAACCTGCCACCGGGCCTGGCGCTAGGTGCGGGCGGTGTCCTCTCGGGTACGCCGACGACGGCTGTCGGCGGACCGTTCAACTTCACCGTCACCGCCACCGACGGGCAGGGTTTCACCGGCGACGGGAATTACTCGATCACGATCGCCGCGATCGCGCCGGGCAAGCCCACCGGCGTCTCGGCGACGGCCGCCTCCGGCGCCGCGTCGGATCCCGCGTCGGCCGTGGTGTCGTTCTCGGCGCCAGCGGAAAACGGTGGCTCGCCCATTGCCGAATACGTCGTCACGTCGGACCAGGGTGGTTTCACCCAGTCCGGCGCGGGCAGTCCGATCACCGTTGCCGGACTCGCTCGCGGCACGAGCTACCGCTTCACCGTCACCGCCCGGAACCAGGCGGGCCTGACCGGCGATGCGTCCGATGCCTCGGCGGCGGTGACGCCGATGATCACCGACACGATCACGTTCCCGCCCCCCGGCGCGCAGAACTTCGGCACCACGCCCACGCTGACGGCGTCGGCGGCATCGGGACGCCAGCCGACGTTCTCCTCGACGACCCCACAGGTCTGCACGATCACGTCCGGCGGCACGCTGACGTTCGTCAAGGCCGATCCGGCGTGTTCGATCACGGCCAGCCTGGGTGCCAGTGGCCCGTACGAAGCGGCGGCGCCCGTCACGAGGACGTTCGCGGTCAACGCCATCGCGCCCGGCGCGCCCGTCATCGGGCAAGCGACGACGACGCCGGTCGCGGCGGGGCAGGTCACCGGTACGGCCAGCGTGTCGTTCTCGGCCCCGGCCGATAGTGGCGGGTCGACGATCACCGGCTACACGGTGACGTCGCATCCGGACGGCATCACGGCCTCGGTCGGAGCGGGCGCGACGAGCGCCACGGTCACGGGTCTTACCCTGGGGCGGCCGTACAACTTCACCGTGTCGGCCACCACGGGTTCCGCGGGTGCCGGTCCCGACTCGGGCACGAGCAACACGGTGACGCCGATGGCCGGGCAGGCCATCACGTTCGACGATCCGGGTTCGAGGAACTTCGGCGAACTCGTCGACCTGCATGCCACGTCGACGTCGGGACTCACCGTGTCGTTCGCAAGCCAGACGACGAACGTCTGCGAGATGAAGTCCGCCACGCAGATCCAGGGCATCGCGCCGGGCACGTGCACGGTCCGCGCGAGCCAGGCGGGTTCCGTCGCGTACGAGGTCGCTCCCGCGGTCGACCGGTCGTTCACGATCCTCGTGCCGGGCGGCGCGGTGACGATCACCACCGCATCGCTTCCCGCACCCACCCGTGGCGTGGCCTACGCGCAGACCATCGTGGCGGCCGGCGGTGCGCAGCCGTACACCTTCACGGAGAGCGGTGCGCTGCCCAGCGGCCTGGCATTCAACAACGGAACGATCTCGGGAACGCCCACGCAGTCGGGTTCGTATTCGATCCAGGTGACGGTCACCGACCAGGCGAGTCAGACCGACTCGAAGGGCTACAACTTCACCGTCATCGCCCCGGCCCTCACCTTCACCCCCGCCTCGTTGCCGGTCGGCAAGGTCGGCGCCGCCTATCCGGCCACCACCATCGCCGCCTCCGGTGGCATCGCGCCGTACGCCTATGCGGTGGCCTCGGGCACGCTCCCGGCCGGCCTGACGTTGTCGTCGGGGGGCGTCCTCAGCGGCACGCCGACCGGCGCGGGTTCGTTCCCGATAACGATCAGGGCGACCGACAGCTTCGGCGAGACGGGCGATCAGGCCTACACCGTCACGGTCGGCGATGCGACGCCTGTCGCGGTCGACGACGCCGCCACGGTGGGTGCGAACGGCAACGTGAGCGTGCCGGTCACGACCAACGACACCGGCGGTCCGATCACGAGCATCGCCGTGAGTCAGCAGCCCGCGCACGGCACGGCCACGGTCAACGGCCTCAACGCGGTGTACACGCCGGCGCACGACTTCTTCGGCACCGACACCTTCAAGTACACCGGCACCGGTCCGGGAGGTACGTCGAATGCGGCGACCGTGACCGTGACGGTGTCTCCCGGCGTGGTGCCCACGGTAACGACGCACAAGGCTACCGTGCTTGCCGGAAAGCCGGTGACGATCCATGCCGCCGAGGGAGCGACCAACGGTCCATTCACCGCAGCGGCCGTCGTCGATGCGCCGTCGAGCGGTACGGTGCAGGTGCAGGGCACCGATCTCGTCTACACGCCCGCGGAGGACGCCTCGGGCGACATCACCTTCACCTACACGTTGAGCAACGCTTTCGGCGCATCGCAGCCGGCCCAGGTCACGGTCACCGTCAATCCGCTGCCGGTCGCTCCGCCGGTATCCGCCACCGCGCTGCAGGGGCGCGATGTGCGGGTGAATCTCTCCGCCGGTGCGCGGGGCGGCCCGTTCACCGGCGCCGACGTGGTGTCGGTGTCGCCGGCCCATGCCGGTGCGACCCGCATCGAAAGCGCGGCGGATGGCTATACTCTGGTGTTCAACGCCGCGCCCAGCTTCACGGGCGGCACGGTGCAGATCGCCTATACGCTGCGCAACGCCTACGCCACCTCGGCGCCGGGTTACGTCACCGTGACGGTCACGCCGCGTCCCGATCCGTCGAAGGATCCGGAAGTGCTCGGCGTGCTCTCGGCACAGGCGGACGCTACCCGCCGCATGGCGGTGGGGCAGATCAGCAACTTCCAGCGTCGTCTGGAGATGCTGCACAGCGGCGGTGCCAACGGTTTCACCAACGGCATCACGATCGCTTCGGCGGGCTCGAGCCGCGGCAAGGATGCGTATGCCGACCTGCGCAGTGCGCATGACGAAGCCAGTCGCCGTTACTTGGTGCAGCCGGATGCCGATTCGGCCGCTTCCACGGCCAATGCCACGTCGCAGCACGGCACCCTGCCGGGCGACGTCTCGGTGTGGACGGGGGGCGCGGTCAACTTCGGCAAGAGCCAGGTCGGCGGCAGCGACAACGGCACCGACTTCACCACTTCGGGCCTGAGCTTCGGCGTCGACAAGCAGTTCAGCGACAAGCTCGCGGTCGGAGCGGGCGTCGGCTACGGCCACGACAACAGCGACGTCGGCAACAACGGCAGCCGCAGCGCGGTGGACAGCTACAACGTGGCGCTCTACGGCAGCTATCGTCCGACCGCGTCGTTCTACATCGATGCACTGGCCGGTTATCAGTGGCTGTCGTTCGATTCGCATCGCTTCGTCACCGCCGATGGCAACCGGGTGACCGGCAGCCGCGACGGCAAGCAGTGGTTCGCTTCGATGTCGGCCGGATACAACCACGTCGGTGACGACATGCAGTTCACGCCCTACGGTCGGCTCGACGTGGCCCGTGCGCGCCTGGATGCCTTCACCGAACACGGCGACGACATTTACGCACTCGACTATCGCGGCCAGACGGTGAAGACCACCACGGCGACGGTGGGTGTGTTGGCTCAGTGGTCGGCCAAGCGCGACTATGGCATCTGGGCTCCCCAGCTACGCGCCGAGTTCGGCCACGACATGCAGGGCTCCAGCCAGGCCGCGATCCGCTACGCCGACATGCTCGACGGTCCGCTGTACCGCGCGACGCTGTACCGGCAGTCGCGCAACCACACCTTGCTGGGCGCGGGCATCGTGCTTCAGACCAACGGCGGGTGGATGCTGCGCGCGGAGTACCAGAACCAGCTGGACAACACGAGCCGCGACAACCAGTCGATCCTGCTGGGCGTGGAGAAGAAGTTCGGGCCGTGACGGATGGCTAAGGCATGAAACGAAAAGCCCCGGCAAATGCCGGGGCTTCTTTGTGGGGCATCGCGAAAACCGCATGCGCAGGAGCGACGTGATGGTCGATGCGCGCAACGGTAACGCTTGCCGCTCGTCGTTCCCGAGCAAGCGGGAACCCAACGCCTTGAGCCCGGTTTTCGCGAGGCGCCCGGCCCCGATACTAAAAAGCGCAATTGAATCGCTTGCAAAGCAATATCGACGTCCCTACATTGCTTTCATGAGCAAGAAAGCCCTCCCGCCCGGCCTCGAAGCGCCCCGCACCCTCGACGGGCAGCTGTGCTTCGCCCTGTATTCGGCCAATCTGGCGATGGGCAAGCTCTACCGCCAGCTGCTGGCGAAGCTCGACCTCACCTATCCGCAATACCTGGTGATGCTCGTGCTGTGGGAGGGCGACGGCATGACGGTATCCGACCTGGGCGAGCGGTTGTTCCTGGACTCGGCCACCCTCACGCCGTTGCTCAAGCGCCTGCAGGCGGCCGGTCTCGTGCAGCGCACGCGGGGTACGCGCGACGAGCGCCAGGTGATCGTCACGTTGACCGACAAGGGCAGGGCGCTGCGCGACGAAGCGAGCCATGTCCCCATGGACGTCTTCTGCGCCACGGGGTGCGAGGTCGACCAGTTGGTGGGCCTCAAGGCCCAACTGGAAACGCTTCGCTCGGGCCTTATCGCCAACAACGAGGGTTAGTCGCGCGGCGGGGTCAGTTGTTTCTGGATGTGGTCCAGGTACTGGTCCAGCTCGGCGACGCTGGCGAACACTTCGGCCACCGGTACCGCCTTCACGATCTCGAACACCTTCCTCACCTGCGGCGGCGGATTGAGCAGCAGCGTGCGGCCGTTGCGATCGCGCATCTGTTTGCGCAACACGGCGAGGCTGCGCAATCCCGCGCTGCTGATGTAGTCGAGCGCGGACAGGTCGAGCACCAGGGTGCCGCCGTTGTCCACCAAGGGCGTGATGTCACGCATGGTCTCGTCGAAGCTGGCGAAGGTTTCGGCGTCGAGGCGCCCCTCGAGCCAGACGGTGCTCCGCTCGGGAGTGGGGCTTTCGCTGCGCACGGTGAGGGTCATGGCGAGGGCTCGTCGGGAAGGGTCGGGCAGAAGCGCGCGATGGTGATGTTGAGGTTGCCGTCGCGGACGTATGTCAGGTCGTCGGCGATGTTGTGGATCAGGTGCAGGCCGAGGCCGCCGATCTCGCGGTCGGCGATGTCCCCGGACAAGTCCGGGAGCTCGTGCCCGCGCGCGTCGAAAGGCTGGGCATCGTCTTCCAGCTTCAACTGCACGTGATCGCGATGGATGTCGATGAAGATACTGATCTCGCCGTCGCGCCCGCCGGGATAGCCGTGACGGACGATGTTGACCAGCAGCTCTTCCAGCACGAGCCGCACGTCGGCACGGCAGGCCTCGTCGATGTGATGGCGGGCCAGGTGACCGGCGGCCTGGTCCAGGGCGGCGAAGACGTCCTCCAGCCGATTAGGAATGCGCAATCGCATCGATCCGGACTCCTTCCGTGCGGCCTTCGTGCCAGGTGAGCGCGAGTAACGCGATGTCGTCGTAGGCGACGGCGCCCTCGACGTAGGCGTCCACGTCGCGCAGCACGCGCTCGACGTAGGTTTCCGGCGTGGCGTCGCCATCGACGCGCGACACGCTTTCGAGCAGGGCGTCCGTCCCGAAGAGCCGCTGGTTTCCCGCGTGCGCTTCGCTGACGCCGTCGGTGTACATGAGCAAGGTATCGCCCCCCAGTAACGAGAGTACCCGCACAGGGTACCTCGCTTCGGGGTCGAGGCCGAGGGCGGGACCGGTTTCCACGTCCACCAGCAAGGCGCTGCCGCCGGCGTGCAGCACCGGCTGTTCATGGCCGGCGCTGGCCAGGGTGAGCAGTCCCGTGCCGGTTTCCACCACGCCGCAGAGCAGGGTTACGAACATGCAGGTGTCGTTTCCCTTGCACAGTTCCCGGTTGAGGGCCTCGAGGATGTCGCTCGGCGAGCGGGCATGGGTGGCCAGGGTGCGGGCGAGGGTCACGGTGCGCGCCATGAACAGCGCCGCCGGGATGCCCTTGTCGGAGACGTCGCCCACCATGACGCAGACATGCCGCGCGCCCAGGGCGAAATAGGTGTAGAGGTCGCCGCCCACGGCCGACGCGGGGCGCAGCGTGGCGTGCAGTTCGATGCGGCCGTCGCCGTCCAGCCAGTGCGGGGCAGGGAGCAGGGCAAGCTGGATCTGGCGCGCGATCTCCAACTCGCTGGCGATGCGCTCCTGTTCCCGCGCCACGCGCTTGGCCGAATCGATGTGCCCGGAAAGCTGGTGCCGCATCTGGTCGAAGGCGCGGGTGAGCCGTCCCACTTCGTCGTCGCGGCGCACGTCGGGCAGGACGAAGTCGAGGTCGCCGCGGGATACGTTCTCCGCCCGGTCGGCCAGCACCGTGAGCGGCGCCATCAGGCGCCGGGTGATGGTCAGGGCGATCAGCGACACCCCGATCAGCGCGAGCATGCCGAGCACGAGGTCCACGAGGTAGGTGCGGCGAAGGTCGGCCAGTACCTCGCGTTCGGGCATGGTCAGGCCGATGGTCCAGCGGGTGCCCCGGATCGGCACGAAATACACCCAGACCGGCTCGCTGACCCGCCCGCCCTCCTGCGGCGTGATGCGCACGGGCGTTCGACCCTGGGCCACCGCCGAGAGCAGGGGGCGGCTGCCCCGGGTGCCGACGTAGGACAGCCAGTCGTGGGCCAGGAACTCGCCGTCGCTGTCGAGCACGAACGCCGAGGCATGGGCGGGCTTGTCCAGCGAGCCCAGCAGGGCCTGCAGCCACTCGAGGCTGATCGTGGCTTCGACCACCCCTTGCACGGGTACCGACCTGCCGGGGATGGCGATGGTGTAGCCCACCTGGGTATCCGGCCGTGTCGCCGTGCGGAACGGCGGCTGCCAGCATCCGGCATCGCAGTTGAGGCCGCGCACGAACCACGGAGCCGTCCAGTAGGGTTCGGGATCGGCCCGGTGGCTTTCCATGGCGATGCGGCCTCCCGGCGAACGCCTCGCTACCGGGGCGTCGTCGTCCTTCGGGGCGCCGGTATCCCGGGGGATGAACGCGCTGCCGATCGCGACGATCTCCGGATTCACCGCCAGGGCGTCGTGCAATAGCGTGGCCGCCTGCTCTCGCCGGGTGCCGAGCTGTCCGGCGAGTACCCGGGCCACGCGCGCCACGCCGTCGATGCGACCCTGGATGCGCGCCGAGGCGGAGGCGGCGATGGCGGCCGCTTCGTGGCGGGTCTGTTCGAGCATCTGCTCCCGGGTGTGCGAAAGCATCAGGCCGCCGGTCACGATCAGCACGATCGCCGAGCCGGCGAGTACTCCCAGGGCGAGCCGCGAGGCGACACTGCGCAGGACCATCGCAAGGCTCCGGTAGGGTGTGGGGAAAAATCTATGCTGATGGAAGCGACGTCACAAGCGCGTCGCCCGCATAATGGGTCATTTCCAAGCAAGGCCGCACCATGTCCGGTACCCAGCGCGAAGTCGAGTTCCGTTTTCTGGCCCAGCCCACCGACGTCAATTTCGGCGGCAAGGTCCATGGAGGGATGGCGATGAAATGGCTCGACCAGGCCGGTTACGCCTGCGCCGTCGGCTGGAGCGGGGCATATTGCGTCACGGTGTCGGTCAGCGGCATCCAGTTCCTGGCCCCGATCCTCATCGGCGACCTGGTCACGGTGCGCGCCCGCCTCATCCACACCGGCACCTCGAGCATGCATCTGGCCGTCGACATCCTCGCCCGCGACCTGCGTAGCGGCGAACAGCGTCTGGCGACCAGCTGCGTGATGGTCTTCGTGGCCATGGACAAGGCCGACGGCGGCAAGCCCACGCCGGTGCCGCCCTGGACGCCGGTGGAGGCGAGGGATCTCAAGCTGCAGGAGTACGCCCTGAAGCTCATGGAGATGTCGCGGGCGATGGAGCCGCTCGTGATAGCCACCCGCGAGGCCTGAGTGGCGTCTTTTCGCTTCACATGCAGCTAACGCCCCTGTACACTTCGCGGCCCACCCGCCGACCACCCGTATCGGTGGGATTGTCCAGAGCTCCCCGAAGCATCCCCGGCGTGATTCGAACGTACGGAAGATGTTGACAGTATCCGGGGCGCTCGCGACAATAGGCGTTCTTTGTTGGAGGAATACCCAAGCGGCCAACGGGGGCAGACTGTAAATCTGCTGGCTTACGCCTTCGGTGGTTCGAATCCACCTTCCTCCACCAGTACGAGTTCCGCGTAGTGCGGGAGTAGTTCAATGGTAGAACTTCAGCCTTCCAAGCTGATTGTGCGGGTTCGATTCCCGTCTCCCGCTCCATTGTTCTTGCACGCGCTGCGTTTCGTGCTCATGTAGCTCAGTCGGTAGAGCACTTCCTTGGTAAGGAAGAGGTCGCTGGTTCGATTCCAGTCATGAGCACCATCTTCGTCGTCCGCGACGGTTCCTTTTTCACTATCTCATTGGCTCCAGCGGAGTTTAGCGCTCATGGCAAAGGGTAAGTTCGAACGCACCAAGCCGCACGTCAACGTCGGCACCATCGGCCACGTCGATCACGGCAAGACCACGCTGACGGCTGCCCTGACCAAGGTCGGCGCCGAGCGTTTCGGTGGCGAATTCAAGGATTACGGCTCGATCGACGCCGCGCCGGAAGAGAAGGCTCGTGGCATCACGATCTCGACCGCCCACGTCGAATACGAATCGCCGACCCGTCACTACGGTCACGTCGATTGCCCGGGCCACGCCGACTACGTCAAGAACATGATCACCGGTGCCGCCCAGATGGACGGCGCGATCCTGGTGTGCTCGGCCGCCGACGGCCCGATGCCGCAGACCCGTGAGCACATCCTGCTCTCGCGTCAGGTCGGCGTGCCGTACATCGTGGTGTTCCTGAACAAGGCCGACATGGTCGACGACGCCGAGCTTCTCGAGCTCGTCGAGATGGAAGTCCGCGAACTGCTTTCGAAGTACGAGTTCCCGGGTGACGACACCCCGATCATCTCGGGTTCGGCTCGTCTCGCCCTCGACGGCGACCAGTCCGACATCGGCGTGCCGGCCATCATCAAGCTGGTCGATGCGCTCGACACCTGGATCCCGGAGCCGCAGCGCGAAATCGACAAGCCGTTCCTGCTGCCGGTCGAAGACGTGTTCTCGATCTCGGGTCGCGGCACGGTGGTGACGGGTCGCGTCGAGCGCGGCGTCATCAAGGTCGGCGACGCGGCTGAAGTCGTGGGTCTGCGTGATACGCAGAGCACCACGGTGACCGGCGTCGAAATGTTCCGCAAGCTGCTCGACCAGGGTCAGGCCGGTGACAACGTCGGCGTGCTGGTCCGCGGTCTGAAGCGTGAAGACGTCGAGCGCGGCCAGGTGCTGGCCAAGCCGGGTTCGGTCACCCCGCACACGAACTTCGAAGGCGAGATCTACGTGCTTTCGAAGGACGAAGGCGGTCGCCACACCCCGTTCTTCAGCAACTACCGTCCGCAGTTCTACTTCCGTACCACGGACGTGACGGGCTCCATCAAGCTGCCGGAAGGCACCGAGATGGTGATGCCGGGCGACAACGTGAAGATCACGGTCGAGCTGGGCTTCCCGATCGCCATGGACGAAGGTCTGCGCTTCGCTATTCGCGAAGGTGGCCGTACCGTCGGCGCCGGCGTGGTGTCGAAGATCATCAAGTAATATGTGACGCCGGCCCCTTGGGGTCGGCGCCCTGTCGCGGGGCGGTCGATGTCGCATCGTCCGCCCTCGCGGTTTAACCGTTTCACTTGTACGCCAGTAGCTCAATTGGCAGAGCAGCGGTCTCCAAAACCGCAGGTTGGGGGTTCGAGTCCCTCCTGGCGTGCCATTCCTGAGCGCGCATGAACACGAAGGCACAAGAAGCAGCCAAGGGTGTGGGCCCGGCCGATATCGGCAAGCTGGCGCTTGCGCTGGTCGTGCTCGCCGCCGGTATCGCCGGCTTCTACTATTTCTCCGATAACCCGTCCGTGCCGTCCTTCGTGCGCGTGATCGGGGTGATCGTCGCCGTTGTCGCCGCCCTGGCGATCGGTTCCTTCACGGTCCCGGGCCGTAAGCTGCGCGGCTTCGTCGCCGAGTCGCAGTTCGAGTTGCGCAAGGTCGTCTGGCCGACGCGCGACGAAACGCTGAAGACCACGGGTATCATTATCGTGGTCGTCATCATTCTTTCGCTGCTGATGGGCTTGATCGACTGGTTGTTGAAGACGATCGTGCTCGATTGGCTGCTCAAGCTCGGACATTGAGGTAAGGCATGAGCAAACGCTGGTACGTCGTTCACGCCTATTCGGGGTTCGAGCAGCAGGTTCGCAAGGCCCTCGAAGAGCGCGTCAAGCGCGAGGGTATGGAAGAGAAGTTCGGTGAAATCCTGGTTCCGACCGAGGAAGTCATCGAAATGCGCGGCGGCCAGAAGCGCCGCAGCGAGCGCAAGTTCTTCCCTGGCTATGTTCTCGTCCAGATCGAAACCGATACCAGCGGCAAGACGCCGCGTATCGACGACGAATGCTGGCATTTGGTCAAGGAAACCCCGAAGGTCATGGGTTTCATCGGCGGTACTGCCGATCGTCCGCATCCGATTCGTGACAGCGAGGCCGACAACATCCTGAGCCGCGTGCGCGAGGGTGTCGAAAAGCCCCGTCCCAAGGTGCTCTTCGAGCCGGGCGAGATGGTTCGCGTCACCGATGGTCCGTTCAACGACTTCAACGGCGTGGTCGAAGAGGTCAACTACGAAAAGAGTCGTCTCCGCGTCGCGGTGCTCATTTTCGGTCGTTCCACCCCGGTCGAACTCGAGTTCGGCCAGGTCGAGAAGGCCTGAGGCGCTCATACCGCCTTATCGGCACGGGGTTTGCTTAACCCGGGCCGACTGCCTATAATGCCCGGTCCACGCTGGAGCTTTGTGCTCCGGCGTGTCCGTGTTTCAGGGGTCGCAAGAGCGATGCCCATCACCCCCAGGGATGGTCTACAGCGAGGAGCCGCAAGGCGCCAGCACTCGCGAGGAATGTAAAATGGCAAAGAAAGTCATTGGTTACATCAAGTTGCAGGTAAAGGCCGGTCAGGCCAACCCGTCGCCGCCGGTCGGTCCGGCGCTCGGTCAGCGCGGTCTGAACATCATGGAGTTCTGCAAGGCCTTCAACGCCGCCACGCAGAAGCTCGAGCCGGGTCTCCCGATCCCGGTCGTGATCACCGCCTACTCCGACCGTACCTTCACCTTCATCACGAAGACCCCGCCGGCCTCGATCCTCCTCAAGAAGATCACGGGCGTGGCCAAGGGCTCGCAGAAGCCGAACACCGACAAGGTGGGCAAGGTCACCCGCGCCCAGCTCGAGGACATCGCGAAGCAGAAGGAGCCGGATCTCACGGCTGCCGATCTCGATGCCGCCGTGCGTACCATCGCCGGCAGCGCGCGTTCCATGGGTCTGGTGGTGGAGGGTTAAGACATGGCAAAGCTCACCAAGCGTATGAAGGCCGCCGCGGCCGCCGTCCAGCCGGGCAAGACCTACGCGCTCGACGAAGCGCTCAAGATCGTCAAGGACAACGCCAAGGCCAAGTTCGCCGAATCCGTGGACGTCGCCGTCCGCCTCGGCATCGACGCCAAGAAGTCCGACCAGGGTGTCCGTGGTTCCTCGCTGCTGCCGCACGGCACCGGCAAGACCATCAAGGTCGCCGTGTTCGTGCCGCCGGGTGAAAAGGCCGACGCGGCCCTCGCCGCCGGTGCCGACGCCGTCGGCATGGACGACCTCGCCGAGAAGATGCAGGCCGGTGATCTCGACTACGGTCGCGTCATCGCCACGCCGGACGCCATGCGCGTCGTCGGTAAGCTCGGCCAGGTGCTCGGTCCCCGCGGCCTGATGCCGAACCCGAAGGACGGCTCGGTCACCGCCGACGTCGCCACCGCCGTGAAGAACGCCAAGGCCGGTCAGGTCAAGTTCCGCAACGACAAGGGCGGCATCATTCACGCCACCATCGGCAAGGCCAGCTTCGATGCCTCGCAGCTCGCCGACAACCTCAACGCGCTGCTCGGCGACCTGCTCAAGGCCAAGCCGGCGGCCGCCAAGGGTCAGTACATCCAGAAGGTGGCGCTGTCGAGCACCATGGGCGTGGGCGTACCGGTCGATACCTCGACCGTGACCACCTCGGCCAAGTAAGACGTTTGAACGACCCGCGCCGGTTCGCCGGCGTGGGCGCGTTTTTGAGGGCGGCCGCGGTTGAAACACCGCGGCAGCCGTCAAAGACCGCAGGCGCGATCAGCGCGCGACGGCGACGAGCAGGGAGCTCGTGTTGGCACGGACACGCCGTCGTCGAGAGCGGGATCGCTTAATCGGATGCCTCCACGGATCCGGCCTGCGTAGATGGTGCAGCCCCTTCTGGCATTCGTTTCGAATCTGGAAAGGCCACCACCCGGGACGGTTTCCCGTCCCCGACGTCACGGAGGATGTCGCCCAGGACCGCAAGCGGCAGGAGTCGCGAGCGGAGTTCAAATTGGAGGAGTGCAATGGCTCTCAATCTGTCCCAGAAGCAAGAAGTAGTCGCCGAGCTGGCAGAAGTCGCCGCGAAGGCTCACTCCTTGGTCGCCGCCGAATACGCGGGCACCACGGTCTCCCAGATGACCGAGATGCGCAAGAAGGCGCGCGAATCGGGTGTGTTCCTCAAGGTTGTGAAGAACACGCTCGCCGCGCGCGCCGTGGCCGGCACCGAGTTCGAGGTCGTCTCCGACGCCCTGACCGGTCCGCTGCTGTATGCGTTCTCGACCGAGGAACCGGGCGCCGCTGGCCGCCTGATCAAGGAATTCGCGAAGACCAACGACAAGCTCAAGCCGAAGGTCGTCTCCATCGAGGGCAAGCTGTTCGACGCCAAGCACGTTGACGTGCTGGCCTCGCTGCCGACCCGCGAAGAGGCCCTGGCCATGCTGGCCCGCGTGCTGGCCGAGCCGGTCACGATGTTCGCCCGCGCCATCAAGGCCGTGGCGGACAAGCAGGGTGGTGGCGAAGTTGCCGCCGAAGCCCCGGCCGAAGCCTGATCTCGTTGACTTTTTCTCATCGAAACCCATTTCAAAGGTAAGAAACAATGTCCACCCTGACCACCGAACAGATCGTTGAAGCCATCAAGGCCAAGTCCCTGACGGAAATCATGGAACTGGTGAAGTCGATCGAAGACACCTTCGGCGTCTCGGCTGCCGCCCCGGTTGCCGTTGCCGCTGCCGGTCCGGCCGCCGCCGCTGCCGAAGAGCAGACCGAGTTCGACGTGATCCTGAAGTCCGCCGGCGACAAGAAGGTCGACGTGATCAAGGCCGTCCGCGCCATCACCGGCCTGGGCCTGAAGGAAGCCAAGGACCTCACCGAAGCCGGTGGCGTCGTGAAGGAAGCCGCTTCGAAGGAAGACGCGGCCAAGTTCAAGAAGGATCTGGAAGCCGCCGGCGCCACGGTCGAACTCAAGTAATCGGCGCCTTGCGCGCCTGCCGTTCGATTTAGCGTCAAGGCAAGCCTGGGGGCGAAAGCCCCCGGGCTTTGCCCGTTCCACGAGCTCTACCCGTTCCACCCCGTCGGACATGGGACATCGCGATTCGAGAGCGCCGGCACGGGCTCCGCGGTTCGAATCCCGATCTCCGATTTTCGATTCACCTTAAGCCGTCGCGATGAACGACGGCACTACTGAGACCGAGGCGGTAACCACCATGACCTACTCGTTTACCGAGAAGAAGCGCATCCGTAAGGATTTCGGCAAGCGGCCCCCCGTGCTGGGCGTGCCCAACCTGCTGACGATCCAGACCGACTCGTACAAGGAATTCCTGCAGGAAAACGTGAACGCCAAGGCGCGCGAGGAGAAGGGTCTCCATGCCGCGCTGAAATCGGTGTTCCCGATCGCCAGCTACTCCGGCAACGCCGCCCTCGAATACGTCGACTATCGCCTGGGCGAGCCGCCGTTCGACGAGCGCGAGTGCCGCAACCGCGGCATGACCTTCGGTGCGCCGCTGCGCGCCACCGTGCGCCTGGTCATCTACGACAAGGACAGCCCGGCCTCGAAGAAGGCCGTGAAGTACGTGAAGGAGCAGGAGGTCTACATGGGCGAGATCCCGCTCATGACCGAGACCGGCACCTTCATCATCAACGGCACCGAGCGCGTCATCGTCTCGCAGCTGCACCGTTCGCCGGGCGTGTTCTTCGATCACGACCGCGGCAAGACGCACAGCTCGGGCAAGCTGCTGTTCTCGGCTCGCGTGATTCCTTACCGTGGCTCGTGGCTCGACTTCGAGTTCGACCCGAAGGACGCCCTGTTCACCCGTATCGACCGTCGCCGCAAGCTGCCGGTGACGGTGCTGCTGCGCGCGCTCGGTTACAACAACGAAGAGATGCTCAGCATCTTCTTCGAGCACAACGTGTTCCATCTCGGCAAGAAGGGCGGCGTCACGCTCGACCTCGTCGCCGAGCGCCTGCGTGGCGAGACCCTGAGCTTCGACCTCGTGGTCGACGGCAAGGTGCTGGTCGAGGCCGGCAAGCGCATCACGGCGCGCCACGTTCGACAGCTGGCCAACGAGAAGATCGCCACGCTCGAGGTGCCCGACGACTATCCGGTCGGCCGCATCGTCGCGATCGACATGATCGACAAGGACACCGGCGAGATCATCGCCGCGGCCAACGACGAGCTCACCGCCGACCATCTCGAGCGCTTCCGCAAGGGCGGCATCGAGACCGTGCCCACGCTCTACGTGAACGACCTCGATCGCGGTGCGTACATCTCGAACACGCTGCGCATCGACAGCACGCGCACGCAGCTCGAAGCCCTGGTCGAAATCTATCGCATGATGCGCCCGGGCGAGCCGCCGACCAAGGACGCCGCGCAGAACCTGTTCTTCAACCTGTTCTTCACCTTCGACCGCTACGACCTCTCGGCCGTCGGCCGCATGAAGTTCAACCGTCGCGTGGGCCGCAAGGACATCGTCGGCCCGGGCGTGCTGTACGACCACAAGTACTTCAGCGAGCGCAAGGAAGAAGAGTGCCAGCGTCTGCTCGGTGAGCTGGGCGAGACGTCGGACATCCTCGACGTGCTGCGCGTGCTCATCGACATCCGCAACGGCACCGGCACGGTCGACGACATCGACCACCTGGGCAACCGCCGCGTGCGTTCGGTCGGCGAAATGGCGGAGAACACCTTCCGCATCGGTCTCGTCCGCGTCGAGCGCGCGGTGCGCGAGCGCCTGTCGCTGGCCGAATCCGAGGGCCTGACCCCGCAGGAACTCATCAACGCCAAGCCGGTCGCGGCGGCGGTGAAGGAGTTCTTCGGTTCGTCGCAGCTCTCGCAGTTCATGGACCAGAACAACCCGCTGTCCGAAGTGACCCACAAGCGCCGCGTCTCGGCGCTCGGACCGGGCGGCCTCACCCGTGAGCGCGCCGGCTTCGAAGTGCGCGACGTGCACCCGACCCATTACGGTCGCGTCTGCACCATCGAAACGCCGGAAGGTCCGAACATCGGCCTGATCAACTCGCTCGCCGTGTACGCCCGCACCAACACCTACGGCTTCCTCGAGACGCCGTACCGCAAGGTCGAGAACGGCAAGGTGACCGACAAGGTCGACTACCTGTCCGCCATCGAAGAGGGCGACCACGTCATCGCGCAGGCGAACTCGCCGCTGTCGAAGGACGGCCGCTTCCTCGAAGACTTCGTCTCCTGCCGCTTCCGCGGCGAGTCGGAGCTGCGTCCGTCGGCCGAGATCAACTACATGGACGTCTCGCCCATGCAGACGGTGTCGGTCGCGGCGGCACTCGTGCCGTTCCTCGAGCACGACGACGCAAACCGCGCGCTCATGGGCGCGAACATGCAGCGCCAGGCCGTTCCCACGCTGCGCAGCCAGAAGCCGCTGGTCGGCACGGGCATCGAGCGCGCCGTGGCGCGCGACTCGGGCGTCACCGTGTCCGCCCGCCGTGGCGGCGTCATCGACCAGGTCGATGCCGCCCGTATCGTCGTGCGCGTCAACGAAGCCGAAGTGGGCGACGACGATGCCGGCGTCGATATCTACACGCTGACCAAGTACACCCGTTCCAACCAGAACACCAACCTCAACCAGCGTCCGCTGGTGAACGTGGGCGACGTGGTGGCGGTGGGCGACACGCTGGCGGACGGTTCCTCGACCGACCTCGGCGAGCTCGCGCTCGGCCAGAACATGCTCGTGGCGTTCATGCCGTGGAACGGCTACAACTTCGAAGACTCGATCCTCATCTCCGAGCGCGTCGTGCAGGAAGACCGCTACACCTCGATCCACATCGAGGAGCTCACCTGCATCGCCCGTGACACGAAGCTGGGCGCCGAGGAAATCACCGCGGACATCCCGAACGTCGGCGAGCAGGCCCTGGCCCGTCTCGACGAGTCCGGCATCGTCTACATCGGTGCCGAGGTGAAGGCCGGCGACATCCTCGTGGGCAAGGTCACGCCGAAGGGCGAAAGCCAGCTCACGCCGGAAGAAAAGCTGCTCCGCGCGATCTTCGGCGAGAAGGCCTCCGACGTGAAGGACAGCTCGCTGCGCGTGCCCCCGGGCATGGACGGCAACGTCATCGACGTGCAGGTCTTCACCCGCGACGGCATCGAGAAGGACAAGCGCGCCAAGCAGATCGAAGAGACCGAACTCAAGCGCATCCGCAAGGATCTCGACGACCAGTTCCGCATCCTCGAGGGCGCGATCTACGCCCGCATGCGCACGCAGCTCGTCGGCAAGAGCGCGATGAGCGGTCCGGCCGGCCTCAAGCGCGGCACCGTCATCGACGATGCCTACCTCGACGGCCTGAAGAAGGACGACTGGTTCAAGATCAACGTCAAGGAAGAGGAAGTCTCCGAGTTCCTCGAGCGCGCGGCCGAGCAGGTCAAGCGCCACAAGGAGAACTTCGACAAGCGCTTCAAGGAGAAGCAGGGCAAGATCACCCAGGGCGACGACCTCGCTCCGGGCGTGCTCAAGATGGTCAAGGTCTACCTCGCCGTGAAGCGCCGCATCCAGCCGGGCGACAAGATGGCGGGTCGTCACGGCAACAAGGGTGTCGTGTCGATGATCGTGCCGGTGGAAGACATGCCGTTCTCCGCCGACGGCCGTCCGGTCGACATCGTGCTGAACCCGCTGGGCGTGCCGTCGCGTATGAACATCGGCCAGATCCTCGAAGTCCACCTCGGTTGGGCGGCGAAGGGCCTGGGCCACAAGATCGACGCGATGCTCGAGGCGCAGGAAAAGCCGGCCAAGCTGCGCGAGTTCCTCAACGAGGTCTACAACCACGGTAACGCGGGTGCCGAAGGCGCCGTGCGTCACGTCGACCTGGCCTCGATGAACGACGGCGAGATCATGAACCTCGCCGACAACCTGCGCGACGGCGTGCCGATGGCTACCCCGGTGTTCGACGGTGCCGAAGAGCACGAGATCAAGCACATGCTGAAGCTCGCGGGCCTGCCGGAATCCGGTCAGACCATCCTCTTCGACGGCCGTACCGGCGAGGCGTTCGATCGCCCGGTCACCGTCGGCTACATGCACATGCTGAAGCTGAACCACCTGGTCGACGACAAGATGCACGCGCGTTCGACCGGTCCGTACTCGCTCGTCACCCAGCAGCCGCTGGGCGGCAAGGCGCAGTTCGGTGGCCAGCGCTTCGGCGAGATGGAAGTCTGGGCCCTCGAGGCCTACGGCGCCGCCTATACGCTGCAGGAAATGCTCACCGTCAAGTCCGACGATGTGCAGGGCCGCAACCAGATGTACAAGAACATTGTCGACGGCAACCATGAGATGGCGGCAGGCATGCCGGAATCCTTCAACGTGCTCGTGAAGGAAATCCGCTCGCTCGCGATCGACATCGAGCTGGAAGAGATCAACAAGTGATCGTCGCGGCTACCGGAGATTACGCATGAAAGACCTGCTCAATCTGTTCAACCAGCAGCGACAGACGCTGGATTTCGACGCGATCAAGATCGCCCTGGCTTCGCCGGAGCTGATCCGTTCGTGGTCGTACGGCGAAGTGAAGAAGCCGGAAACCATCAACTACCGCACGTTCAAGCCCGAGCGTGACGGTCTGTTCTGCGCGGCCATCTTCGGCCCGATCAAGGACTACGAGTGCCTGTGCGGCAAGTACAAGCGCATGAAGCACCGTGGCGTGGTCTGCGAGAAGTGCGGCACCGAGGTCACCCTGGCCAAGGTCCGTCGCGAGCGCATGGGCCACATCGAGCTGGCCAGCCCGACCGCGCACATCTGGTTCCTGAAGTCGCTGCCGTCGCGCATCGGCCTGATGCTCGACATGACCCTGCGCGACATCGAGCGCATCCTCTACTTCGAGGCCTTCGTGGTCATCGATCCGGGCCTGACCGCGCTCGAGCGCGGCCAGCTGCTCAGCGAAGACCAGTACCTCGAAGCCACCGAGGAGCACGGTGACGAGTTCGACGCCCGCATGGGCGCCGAGGCCGTCTACGAGCTGCTGAAGAGCCTCGACCTGCCGGGCGAAGTCATTCGCCTCAAGGAAGAGATCTCCTCGACCAACTCCGAGACCAAGCTCAAGCGCCTCACCAAGCGCGTGAAGCTGATCGAGGCGTTCCTCGAATCCGGCAACAAGCCGGAGTGGATGGTCATGACCGTGCTTCCGGTGCTCCCGCCGGATCTGCGTCCGCTCGTCCCGCTGGACGGCGGTCGTTTCGCCACGTCCGACCTGAACGACCTCTACCGTCGCGTCATCAACCGCAACAACCGCCTCAAGCGCCTGCTCGAGCTCGCCGCGCCCGACATCATCGTGCGCAACGAGAAGCGCATGCTGCAGGAGTCGGTCGATGCGCTGCTCGACAACGGCCGTCGCGGTCGTGCCATCACCGGCACGAACAAGCGCGCGCTGAAGTCGCTCGCCGACATGATCAAGGGCAAGCAGGGCCGCTTCCGCCAGAACCTGCTCGGCAAGCGCGTCGACTACTCGGGCCGTTCGGTCATCGTGGTCGGTCCGACCCTGCGCCTGCACCAGTGCGGCCTGCCGAAGAAGATGGCGCTCGAGCTGTTCAAGCCGTTCATCTTCGCCAAGCTCCAGGCGCGCGGCGAGGCGACCACGATCAAGGCCGCCAAGAAGCTCGTCGAGCGCGAAGAGTCGCAGGTGTGGGACATCCTCGAAGAGGTGATCCGCGAACATCCGGTCATGCTCAACCGTGCGCCCACGCTGCACCGCCTGGGCATCCAGGCGTTCGAGCCGGTGCTCATCGAAGGCAAGGCGATCCAGCTGCATCCGCTCGTCTGCACCGCGTTCAACGCGGACTTCGACGGTGACCAGATGGCCGTGCATGTGCCGCTCTCGATCGAGGCGCAGCTCGAAGCCCGCGCGCTGATGATGTCGTCCAACAACATCCTCTCGCCCGCCAACGGCGAGCCGATCATCGTGCCGTCGCAGGACGTGGTGCTCGGTCTCTACTACATGACCCGCGAGCTGGTGAACGCGAAGGGCACCGGCATGGTGTTCGCGAACATCGGCGAAGTGCGTCGCGCCTACGACAACCGCGCCGTGCAGCTGCACGCGAAGGTGAAGGTGCGCGTGCGCGTGGTCGAGCAGGGCGAAGAGGGCGAGAGCGTCGTCCGCAACCAGCTGGTGGACACCACCGTCGGTCGCGCGCTGCTGGCCGAGATCATCCCCGAGCGCCTGCCGTTCGCGCTGGTCAACGTCGAGCTCACCAAGAAGAACATCTCCCGCCTGATCAACCAGAGCTACCGCCTGCTCGGTCTGAAGGAGACGGTGGTCTTCGCCGACAAGCTGATGTACACCGGCTTCCGTTTCGCGACGCGCGCCGGCATTTCCATCGGCATCGACGACATGAAGATCCCGGTCGAGAAGAAGGGCATCCTGGAAGAGGCCGAGAAGGAAGTCGTCGAAATCCAGGAGCAATACCAGTCGGGTCTGGTGACGGCCGGCGAGCGTTACAACAAGGTGGTCGACATCTGGTCGCGCACCAACGAGCTCGTGGCCAAGGCGATGATCGACGGTATCGGTACCGAAAAGGTGCCCGATGCCGAAGGCAACCTCGTCAACCAGAAGTCGATGAACTCGCTGTACATCATGGCCGACTCGGGCGCGCGAGGCAGCGTGGCCCAGATTCGCCAGCTCGCCGGCATGCGCGGCCTCATGGCCCGTCCGGACGGCTCGATCATCGAGACGCCCATCAAGGCGAACTTCCGCGAAGGCCTGAACGTCCTGCAGTACTTCAACTCCACCCACGGTGCCCGTAAGGGTCTCGCGGATACGGCGCTGAAGACGGCGAACTCGGGTTACCTCACCCGTCGTCTCGTCGACGTGGCGCAGGACGTGGTCATCACCGAGCACGATTGCGGCACCGAAGACGGCGTCATCATGTCGCCGATCGTCGAAGGCGGTGATGTGGTAGAGCCGCTGCGCGAGCGCGTGCTGGGTCGCGTGGTGGTCGAAGACGTCTACGCCCCCGGCGACGACGACGAGGCCATCGTCACCCGCGACACGCTGCTCGACGAATACCTGGTCGACAAGCTCGACAAGGCCGGCGTGCAGATGCTCAAGGTGCGTTCGCCGATCACCTGCCGTGCCAGCCATGGCGTGTGCGCCCTGTGCTACGGCCGCGACCTGGCCCGTGGTCACCTGGTGAACATGGGTGAGGCCGTGGGCGTCGTGGCCGCGCAGTCCATCGGCGAGCCGGGCACGCAGCTGACGATGCGTACGTTCCACATCGGTGGCGCGGCGTCCCGTGCGGCCGCGGTGGATAACGTCACCGTCCGCACCACCGGCGCGTTGAAGTTCAACAACCTGAAGTCGGTCGAGCATTCGGCCGGTCACCTCGTGGCCGTGTCGCGTTCGGGCGAAGTGAGCGTCATCGACGCCAACGGCCGCGAGCGTGAGCGTTACAAGGTGCCCTACGGTGCCACCATCGCGGTGAAGGACGGCGATCCGGTCAAGGCCGGCCAGACCGTCGCCAACTGGGATCCGCACACCCATCCGATCGTCACGGAAGTGGCCGGTGTGGTCCGCTTCATCGACTTCATCGATGGCGTGACCGTGCAGTCGCAGACCGACGAACTCACCGGCCTCGAGTCGGCCGTGGTCACCGATCCGAAGCGTCGCGGCACCGCGGCGAAGGACCTGCGTCCGATCGTCCGCCTGGAAGACAGCAAGGGCCGTGAGCTCAAGCTGCCGGGCACCGACATCGCCGCCCAGTACTTCCTGCCGGCCGGCGCGATCGTGTCGATCCAGAACGGTGCCGAAGTGGGCGTGGGCGACGTCGTCGCCCGTATCCCGCAGGAGACGTCGAAGACCCGCGACATCACCGGTGGTCTGCCCCGCGTGGCCGACCTGTTCGAAGCCCGCAAGCCCAA
Source organism: Luteibacter aegosomatis (assembly GCF_023078455.1). GTDB lineage: Bacteria > Pseudomonadota > Gammaproteobacteria > Xanthomonadales > Rhodanobacteraceae > Luteibacter > Luteibacter aegosomatis. The sequence continues at coordinate 3,737,137 of NZ_CP095740.1, read as the reverse complement.
GGAGCCGGCGATCCTGGCCGAGCGCTCGGGTATCGTCAGTTTCGGCAAGGACACCAAGGGCAAGCAGCGTCTCATCATCAAGGACGTGGACGGCAACGAGCACGAAGAGCTGATTCCGAAATGGCGTCAGGTGATCGTGTTCGAAGGCGAGCACGTGGAGAAGGGCGAAACCGTCGTCGACGGCGAGCCGAATCCGCATGACATCCTGCGCCTGCTGGGTGTCGAGCCGCTGGCCGCCTACCTCGTCAAGGAGATCCAGGACGTCTACCGCCTCCAGGGCGTGAAGATCAACGACAAGCACATCGAGGCGATCATTCGTCAGATGCTTCGCAAGGTCGAGATCGTCGAGCCGGGCGATAGCACCTACCTCCGCGGCGAGCAGGTCGAACGCGTGCGCATCAACGAGGAGAACGACCGTGCCGAGGCTCGTGGCGAGCGTCGTGCCGACTTCGAATCGGTGCTGCTGGGTATCACCAAGGCCTCGCTGGCCACCGAGTCGTTCATCTCGGCGGCCTCGTTCCAGGAGACCACCCGCGTCCTCACCGAGGCGGCGGTCCGGGGCACCCGTGATACGTTGCGTGGCCTGAAGGAAAATGTTATTGTTGGGCGGCTAATCCCTGCGGGTACGGGTCTGGCCTACCACGCTTCGCGTCGTAGCCAGGGCGGTTTGACGGCTTCGGAGCTCGAAACCCTCTCGGGTTCGGCCCCGGTCGTCACGTTCGAAGAGGCTCCCGCCGGGTCCAACGATAGCGCCGAGTAAGGCCCCGTACGGGCCTTGCCCGTACATACGAAATGAGGCGCATGGATGCGCCTCGTGTTCGGAATCAGGGACGATGGGCGCCGGTCCAACCGGGCGGCGCACGTCAACAACGCTTATACGGCGGGCCGATCTATCGGTCTGCCTTTATGTTTCTCAGGAATAGCTTCGCATGACGACAGTCAACCAGTTGGTGCGCAAATCCCGCAGCCCGAAGGCGTACAAGAGCGCCTCGCCGGCCCTGCAGAGCAGCCCGCAGCGCCGCGGTGTGTGCACGCGCGTTTATACGACCACCCCGAAGAAGCCGAACTCGGCCCTGCGTAAGGTTGCCAAGGTGCGCCTCACCAACGGTTTCGAAGTCATCAGCTACATCGGTGGCGAAGGTCACAACCTCCAGGAGCACTCGGTGGTCCTGATCCGTGGCGGTCGCGTCAAGGATCTCCCGGGTGTGCGTTACCACACCGTTCGCGGCAGCCTCGACTGCGCGGGCGTGACCAAGCGTCGCAAGTCGCGCTCGAAGTACGGCGCCAAGCGCCCGAAGGGCTGAGAGTAAAGGACAAGAATTATGTCGCGTAAAGGTTCCCATCCCGCCCGTGTCGTCCTTCCGGACCCGAAGCACGGAAGCCAGCTCATCGCCCGTTTCATCAACATGGTGATGAAGTCCGGCAAGAAGTCCGTCGCCGAGTCGATCGTCTACGGCGCCCTCGACCACATCGGTGAGAAGCACGCGGAAGCGGTGCAGCTCGTCGAAAAGGCTCTGGGCAACATCGCCCCGGCCGTCGAGGTGAAGTCCCGCCGCGTCGGCGGTGCCACCTACCAGGTGCCGGTCGAAGTCCGTCCGGGCCGTCGCATGGCCCTGGCCATGCGCTGGGTGATCGAAGCCGCCCGCAAGCGCGGCGAGACCTCGATGCCGCGCAAGCTGGCCGCTGAGCTCCTCGAGGCTGCCGAGTCCCGTGGCGGCGCCGTCAAGAAGCGCGAAGAAACGCACCGCATGGCAGAGGCCAACAAGGCCTTCTCGCATTACCGCTGGTAATCCCCTCCAGCTACAAGATCTGAGGAAAGACCGTGGCACGCACCACTCCCATCGAGCGCTACCGCAACTTCGGCATCATGGCTCACATCGATGCCGGCAAGACCACGACCACGGAGCGCATCCTGTTCTACACCGGCGTCAGTCACAAGATTGGCGAGGTGCATGACGGTGCCGCAACGATGGACTGGATGGAGCAGGAGCAGGAGCGCGGTATCACCATCACTTCCGCCGCCACGACGGCGTTCTGGAAGGGTATGGACCGCTCGCTCCCCGAGCACCGCTTCAACATCATCGACACCCCGGGACACGTCGACTTCACCATCGAAGTGGAGCGCTCGCTCCGCGTGCTCGACGGTGCGGTGTTCGTGCTCTGCGCCGTGGGTGGTGTGCAGCCGCAGTCGGAAACCGTGTGGCGCCAGGCCAACCGGTACAAGGTGCCGCGCCTCGCGTTCGTCAACAAGATGGACCGCACGGGTGCCAACTTCTACAAGGTCGTCGACCAGCTGAAGGCCCGTCTCGCCGCCAACCCGGTGCCGATGCAGGTGCCGATCGGTGCCGAAGACAACTTCGAAGGCGTGGTCGACCTCCTCAAGATGAAGGCCATCAAGTGGGACATGGAGTCCCAGGGCATGAAGTTCGAATACGTCGATATTCCGGCGGAGCTCCAGGCCAAGGCCGAAGAAGGTCGCACGGCCATGATCGAAGCCGCGGCGGAAGCCACGGAAGAGATGATGGACAAGTACCTGGGCGGCGAAGAGCTGACCGAGGCTGAGATCATCGAGGGCCTGCGCCTGCGCACGCTGAAGAGCGAGATCATTCCGGTCTTCTGCGGCACCGCGTTCAAGAACAAGGGCGTCCAGGCGATGCTCGACGCCGTCGTCAACCTGCTCCCGTCGCCCATCGACCGTCCGCCGGTCGAGGGCATCAACGAAGACGAGCAGCCGGATACCCGTCCGGCCAAGGACGACGCGCCGTTCTCCGCCCTGGCGTTCAAGATCATGACCGATCCGTTCGTCGGCGCGCTGACGTTCTTCCGTGTCTATTCGGGCACGCTGAACGCCGGTGACCAGGTGTACAACCCGGTCAAGTCGAAGAAGGAGCGCATCGGCCGCATCCTGCAGATGCACGCCAACGAGCGTCACGAACTCAAGGAAGTCCGTGCCGGCGACATCGCCGCGGCGGTGGGTCTGAAGGACGTCACCACCGGTGACACGCTCTGCGCGCAGGATCACATCATCACGCTCGAGCGCATGTCGTTCCCCGAGCCGGTGATCTCCATGGCGGTCGAGCCGAAGACCAAGTCGGACCAGGAAAAGATGGGTATCGCCCTCGGCCGTCTGGCCGCGGAAGATCCGTCGTTCCGCGTTCGTACGGACGAAGAGTCGGGCCAGACGATCATCTCGGGCATGGGCGAGCTTCACCTGGACATCCTGGTGGACCGCATGAAGCGCGAGTTCAACGTCGAGGCCAACGTGGGCAAGCCGCAGGTGGCTTACCGCGAAACGATTCAGGCATCGGACGTCAAGTCGGACTACAAGCACGCCAAGCAGTCGGGCGGTAAGGGTCAGTACGGTCACGTCGTGATCGAAATGTCCCCGATCTCCGATGCCGATCGCGCGGACGAGAAGATCGCCGCGGGCATCAAGGACGACTTCCTGTTCATCAACGACATCACGGGCGGTGTGATTCCGAAGGAATTCATCCCGTCGGTCGAAAAGGGTCTGCGCGAGACCATCACCTCGGGTCCGCTTGCCGGCTTCCCCGTCGTGGGCGTCAAGGTCAAGCTGGTCTTCGGTTCGTACCATGACGTCGACTCGTCGGAAATGGCATTCAAGCTTGCCGCGTCGATGGCGTTCAAGCAGGGCTTCTCGAAAGCTCAGCCGGTATTGCTCGAGCCGATCATGAAGGTCGAGGTCGTGACGCCGGAAGACTACGTCGGTGACGTGATGGGCGATATCTCGCGTCGTCGCGGCATGCTGACCGGTCAGGAAGAGACCCCGTCGGGCAAGACCGTCAATGCGATGATCCCGCTGGGCGAAATGTTCGGTTACGCCACGTCGCTTCGTTCGCAGACCCAGGGTCGCGCCACGTTCACGATGGAATTCGATCATTACGAGCCGGCGCCGAAGAACATCGCCGACGAGGTCATGAAGAAGTCCTGATAAGGGCTTCTTCTTCAACACATACAACGTTCTTTTAGAGGTTTAGAGTCATGGCAAAGGGTAAGTTCGAGCGTAATAAGCCGCACGTCAACGTCGGCACCATCGGTCACGTCGACCACGGCAAGACCACGCTGACGGCTGCGCTGACCAAGGTCGGTGCTGACCGCTTCGGTGGCGAGTTCAAGGGCTACGACGCGATCGACGCGGCGCCCGAAGAGAAGGCGCGCGGTATCACGATCTCGACCGCTCACGTCGAATACGAATCGGCCACCCGTCACTATGCCCACGTGGATTGCCCGGGTCACGCCGACTACGTCAAGAACATGATCACCGGTGCCGCCCAGATGGACGGCGCGATCCTGGTGTGCTCGGCCGCCGACGGCCCGATGCCGCAGACCCGTGAGCACATCCTGCTCTCGCGTCAGGTCGGCGTGCCGTACATCGTGGTGTTCCTGAACAAGGCCGACATGGTCGACGACGCCGAGCTCATGGAGCTCGTCGAGATGGAAGTCCGCGAACTCCTGTCGAAGTACGAGTTCCCGGGTGACGATACCCCGATCATCAAGGGTTCGGCCCGCCTGGCGCTCGAAGGCGACCAGTCGGAGATCGGCGTGCCGGCGATCATCAACCTCGTCGACGCCCTCGACACCTGGATCCCGACGCCGGAGCGCGACGTCGACAAGACCTTCCTGATGCCGGTCGAGGACGTGTTCTCGATCTCGGGTCGCGGTACCGTGGTCACCGGTCGCATCGAGCGTGGCGTGATCAAGGTCGGTGACGAAATCGAAGTCGTCGGTCTGCGCGATACGCAGAAGACGGTCGTCACGGGCGTCGAGATGTTCCGCAAGCTGCTCGACCAGGGTCAGGCGGGCGACAACGCCGGTCTGCTGCTGCGCGGTCTGAAGCGTGACGACGTCGAGCGTGGCCAGGTGCTGGCCAAGACGGGCACGATCAAGCCGCACACCCAGTTCGAAGCCGAAGTGTACGTGCTGTCGAAGGATGAGGGCGGTCGTCACACCCCGTTCTTCAACAACTATCGCCCGCAGTTCTACTTCCGTACGACGGACGTGACCGGCGCCTGCAAGCTGCCGGCGGGTGTCGAGATGGTGATGCCGGGTGACAACGTGAAGATGGAAGTCACCCTGCTGAAGCCGATCGCCATGGACGAAGGCCTGCGCTTCGCGATCCGCGAAGGCGGCCGTACGGTCGGCGCCGGCGTGGTTGCCAAGATCACGGCGTAATCGGGTATCGCAAGGTATCCGAGAGAGGCGGGGGCATCAGCCCCCGCCTTTTTTTTGTGCCTTGAGCAGGAAAGTCGGGGCGACAGCGTTCGTTGCTCAAAAGGCTTCCAATTTCCCAGTCGATGGGTTATGCTCGTCGGGCTATATCCCTCGAATCTCTTTTATAGAGTTTCGAATACCGCGAAATGAGGTGCATGGAATGCGCTTCGAGTTCGCAGGCAAGGAAGCCGGGTAGGGTGCCAAGGCCACAGGGCGCAAGCTCTGTTGACCTATTTGTTTGTGCGCTCTATACTTTTTTGTCTGGGCAGGTCGTATACGCGGCCTGCCTAGCTTTTTCGGGTCGTTTCGGGCGGGCATTCAGCCTTCCAGAGCGGCCCGTTGCGGTACCTGTAAGTGACAAATGGGTTGTGCGGAGTGGCGAGAAGCCACTTCGAATCACAAGAACGTTCTTTCGATAACAGGACACGGTTTTATGGCGAACCAAAAGATTCGCATCCGGCTCAAGGCGTTCGATCATCGTCTGATCGACCGTTCGGCCAGCGAAATCGTCGAGACGGCCAAGCGCACCGGCGCCACGGTCCTCGGCCCGATTCCGCTGCCGACCAAGATCGAGCGCTACACCATTCTGGTGTCGCCGCACGTCGACAAAGATGCCCGCGACCAGTACGAGACTCGTACCCACAAGCGCGTTCTGGACATCGTCGACCCCAACGACAAAACCGTGGACGCGCTCATGAAGCTCGATCTTGCGGCTGGCGTTGACGTCCAGATCAAGCTCGGCTGAGCGGACTAAAGGATACGAAGATGAGTATCGGACTGGTTGGCCGCAAGTGCGGCATGAGCCGGCTCTTCACCGAAGACGGCCGCTCGATTCCGGTGACGCTGATTGAAGCGACCCCGAATCGCGTGACGCAGGTGAAGACCGAAGAAAACGACGGCTACAGCGCCGTGCAGGTCACGACGGGCGCGAAGCGCGCCTCGCTCCTGACGGCCCCGCTGAAGGGCCATTACGCCAACGCCAAGGTTGAGCCGGGTCGTGGCCTGTGGGAATTCCGCGTGTCCGCGGAAGACGCGGGCAAGTACGCCATCGGCACCGAGATCAAGGCGGACGACGTGTTCACCGTCGGTCAGACGGTCGACGTCGCCGGCGTGTCGAAGGGCAAGGGCTTCCAGGGCACCATCAAGCGTCACCACTTCAAGATGGGCGACGCCACGCACGGTAACTCGCTGTCGCATCGCGCCCCGGGCTCGATCGGCCAGCGCCAGACGCCGGGTCGCGTGTTCCCTGGCAAGAAGATGTCGGGCCACATGGGTGCGGTCAACCGCACGCAGCAGGGCCTGGAAGTTGTCAAGGTCGACGCCGAGCGCCACCTGATCGCAGTCAAGGGCGCTGTCCCGGGCGCGCCGGGCGGTGACGTCGTGATCCGTCCGACGACCAAGGGTTGAGGAGAGACGCCATGGAACTCAATGTTATTGGCGCCCAGTCGCTTACCGTTTCCGACGACGTGTTCGGCGGTGAGTACAAGAAGGCCCTCGTGCACCAGGTCGTGACTGCCTATCAGGCAGGCGGCCGTGCCGGCACCAAGGCGCAGCTTTCGCGCGGCGAACTGTCCGGTACCACGAAGAAGTTCAAGAAGCAGAAGGGCGGCGGCGCCCGCCACGGTGACTACCGTGCCCCGATCTTCGTCGGCGGTGGTGTCACGTTCGCGGCCAAGCCGCGTAGCTTCGAGCAGAAGGTCAACCGCAAGGCCTATCGCGTCGCGATCCGTTCGATCATCGCCGAGCTGACCCGTCAGGGTCGCCTGAAGGTGGTCCCGGCGCTCTCGATCGACAAGCCGAGCACGAAGGGCATGATCGCCAAGCTCGCCGAGCTCGAAGTCAAGGGTCGCGTGCTGCTGGTGTCGGAAGACTCCACCGAGGCGCTGTACCTGTCCGCCCGCAACATTCCGTACATCCACGTCGTCGACGTGCTGGCCCTGAATCCGGTCAGCCTGGTCGGCAGCGACTTCGTCGTCATGACGGTGGACGCGGTCAAGAAGGTCGAGGAGTGGCTCGCATGAGCACCGAACGCACGCTCAACACGCTTCGCGCGCCGCATATCTCCGAGAAGGCGGCTCGTCTGGCGGAGAACAACCAGTACGTTTTCGTCGTGGCGCCCGAGGCGACCAAGGCTGACGTCCGCGCAGCGGTGGAACACCTCTTCGACGTCAAGGTCGTGGATGTGAACCTCGTGAACACGAAGGGCAAGGTCAAGTCGTTCCGCTTTCGCCAGGGCAATCGCCAGGGCAAGCGCAAGGCTTACGTGCGCCTCGCCGACGGCCACACGATCGACGTGTCGGCCAAGGCCTGAGCCAGGAGTTGAATTGAGATGGCACTGATCACTCACAAGCCGACCTCCCCGGGCCGCCGCGACGCAGTCAGCGTGCGGACCGAAGGTCTGCACAAGGGCGCCCCGTACGCGCCCCTGACCGAATCGCAGAAGAAGACCGGCGGTCGCAACCACTTTGGTCGCATCACCACCCGTCATCGCGGCGGCGGTCACAAGCAGGCTTACCGCATCATCGATTTCAAGCGCGACAAGGAGGGCATCGCTGCCGTCGTCGAGCGTCTGGAATACGATCCGAACCGCACCGCGCACATCGCGCTGCTGTGCTACGCCGACGGCGAGCGCCGCTACATCATCGCGCCGAAGGGCGTGGCGGTGGGCGACCGCCTCGTGTCGGGCTCCGACTCGCCGATCAAGCCGGGCAACTGCCTGCCGCTTCGTTCGATCCCCGTCGGTTCGACGATCCACTGCATCGAGATGAAGCCGGGCAAGGGTGCGCAGATCGCGCGTTCCGCCGGCGCCTCGGTCCAGCTGGTCGCCCGCGAGCAGGGCTATGCCACGCTCCGCCTGCGCTCCGGCGAAATGCGCCGCGTGCCGGTCGAGTGCCGCGCCACCATCGGTGAAGTCGGTAACTCGGAGCACAGCCTGCGCAAGCTCGGCAAGGCCGGCGCGAAGCGTTGGAAGGGCATCCGTCCGACCGTCCGCGGCGTCGTCATGAACCCGGTCGACCATCCGCACGGCGGTGGTGAAGGCCGTACCTCCGGCGGCCGTCATCCGGTCAGCCCGTGGGGCACGCCGACCAAGGGTTACAAGACGCGCAACAACAAGCGCACCCAGCAGTTCATCGTGCGTCGTCGCAAGTAATAGGAAACGATCATGCCGCGCTCTCTAAAGAAAGGTCCGTTCGTTGACCTGCACCTCGTAAAGAAGGTGGAAGCCGCCGTTTCCGCCAACAACAAGCGTCCGATCAAGACCTGGTCGCGTCGCTCGATGATCCTGCCGGAGATGGTCGGTCTGACCATCGCCATCCACAACGGCCGCCAGCACGTGCCGGTGCTCATCAACGAGAACATGGTCGGGCACAAGCTCGGCGAGTTCGCGGTGACCCGCACCTACAAGGGCCACGCCGGCGACAAGAAGGGCAAGTGATGAGCACCGAAGCCAAAGCGATCCTGCGCAGCGCCCGCATCTCGGCGCAGAAGGCACGCCTGGTGGCCGACCTGGTCCGCGGCATGCCCGTGGGCCGGGCGAGCGACGTGCTTGCCTATACCAACAAGAAGGCCGCCCACCTTGTTCGCAAGGTGCTGCTCTCGGCCGTCGCCAACGCCGAGAACAACCTCGGCGCCGACGTCGACGAGCTGAAGGTCTCGCGCATCTTCGTCGACGAAGGTCCGGCGATGAAGCGCATGTACGCCCGCGCCAAAGGCCGCGGTTCGCGCATCCTGAAGCGCACCAGCCACATCACTGTGGTTGTGGGCAACTGACTGGGGTAAGAGACGATGGGTCACAAAGTTCATCCCACCGGTATCCGCCTCGGCATTGCCAAGGACTGGAACTCGAAGTGGTACGCCAACAAGGGTGAGTATGCCCAGTACCTCGCTGCCGACCTCAAGGTCCGCGAGATGCTGCGCAAGAAGCTCGCCGCCGCCGGTATCTCGAAGATCCAGATCGAGCGCCCGGCCAAGACCGCCCGCGTGACGATCCACACCGCCCGTCCGGGCGTGGTGATCGGCAAGAAGGGCGAGGATATCGAGAAGCTTCGCAAGGAAGTCACCGACATGATGGGCGTTCCGACGCACATCAACGTCAGCGAAGTCCGCAAGCCGGAACTCGATGCGCAGCTGGTTGCCGAGTCGATCGCGCAGCAGCTCGAGCGTCGCATCATGTTCCGTCGGGCGATGAAGCGCTCGGTCGGCAACGCCATGCGCCTCGGCGCCCTGGGTATCAAGATCAACGTCTCCGGCCGTCTGAACGGCGCCGAGATCGCGCGCTCCGAGTGGGCCCGCGAAGGTCGCGTGCCGCTTCACACCCTGCGTGCTGACATCGACTACGGCACCGCCGAAGCGAAGACCCAGTACGGCATCATCGGCGTGAAGGTGTGGGTCTACAAGGGCGAGATCTTCGACCTGGCGGCCGCCACGGCCGAGTCGAAGGAAGAACAGCAGCCTCAGCAGTCGTCGCGTCGCGAGGGTGGTGACAACCGCCGCGATCGTGATCGCGCTGCGAAGTAAGGAGCCGGTGCCATGTTGCAACCGAAGCGTACCAAGTACCGCAAGATGTTTAAGGGCCGCAACGACGGTCTGGCGTTCAACTCGAACCTCGTGAGCTTTGGCGAATACGGCCTGAAGGCTACGACGCACGGTCAGTTGACCGCGCGCCAGATCGAAGCGGCACGTCGTTGCATCACGCGCTACGTGAAGCGTGGCGGCAAGTTGTGGATCCGCGTGTTCCCGGACAAGCCGATCACCCGTAAGCCCATCGAAGTCCGAATGGGTGCAGGTAAGGGTGGCGTCGAGTTCTGGGTCGCTCTGATCCAGCCGGGCCGCATGCTTTATGAAATCGAAGGCGTCGACGAGGCGACCGCACGCGAGGCCATGCGCCTTGCCGCTGCCAAGCTCTCGGTCCAGACCCAGTTCGTGTCCAGGGCGGTGATGTAATGGCCATCAAAGAAATCAAAGAGAAGTCGGCGGACGAGCTGAAGCAGCATCTGCTGGACCTTCGCAAGGAGCAGTTCAATCTGCGCATGCAGAAGGGCTCCGGTCAGCTCACTCAGCCGCACCAGCTGCGCCGCGTCCGGCGCGACATCGCCCGCACGAAGTTCGTGCTCGGCGGCAAGAAGTAAGGGTGGCTGACATGAGCGATAACCAGAAGGCGGCGCGTACCCTCGAGGGCCGCGTCATCAGCAACAAGATGACCAACACGGTCACGGTCTTGATCGAGCGCCAGGTGCAGCACCCGCTGCTCGGCAAGATCATCCGCCGTTCCACCAAGCTCCACGCGCACGATGAAACCGGTGCGAACGAGGGCGACGTGGTCCGCATCGCGGAATGCCGTCCGCTGTCGAAGACCAAGCATCACCGCGTGGTCGCGATCGTCACTCGCGCTGAAGTCTGAGGAGGGTGCAGCCATGATCCAGATGCAAAGCACGCTTTCCGCAGCGGACAACAGCGGAGCGAAGGAACTGATGTGCATCAAGGTGCTGGGCGGCTCCAAGCGCCGTTACGCCGGCATCGGCGATGTCATCAAGGTGACCGTCAAGGACGCCATTCCTCGCGGCAAGGTGAAGAAGGGTGAGGTCTACAACGCCGTGGTGGTTCGTACCGCCAAGGGTGTGCGCCGCACCGATGGTTCGCTGATCCGTTTCGACGGTAACGCGGCCGTGCTCCTCAACAACAAGCTCGAGCCGATCGGCACCCGTATCTTCGGGCCGGTTACCCGCGAGCTGCGCAGCGAGAAGTTCATGAAGATCGTCTCGCTCGCGCCCGAAGTGCTCTGAGCGGAGGCCAGACCATGAACCGTATCCGCAAGGGTGATCACGTCGTCGTGATCACCGGCAAAAACAAGGGTCAGCGCGGTGACGTGCTGCGTGTCGACGGCGACCGCGTGGTCGTCTCGAACGTCAACGTCATCAAGCGTCACACGAAGCCGAACCCGCAGGCCAACCAGCCTGGCGGTATCGTTGAGCGTGAAGCCGCGATCCATATTTCCAACGTCCAGCTCTTCAACTCCGCCCAGAACAAGGGCGAGCGCGTGGCCACCAAGACGCTCGAGGACGGGCGCAAGGTGCGCGTGTTCGTCTCGGGCGAAGTCGTCGACGCGTAAGGAACCGAAGTCATGACCCGCCTTGAAACGTTTTACAAAGAGTCGGTAATGAAGAAGCTCACGGAGCGCTTCGGTTACCAGAACGTCATGGAAGTGCCGCGCATTACCAAGATCACGCTGAACATGGGCGTGGGCGAGGCTGCCGGCAACAAGAAGATCCTCGAGAACGCCGTGGCCGACATGGCCAAGATCGCCGGTCAGAAGCCGATCACGACCAAGGCTCGCGTCTCGGTCGCGTCGTTCAAGATCCGCGACGGTTGGCCGATCGGCTGCAAGGTCACGCTGCGTCGTGCCCAGATGTGGGAATTCCTCGATCGCCTGATCAACATCTCGCTGCCGCGTACGCGCGACTTCCGTGGTGTTTCGGGTCGTGCCTTCGATGGCCGCGGTAACTACAACTTCGGCATCAAGGAACAGATCATCTTCCCGGAAATCGACTTCGACCAGGTCGACGCGCTGCGTGGTATGGACATCTCCATCACCACGACCGCGAAGAGCGACGAAGAAGCCAAGGCGTTGCTGGAAGCCTTCAGCTTCCCGTTCCGCAACTGATCGCCAGGTAGAGAGAAAACATGGCAAAGACCTCGATGATCGAGCGCGACCTCAAGCGCGCCAAGCTCGCCAAGAAGTACGCCGCCAAGCGCGCCGAACTGAAGGCGATCGTCCTGAGTGCCACCGCCTCGTATGACGAGAAGATGGACGCCCAGACCAAGCTGCAGAAGCTCCCGCGCGATGCCAGCCCGTCCCGTCAGCGCAATCGTTGCGCCCTGACCGGTCGTCCGCGTGGCGTTTACAGCAAGTTCGGCCTCGGCCGTAACAAGCTGCGCGAGGCCACCATGCGTGGCGACGTGCCGGGCCTGCGCAAGGCCAGCTGGTAAAAAGCTACCCGCTCGACCCGGAAGGGCCGGGCGGGGCGTCCTGGGCGGAACTTGTCCGGGTCGTCATAGCCTGATATGATCGTCGGTCTGCGCAATGCAGACCGACGGTCTGTCGGCTTTACAATTTGAAGATTTCCGGTCATTCGGATATCGGTGCACTCTCAAGGGTTTTTTTATGAGCATGACTGATCCCATCGCCGATCTGTTTACGCGCATCCGTAACGCCCAGGCCACGGGCAAGGCGGTTGTTCGTATTCCGTCGTCGAAGATGAAGCTGGCGCTCGCCAAGCTTCTCCAGAACGAAGGCTACATTCTCGACGCCCGCGTCGCCGACGAAGACGGCAAGCCGGTTCTCGAAATCAAGCTGAAGTATTTCGAAGGCCGTCCGGCTATCGAATCCATTTCCCGCGTCAGCCGCTCCGGTCTCCGCGTCTACCGCGGCAAGGACGAGCTGCCGAAGGTCCTCGGTGGCCTGGGTATCTCGATCATCTCCACCTCCGCCGGTCTACTGACCGACGCACAGGCCCGTTCGAAGGGTCTGGGTGGCGAAATCATTGGCCAGGTGGCGTAAGGAGTCCCGATATGTCACGTGTAGCCAAGAAGCCCATCACCCTGCCGAAGGGTGTCGAACTCTCGGTCGCCAACGGCACCGTTTCCGTCAAGGGCCCCAAGGGCACCCTGACCACCCATGAACTGCCGGGCGTGACGTTCGCGCAGGACAACGGCGTGGCCACCATCGTTCTCGCCGAAGGCGCCGACGACAAGTTCGGCGGCACCGCTCGCGCGATCGTCGCCAACATGGTGCTCGGCGTGTCCAACGGCTTCGAGAAGAAGCTCGAGCTGGTCGGCGTGGGTTACCGCGCGCAGATGCAGGGCAAGGCCGTCAACCTGTCGCTCGGGTTCTCGCACCCGGTCGTTTTCGAGGCGCCGGAAGGCATCACCATCGAAACCCCGACGCAGACGGAAATCCTCATCAAGGGTTCCGACAAGCAGCTCGTGGGCCAGGTAGCCGCGAAGATCCGCGCGTTCCGTTCGCCGGAGCCCTACAAGGGCAAGGGTGTCCGGTATGCCGGCGAGACGATCATCCTGAAGGAAGCCAAGAAGGCCTAATCGGCCTATCCGCTTCCTGGAGACGAGACGATGAACAAGAACGAATCCCGCCTGCGCCGCGCCAAGTCGACCCGCGCCCACATCCGTGAGCTCGGTGTCCACCGCTTGAGCGTGCATCGCACCGGTCAGCATCTGTACGCCCAGGTCTTCGCGCCGAACGGCACCGTCGTGGCTTCCGCCTCGACCGTGCAGAAGTCGGTGGCTGAAGGCCTCAAGAGCAAGAAGAACGTCGAAGCCGCCGGTACCGTCGGCCGCATCGTCGCCGAGCGCGCCAAGGCCGCCGGTGTCGAGTCCGTCGCGTTCGATCGCTCGGGTTTCCGTTACCACGGTCGCATCAAGGCTCTTGCCGAAGCGGCTCGTGAGGCCGGCCTCAAGTTCTAAGAGGCGTCAGGCCACGGCGCCGGTCCCCACGGGCCGGCGTCGCCTGCTCCACCTACAACTCCAAGCGGCGACCGAGCCGTAAACAGAAGTCCCGGCATCCCCGGGCTATCAGGAAAAGAGATGTCCTCGACAGATCGCGAAAATTCGGACGGCATGCTTGAAAAGCTGATCGCCGTCAACCGCGTGGCCAAGACCGTCAAGGGTGGCCGCCAGATGAGCTTCACCGCGCTGACCGTGGTCGGCGATGGCGAGGGTCGCGTCGGTTTCGGTTATGGCAAGGCCCGTGAAGTGCCGGTCGCCATTTCCAAGGCCATGGAGCGCGCCCGCCGCAACATGGTGAACATCGAACTGAACAATGGCACGTTGTGGTATGCCGTCAAGGCCAACCACGGTGCCGCCCGCGTCTTCATGCAGCCCGCGTCCGAGGGTACCGGCGTCATCGCCGGCGGTGCCATGCGCGCCGTCCTCGAAGTGGTGGGCGTGAAGAACGTTCTCGCGAAGGCCGTCGGTTCGCGCAACCCGATCAACCTCGTCCGCGCGACGATCAAGGGTCTGCAGGCCGTCGCCTCGCCGAAGCGCATTGCCGCCAAGCGTGGCAAGACCATCGAAGAGGTGCTGGGCAATGGCTAAGAACACCGAAACCGCCGGTACCGTCCGCGTGCGCCTGGTCAAGGGCCTTCGCGGCGTGCAGGGGCGCCATCGCCTGAGCGTGAAGGCCCTGGGCCTGAACAAGCTCAACGACGTGCGTGAACTGAAGGATTCCCCGCAGGTTCGTGGCCTGATCAACACGGTCTACTACCTGGTCCGGGTCGAGGAGTAATCATCATGCGTCTCAACGACATCAAGCCCGGCAAGGGCGCCCGCAAGACCCGTACCCGCGTCGCTCGCGGTATCGGTTCCGGCCTCGGCAAGACGGCCGGCCGCGGCCACAAGGGTCAGCACGCCCGCGCCGGCAACACGCATCGCGTCGGTTTCGAAGGCGGTCAGATGCCGCTGCAGCGTCGCCTGCCGAAGGTCGGTTTCCGCTCGCTCAAGAAGGCGGATACCGAGCAGGTCATGCTCTACAAGCTGGCTTCCGTCCAGGGTGACACGATCGACCTGATCGCGCTGCACGCCGCCGGCCTCGTTTCGAGCCGCGCCAAGAAAGTGAAGGTCGTGCTCAAGGGCGAAATCAACCGCGCCATCAAGCTGCAGGGTGTGCTCGCGACGGCCGGTGCCAAGGCCGCCATCGAAGCCGCCGGCGGCAGCGTGGAGTAAGCCTCGTGGCTGGAGCGCAGGGCAACAAGCTCGGCTCGCTGGGCAAACTGACGGAACTGCGTCAGCGCATCCTGTTTCTCATCGGTGCGCTGATCGTCTTCCGCCTGGGTTCGTTCATTCCCGTGCCGGGCGTGAATCCCGAGGCGATGACGAGCCTGGTCGAGGGCGGTGGTGGTCTGCTGAACATGGTCAACATGTTCTCGGGCGGCTCGCTGTCCCGCTTTTCGGTGTTCGCGCTCGGTGTGGTGCCTTACATCTCCGCATCGATCGTGGTGCAGATGATGGGGTCGGTGGTGCCATCGCTGATGGCGCTCCGTAAGGAGGGCGAGTCGGGTCGTCGCAAGATGACCATGTACACGCGCTTCGGTACGGTGGGCCTGGCGGCGTTCCAGGCGTTCGGTATCGCGGTGGCTCTGCAGAAGCAGGTCGCGCAGGGCGGTAACCCGGTGGTCTACATGCCGGGTGCGGGTTTCATCATGGCGTCGGTGGTCGGTCTCACGGCTGGCACGATGTTCCTGATGTGGCTGGGTGAGCAGATCACCGAGCGCGGCATCGGCAACGGTATCTCGATGCTGATCTTCGCCGGTATCGTCGCCGGCCTTCCGGCAGCGGTGGCTCATACGGCCCAGCTTGCCGCGACGGGTCAGCTGAACCCGCTGCCTTTGCTGCTCGTCCTGGTGACGGTGTTCGCGGTGACGGCATTCGTGGTGTTCATGGAGCGTGCCCAAAGGCGCATCACCGTGAACTACGCGAAGCAGGGCGGCCAACGCCAGTTTCAGCAGCGTCAGGTGTCGCACCTGCCGTTGAAGATCAACATGGCGGGCGTCATTCCGCCGATCTTCGCGACCAGCTTGCTGCTCTTCCCCGCCACGGCCGCTACCTGGTTCGGTTCCGCCAGTCAGTCACGCTGGTTGCAGTGGCTGACCACGGCGCTGAGCCCGGGTGAGCCGATCCACGACATCGTGTTCGCGGTGCTGGTGATCGGGTTCGCCTTCTTCTATACGGCGATCGTGTTCAACTCGCAAGAAACGGCCGATAACCTCAAGCGTTCGGGTGCGTTGATTCCGGGCATCCGTCCGGGTCGCTCCACGGCGGACTACATCGATGGCGTCATGACCCGTCTCACGGGTGTCGGCGCGGTCTACATCGTGTTGGTCTGCCTGGTGCCCACGTTCATGCAGAACGCCTGGCACGTCCCGTTCTATTTCGGCGGCACTTCGCTGCTGATCGTGGTGGTGGTGGTGATGGACTTCATCGCCCAGGTTCAGGCCCATCTCATGAGCCACCAGTACGAGAGTCTGCTCAAGAAGTCCAATCTCCGTCGTAGCTGAGACGCGGCGGAGATCCAAGTAGGGTAGGCCTTGGCGCCCAGCGCCGCAGGGCTTCCCGTTTAGGTTAAATCAGGTTAGAATTGCGCGTTTACCGCGCACGAAGCACATCGGAGACAGTACATCATGGCGCGCATCGCGGGTGTCAATTTGCCGGTCCAGAAGCATGTCTGGGTTGGCCTGCAGAGCATTTATGGAATCGGCCGTTCGCGGGCGAAGAAGGTCTGTGTCGACGCTGGCGTGGTTCCCACCACCCAGATCAAGTCGCTGAGCGAGGGCGAAGTCGAGAAGATTCGTGCCGAGATCGCCAAGTACACCGTCGAGGGCGACCTCCGCCGCGAGATCGGTATGGCGGTGAAGCGCCTGATGGACCTCGGTTGCTATCGTGGCCTGCGTCATCGTCGCGGCCTGCCGGTGCGCGGCCAGCGCACGCGTACCAACGCCCGTACCCGCAAGGGTCCGCGTCGTCCGATCAAGAAGTAACGGATACCGAACATGGCTAAGCCGGTTAAGACCAAGAAGAAGATCAAGCGCGTTGTCACGGATGCCGTGGCCCACGTGCAGGCTTCTTTCAACAACACCATCGTCACGATCACCGATCGCCAGGGCAACGCCCTGTCGTGGGCGACGGCGGGCGGCGCGGGCTTCCGCGGTTCCCGTAAGTCGACCCCGTTCGCTGCCCAGGTTGCCGCCGAAAAGGCTGGCCGCGCTGCCGGCGACTACGGTGTGAAGACCGTGGAAGTTCGCATCAAGGGCCCCGGCCCGGGCCGCGAGTCGGCCGTGCGTTCTCTGAATGCGTTGGGCTACAAAGTGCTCAACATTATCGACGTCACGCCGATTCCGCATAACGGCTGCCGTCCCCCCAAGAAGCGTCGCGTCTAAGGAGCATAACCATGGCCCGTTATCGTGGAGCTACCTGCAAGCTGGCGCGTCGTGAAGGTGCCGACCTCGGTCTGAAGAGCCCGGCTCGCGCGCTTGATTCCAAGTGCAAGCTCGAAAACAAGCCCGGCCAGCATGGCGCCAACAAGCGCGCCCGTCTGTCCGACTACGCCGTGCAGCTGCGTGAGAAGCAGAAGGTCAAGCGCATTTACGGCGTGCTTGAGCGTCAGTTCAGCAACTACTACACCAAGGCTTCGACCCAGAAGGGCAACACGGGTGAAAACCTGCTTCGCCTGCTGGAAAGCCGTCTCGACAATGTCGTCTATCGCATGGGTTTCGCGGTCACCCGCGCCCAGGCCCGTCAGCTCGTGGCTCACAAGTCCGTGACGGTGAACGGCAAGAAGGTCAACGTTCCGTCGTACCACGTCCGTCCGGGCGACGAAGTGTCCCTGACCGAGAAGGCCCGTACCCAGCTGCGTGTTCAGGAAGCTGCGACCATCTACGACACCATGGACCTCCGTCCGTCGTGGGTCGAAGTCGACAGCAAGAAGTTCGCGGGCACGTTCAAGGCCGTTCCGGATCGTGGTGATCTGCCGGCCGATATCAATGAAGCCCTGATTGTCGAGCTTTACTCGAAGTAATCCACCGGAGCCTTGCATGGCAGTATCGTCTACTAGTGTGCTGCGGCCTCGTGGCCTCAGCGTCGAGCAGCTTGGAGCGAACCGCGCGAAGGTGGTGGTCGAGCCGCTCGAGCGTGGCTTCGGTCACACCCTGGGCAACGCGCTGCGTCGCGTGCTGCTCTCTTCGATTCCGGGTAGCGCGATCGTCGAAGTCGAAATCGACGGCGTGCTGCACGAGTACACCACCCTTGAGGGTCTGCAGGAAGACGTCATCGAAGTCCTGCTCAACCTGAAGGACGTTGCCATTCGCCAGCACAGCGGTGACGAAGTCACCCTGACGCTGTCCAAGAAGGGTAAGGGCGTGGTCACCGCCGGCGACATCGCGGTCGACCACTCCGTCGAAATCGTCAATCCCGAGCATGTGATCTGCCACCTCACCAAGGACGTGGCCCTGAACATGCGTTTGAAGGTGCGTCGCGGCGTCGGCTACCAGCCGGCCAGCGCGCGCCAGCATCCGGACGACGAAACCCGTCCGATCGGCCGTCTGCAGCTCGACGCGTCGTTTGCGCCGGTCCTGCGCGTGGCTTACGAAGTGGACGCGGCTCGTGTCGAGCAGCGCACCAACCTCGACAAGCTCGTGCTGGATATCGAAACGAACGGCACGATCGGTGCGGAAGACGCCGTGCGCAAGGCAGCGGAAATCATCAACGACCAACTGTCGGTGTTCGGTGATTTCTCGCGTCGCGAGAGCGATTCCACCAAGGCGGAAAAGGGCGGTTTCGATCCGCTCCTGCTGCGCCCGATCGACGATCTCGAGTTGACCGTCCGTTCGGCGAACTGCCTGAAGGCGGAGAGCATCTACTACATCGGCGATCTGGTTCAGAAGACCGAAGTCGAGCTGCTCAAGACGCCGAACCTCGGCAAGAAGTCGCTGACGGAAATCAAGGATGTGCTGGGTGGGCGTGGTCTCGCCCTCGGCATGAAGCTCGAAAACTGGCCGCCGCCGGGTTTGTCCCACGGCATGCAGTTGGGCTGATGTATGACGGGGCGATCGGTTTTCGATCGCCCCGATCCTTTGCGAGGCCAGCGGATGCATCGTGCATTTCCGCTGGAGGTTCGAAGCGGTCCACAGAGGCCGTGCTCTTATAACGAGGCGTTTTGACAGCCTCGAATAGCGGGTAACCGCGGGAAGTCGCTCATCCTGACCGGCTTTTCATAACAACAGACATAGAGAGTAATCGCCATGCGCCACCAGAAATCCGGTCGCAAGCTCAACCGTACGAGCAGCCACCGCGAAGCCATGTTCAAGAACATGGCGTCGTCGCTGATCAAGCACGAGCTGATTCGCACCACCCTTCCCAAGGCCAAGGAACTCCGTCGCGTCGCCGAGCCGCTCATCACGCTCGCGAAGAACGATGGCGTTGCCAATCGCCGTCTCGCGTTCTCCCGCCTGCGCGATAAGCAGGCCGTGGGCAAGCTCTTCGTCGAACTGGGTCCCCGCTACCGCGAGCGTCCCGGTGGCTACCTGCGCATCCTCAAGTGCGGCTTCCGTCCGGGTGACAACGCTCCGATGGCTTACGTCGAGCTTGTGGATCGTCCGGAGAAGACCGAGGCCGTCGACGCCGAATAAGCGGCAGCGGTTTCAAGTGAGATCCAACCCTGGCGGGGCAACCTGCCGGGGTTTTTCTTTTGGGCGCTCTGGCGACGCGGTGCGTCCATGCTGGGGGTGGCCGTCCGCCGGGCGATGCGATCCCGATCGCGATCAGGGTTCGTTTACGTGCTCCGGCAGGAGACTGCGCTGTCGATGGATGCAAGAAGGCGCCGTCACGAATCGTCCGTGAGTCGGATATCCGTGGTGATCCAACAAATTTCGTTGCAATTCATCGACATGGTTGCAGACGAAACTTCGGGGCACGCTGGCAAGTAAGTGCACAAAGCGTTAACGTGGGTGTCCCGCAACGCAACAAGCGCCCCATGAATCCACGCACCTGGTCGTTTCGCACACGCTATCTCGCCGGTTTCCTCGTTTGCGTGGCGCTGATGGGTTTTGCGCTCTATGCGCAATACGTCATGCACCTGGACCCGTGCCCGCTGTGCATCTTCCAGCGCATCGCGGTGTGCGTGATGGGGCTTTTCTTTCTCATCGGCGGACTCCACGGTCCACGCAAGACGGGCACGCGTGCGGTCTACGCCGTGTTGGTCACGCTGGGCGGGGTGTGGGGTATCGCCACCGCCGGCCGTCATCTATGGCTGCAGAGCCTGCCCGCCGACCAGATCCCCGCCTGCGGTCCCGGGTTGGGCTATCTGTTCGACGCCTTTCCCTTCATGAAGATGCTCAAGCTCGCCTTCACCGGTTCGGGTGAGTGTGCCAAGGTCGAGCCGATTCTCGGTCTTCCCATGCCCGCGTGGACGTTGCTCTGGTTCGTGGCTCTCATCGTTTGGGCCTTGCTGGCCGTCCGCCGTACCGTTCGCTGATTTCCCCCGCGCCACAGGCGCATTCACTCAGGCACCGCCGTCATGCAGCACAACCTCAAAACCGTAGCCTCCCCGTCCCTCGACTGGGCGCCGGGTACGTGGCGGTCGAGGACCGCCCTTCAACAGCCGATGTATGAGGACGCCGCCGAACTCGCCGACGCGCTCGCGCAATTGGGCGAGTTGCCGCCGCTGGTCACGTCCTGGGAGATCCTGAAGCTCAAGCAGTCCATCGCCGAAGCCCAGGCCGGCGAGCGTTTCCTGCTCCAGGGCGGCGACTGCGCCGAAAGCTTCGCCGACTGCACCAGCCCCATCATTTCCAACCGCCTGAAGGTGCTGTTGCAGATGAGCCTGGTGCTCGTTCACGGCCTGAAGAAGCCGGTGCTTCGCGTGGGCCGCTTTGCCGGCCAGTATGCCAAGCCGCGTTCGGCCGACGCGGAGACGCGTGACGGCGTGACGTTGCCCGCGTTCCGCGGCGATCTGGTCAACAGCCCCGAATTCACCCCCGAGGCGCGTCGCGCCGACCCGCGTCGCCTCATCAAGGCGCACGCGCGTTCGGCGATGACCATGAACTTCGTTCGTGCGCTCATCGACGGTGGTTTCGCCGACCTGCACCATCCCGAGTACTGGGATCTGGCCTGGGTGGATCATTCGCCGCTGGCGGCCGAGTACAAGCGCATGGTAGCCAGCATCGGCGACTCGTTGCGCTTCATGGAGACGCTGGGTGGCGAATCCATCTCTTATTCGCGCGTGGATTTCTACACCTCGCACGAGGCCCTGTTGCTGCATTACGAAGAGGCGCTGACCCGCCGGGTTCCGCGCCAGGACGGCTGGTTCAACCTGTCGACGCATTTTCCGTGGATCGGCATGCGCACCGCCGCACTCGATGGCGCGCATACGGAATACTTCCGTGGGATCCGCAACCCCATCGCGGTAAAGGTGGGGCCGACGGTCGAGCCGGACGACCTGCTGCGCCTCATCGACGTGCTCAATCCCGACGAAGAGCCGGGTCGTCTCACGTTGATCCATCGCATGGGCAACGACAAGATCGGTACGCGCCTGCAGCCGTTGCTCGAGGCGGTGAAGCGCGAGGGTCGTCGCGTGTTGTGGGTGGCCGATCCCATGCATGGCAATACCGAGAGCACCAGCAACGGCTACAAGACGCGTCGATTCGCCAACATCTCGGGCGAGCTCGACCAGGCGTTCGACATCCATGCGGCCGCGGGTACGCGCCTGGGCGGTGTGCATCTGGAGCTTACCGGTGAGAACGTTACCGAGTGCCTGGGCGGCGCTCGCGGGTTGGTGGAGCAGGATCTCGACCGGGCGTACAAGTCGATGGTCGATCCGCGCCTGAACTATGAGCAGTCGCTGGAACTGGCGATGTTGATCACGCGCAAGTCGAACGGCATGGGGTAAATCACGCGTTCGCTTCGCAGGAATCGCGGACAGGGTCCGCTCCCACCCTTCGGTAGGAAGCTCACTACCCGAGGGTGGGAGCGGCCCCTGTCCGCGATTAGGGCTGACGGGAACCGTGACGCGACAAGGCCCACGCGACGTGCTCGCGCACCAGGGCCGACGGGTGATCGGCCCGGGCGCGAAGCGCATCGACGACTTCGGTCGAGGTCGGCGCATTGCCCAGCCCCACGGCAAGGTTGCGCAGCCAGCCTTCGTATCCCGTCCGCCGAATCGCCATGCCTTCGGTACGTGAAAGGAATTGCTCCTCGCTCCACGCGAACAACTCGACGAGCTTCGGCCCGTCGAGGCTGTGCCGCGGCGCGAAATCGGGTTCGGTCGCATCCTGCGCGAACTTGTTCCAGGGACAGATCAGCTGGCAATCGTCGCAGCCGAATACCCGGTTGCCCATCGGCGCGCGCAGTTCTTCGGGAATGCTGCCCTTGAGCTCGATGGTGAGATAGGAAATGCATTTGCGCGCATCCAGCCGGTAGGGCGCGACGATCGCTTGCGTCGGACAGATGTCGATGCAGCGACGGCAACTGCCGCAATGCGCGCTGGCCGGCTCGTCCACCGGCAGGGGCAGGTCGGTGTACAGCTCCCCGAGGAAGAAATACGAGCCCGCGCGTTTGTTGATGACGACCGTGTGCTTGCCGATCCAGCCGAGCCCCGCGTTGCGGGCCAGGGCCTTTTCCAGCACGGGAGCGGAGTCGACGTACGCGCGGTAAGAGAAATCGCCGATGCGATCGGTGATCCGCGCGGCCAGCTTCTGCAAGCGATGGCGCATCAGCTTGTGGTAATCGCGTCCCAGCGCGTAGCGGGCGATGTAGGCCTTATCGCTGTCGTGGATCACGTTCCAGGCGTTGGCCGTGCCGGGTGGGATGTAGTCCATGCGGACGGATACCACGCGCAGGGTGCCCGGCTCGAGCTCCGCCGGGCGACTGCGTCGCGTGCCATGACGGGCCATGTAGTCCATCTCGCCGTGGTGGCCGTCGGCCAGCCAGCGTTCGAGATACGCCTCGTCATCGCCCAGTTCGGTGCCGGCGATGCCGACGTCGGCGAAGCCGAGCTCGCGCGCCCAGCGCTTGATGTCCAGGGCGAGCGCGGCGTAGTCGATGTCGGTGGGGGCGGGCATGCGTCCATTTTACCGGTGACTCCTATAATCGTCCGATGACCGCGCCCTCCATCGACATCGCCCTCTTCACATCCGAGCAGGCCCGCGCCATCGACCGGCGGGCCATGGATGAAGCCGGCATTCCCGGTTTCGAACTCATGACCCGTGCCGCGGCGGCGGCATTCGCCATGCTGCGCCGTCGCTGGCCGGATGCCGCGCGTCTGCGGATCGTCTGCGGCACCGGCAACAACGGTGGCGACGGCTATCTCGTCGGACGCGACGCGCTGGCGGCGGGCCTTGCGGTGCAGTTGTTCGCGCTGGGAGCGCCGCGCGCCGGGAGCGATGCGGAGCGAGCCCGTGGCGCCTTCGAGACGCAGGGCGGTCGGGTTCTCCCGTGGGGAGAGGTCTTGGACACCGCCGATGTCGTCGTCGACGCGATCTTCGGCACAGGCCTCAATCGCGCGCCGGAGGGGGAGGCGAAGGCGGCCATCGAGGCGATCGATGCGGCCGGCCTCCCGGTGCTGGCCCTGGATGTGCCTTCCGGCCTGTCGGCCGACACCGGCGCCGCCCCTGGCGCGGTCGTTCGCGCCACGGCGACCGCCACCTTCATCGTCCGCAAACGCGGCCTGCATACGCATCAGGCGGAGCTGGCCGGCGATATCGAACTGTTCGACCTCGGCGTGCCCGACGGGATGCGTGAGCCGCCCGATGCGCTGCTGCTCCGGCCTTCGTCCTTGCCGCGTCGTCCGCGCGATTCGCACAAGGGCGCCAACGGTCACGTGCTGGTGATCGGTGGCGACCATGGCATGGGCGGCGCCTCTCGCATGGCCGCCGAGGCGGCCCTGCGGACTGGCGCGGGCCTGGTCAGCGTCGCCACCCGTGATGACAACGTGCCGGCGATGAACGCCGCGCGCCCGGAACTGATGGCGCACGGGGTCAACGGGCCGCAGGCGCTCGCTCCCATGATCGACAGGGCCTCGGTGCTCGCCATCGGGCCGGGCCTCGGCCAGGGAGCCTGGGGCCACGCCTTGTGGACCACGGCGCTCGATGCCGACCTGCCGACGGTACTCGATGCCGACGGCCTCAACCTGTTGCATGCCGAGCCGCGACGTCTTCCGGCGAAGCTGGTCATCACCCCGCACCCCGGTGAAGCCGGCCGGCTTCTCGGCATGTCGACGAAGGACGTGCAAGCCGATCGCTTCGCCGCGGCCCGCGAACTGGCTCGTCGCTTCGCCGCCACGGTGGTGCTCAAGGGCAACGGCAGCCTCATCGCCACGCCCGACGGCCGGGTATCCGTCTGCCCGTGGGGCAATCCGGGCATGGCCAGCGGCGGCATGGGCGACACGCTGACCGGCATCGTCGCCGGCCTGCTCGCGCAGGGATGCGACACCTACGAGGCGGCCTGCCTGGGCGTAGGGCTGCATGCCCGCGCGGCGGACGTCGCGGCGCGAGGCGGCGAGCGTGGACTCCTCGCGGGCGACCTGCTCGATCCGCTGCGTCGACTGGTCAATGGGCTGGAGGGCTGAACGCATGGAACATCACCTCGCCGACGAGGCCGCCACCATCGCGTTCGGCCAGCGCCTAGCCGCCGCCTTGCCCGGTGGGCTCGTGGCCTACCTGCACGGCAACCTCGGCGCCGGCAAGACGACCTTCGCCCGCGCCTTCCTGAAGGCGCTGGGCGTCGGCGAACGGGTGAAGAGCCCCACCTATAGCCTCGTCGAGGGCTACGACATCGGCTCGCGCCGTGCCTTCCATCTCGACCTCTATCGCATCGCCGACCCCGGCGAACTGGAATGGCTCGGGCTGGACAGCCTGGCCGAACCGGGGGCGATCGTACTCGTGGAGTGGCCCGAGCGTGGGGTCGGCGCCTTGCCTCCCGTCGATCTCGAGCTTCGCTTCCGTCACGAGGCACAAGGCCGGACGGTGGCGATGGAGCCTCGGTCCGACGTAGGGCGGCGACTCGTGGCGGCCCTCGGCTGATATCCGTCGTGCTTCCTTGCCGATTTTCGTCATCGGTTGCCACACATTCCTGTACGGTCGTTGACGAAGTATTTGCAGGTCATGGATTAGCAAGGGAAAAAATCTTGCAATCCTATGGCGCATGCAGTTCAATCCGGCCGTATGAGGGGAATCACTAACAAACTCGGCCTCCTTGCGTGCGTGACCGCCGTCGCGATGCTGGCCCCTGCCGCCGCGTCGGCGGCCGACGTGAAGGCCGCCCGTGTCTGGGCCGGCCCCGAATACACCCGCGTGGTGTTCGACCTGTCCGGACCGGCCACCTACAAGATGTCCCAGGGCGACGTGCCCGGCACCATCGTGCTCGACATCGCGGGCAGCGCGGTGGCCGGCGAATTCGCGCCGCCGGGCGGGCAGGGCCTGTTCAAGTCGATGTCCGCCGGCAGGCAGGGCAATACGGCGCGGATGACCGCGCGCGTCGATGCCCAGGCCAAGCCGAAGAGCTTCCTGCTGAAGCCCGCGGGCGACTACGGTTATCGCCTCGTGCTCGATCTGTATCCCGGCGGCCAGACCGACCCGGGCGACAATGCGCCCGATGACGAGGATGCGTCCGCCGTCGCGGCCGCACCGGCCGCCCCCTCCAAACCGGTCGGTGCCACGCCGGCCCGGGGCAAGCCCTTGCCGGCCGCCCTCACGGGCGAGCGAAAGGTGATCGTGGCGATCGACGCCGGCCACGGCGGCGAGGATCCGGGCGCGCGAGGCGCGACGGGCCTGCGAGAGAAGGACGTCACCCTCCAGGTGGCCCGCGAGCTGGCCGACCAGATCAACCGCCAGCCGGGCATGCAGGCTTTCCTGACCCGCACCGGCGACTACTTCATCCCGCTCAAGCGCCGCTACCAGATCGCCCGCGAGCACAACGCGGACATGTTCGTCTCGATCCACGCCGACGCCTTCAAGAACAGCGACGCCAAGGGCTCCTCGGTCTGGGTGCTCTCGCCGCGCGGCAAGACGTCCGAGGCCGCCCGCTGGCTGGCCGATCGCGAGAACCGGGCCGACCTCGTCGGCGGCGTGTCGTTGGACGACAAGGACGATTCGCTGGCCGCCGTGCTGCTCGACCTTCAGCAGGGCTACGCCATGCAGGCCAGCGAATCCATCGCCGGCAACGTGCTCAAGGCGCTGGGCCGCCTGGGTCCGACGCACCGCGGCTACGTCGAGCGCGCGAACTTCGTGGTGCTGCGTTCGCCCGACGTTCCCTCGATCCTGGTGGAAACGGCGTTCATCACCAATCCCAGCGAGGAGACGCGCCTGCGCAACCCGGCGCATCGGCAGGAGCTGGCGTCGGCCGTGCTGGGCGGCGTGCGCAATTACTTCGAATCCATGCCGCCGCCGGGGACATGGTTCGCGGCGCAGGCCGCGCGGCGTAACGGCACCTCCGTGGCAAGCGTCACGTCGCCCGCACCTGCCGCGCCCGTCGTCGCCGATGCCGGTGCCGTGGCGTCCACCGCGGTGAAGGCGGTGACCAAGAAGACCGTCGCCAAGGCCGATACGCCGACGCGCAAGGGCCGGGCAGACGAGGACGTGCGCGACCTGCACCGGGTGAGCCGCGGCGAAACGCTGACCGGTATCGCCCAGCAGTACGGGGTGTCGGTGGGCGCGCTGAAGATGGCCAACAAGATGACGGACAACAACGTCCGCATCGGATCGGTGATGGTGATTCCGTCGGGCTGAGCAGGATCGTCGTTCCCGCTTCCATCGCGGACAGGGTCCGCTCCCACCCTTCGGTAGCCAACTCACCCACCCTGTCCGCGATGGAAGCGGCCGCGGCACCCATGGGCTATCCTTTCGGCCTTGCAAGCCCGTAAGGTCCCGCCCTCATGCCCATCCGCGTCCTTCCGCCCGAGCTGATCAACCAGATCGCGGCCGGCGAAGTGATCGAGCGTCCCGCCTCGGTGGTGAAGGAGCTCGTCGAAAACAGCATCGACGCCGGCGCGCGTCGCATCGAGGTGGACATCGAGCAGGGCGGTACCCGGCTGATCCGCGTGCGCGACGACGGGGGCGGGATACCGCGCGACGAGCTGGCGCTCGCGGTGGCGTCGCACGCCACCAGCAAGATCGGCAGCTTCGACGATCTCGAGCGCGTGGCGAGCATGGGTTTCCGTGGCGAGGCGCTGGCCTCGGTGTCGTCGGTGGCGCGTTTCTCGCTGACCTCGCGGCATGCCGGCGAGGATGCCGCCTGGCGCATCGAGGTCGACGGCGGTCGTCTGCAGGAGGCTCGCCCCGCGCAGCATCCGCAGGGCACGACCATCGAGGTGCGTGACCTCTTCTACAACGTGCCCGCGCGACGCAAGTTCCTCCGTGCCGAACGCACGGAATTCGCCCATATCGACGACCTGCTCAAGTCGTTGGCGCTGGCGCGCGAGGGCGTGGACATCCGCCTTACCCACAACGGCAAGCCGGTGCGGCTGCTCAAGCCGGCGCGCGACGAGAATGCCGCGCTGGCCCGCGTGGCCGAAGTGCTCGGGCCGGAATTCCCGGGCCAGGCGTTGCGCGTGGAGCACGAGGCGGCCGGATTGAGCCTGTCCGGCTGGGTAGGCATGCCCACCGCCTCGCGTGCGCAGGCCGATCAGCAGTACTTTTACGTCAACGGTCGCCTGGTGCGCGATCGCATCGTGGCCCATGCGGTGCGCCAGGCTTACTCCGACGTGCTGTTCCACGGGCGGCACCCGGTGTTCGTGCTGTTCCTCCGGCTCGATCCCGCCGGCGTGGACGTGAACGTGCATCCGGCCAAGAGCGAAGTGCGTTTTCGCGAGCAACGCCTCATCCACGATTTCCTGTTCCGCACGCTGCATGAAGCCCTCGCGCAGACGCGTGCCGGCGCGACGGCGGCGTCGGGCGAAGAGGTGTCCGTGCCGGCGGCGGCATCCGCCACCGGCATGCCGTCACGCCTGTCCGCGCCGCAGGCGATGCCCGCATGGCCGTCGTTCGCCAGCCAGCCGCGCCTGAGCCTCGGCGTGCGCGACGAACCGCTTGCCGACTACGCCACGCTGTTCGGCGGCGGCTCTTCGGCAGCGTCCGCGCCGAGACCCTTGCCGGCGCCGCTGAACGAGACGGGCGACGTGCCACCGCTGGGCTACGCCATCGCGCAGCTGAAGAACATCTACGTGCTCGCCGAGAACGAACATGGCCTCGTGCTGGTCGACATGCACGCCGCGCACGAGCGCATCACCTACGAAAAACTCAAGAACGGCCGCGTGACCGCCAACCTGCGCTCGCAGATGCTGCTGGTGCCGTTGAACGTGGCGGTGAGCGCGAAAGAAGCCGCGGCGGCGGAAGAGCATGCCGATGCGCTGGCCGACTGGGGGCTCGAGTTGTCGCGTAGTGGCCCGTCGGGCGTGGTGGTGCGCCGCATTCCGTCGTTGCTCGAAGGGGCCGACGTGACGCAGCTCACGCGCGACGTGCTGGGCGAGCTGGCGCAGCACGGCAGCTCGCGACGGCTGGAAGAACTGGAGAACGAACTGCTCTCGACGATGGCCTGCCATGGTTCCGTGCGTGCGGGTCGCCGGCTCGGCATCCCGGAGATGAACGCGTTGCTTCGCGAGATGGAGGCCACCGAGCGTTCGGGGCAGTGCAACCACGGACGCCCGACCTGGGTGCAGTTGTCGCTGGGTGAGCTGGACAAGCTGTTCCTGCGCGGTCGTTGATGCTTCACTCGACGTAGGCCCGCTTCGCGGGATGCGTGTTCTTCGCATGACGGATTGGGATCTTCGATGACTTCTCATGAAAACGATGTGGCGAAAGCCCGTGCCCATCGCCTCGACCTGCTCACCGCGCCTGGCGGTTGGCTGAGCCTCGTCGGCTTCGACTGGTTGCGCGAGGGCGCCAACCGCATCGGTCGCGCCGACGACAACGACATCGTGTTGCAGGCGGGTCCCGATCATCTGGGCACGATCACGCTCGCTGCGGATGGCGTCACCACCATCGCGTTCGCGCCGGGTGTCGAAGCGCTCGTCGACGGCGAAAAACGGCAGCAAGCGACGCTGTCCGACGATGCCCCGGGCCGGCGTTCCACCGAGGTTCGCTTCGGCACGGCACAGTTGTTCGTCATCCTGCGCGACGGTCGCAAGGCCATCCGCGTGAAGGATTCGCAGGCCGATACGCGGTTGAATTTCAGGGGACTGGATTACTTTCCGACCGACGCGTCATGGCGCGTGACGGCCGATTGGGTGCCTTTCGATCCACCCTACGAGCTCGAACTGGGCACGGCCATCGGCACCATCGAGAAGGAGCGCGTGCCGGGCAAGGCCGTGTTCACGCGCGACGGCCGCACCTTCGAGCTGTACCCCTATCACGAGACGCCGGACGCCTTGTTCTTCGTGTTCGGCGATTTGACCGGCGGCAAGGAAACCTATGGCGCGGGCCGCTTCCTCGATACGGGGTTACCGGTCGACGGCAAGCTCGTGCTCGATTTCAACGAGGCGCGTAATCCGCCTTGTTCGTTCACGCCGTATGCCACGTGCCAGCTCGCGCCGCCGGAGAACCGGCTGGACGTGCGGGTGGAGGCGGGCGAGCTGAACTACCGCGGCGGATCGCACTGACGCGCCACCCAAGGCGGCCGATGGGTGGGAGCGAACCCTCGCGGGACCTCATCGCGCGAAGGGGGCTTTGCAGCCATCGGGCGAGCGTTTTACCGCTCGCGGGTTGCCATGCACGGCCTCATTCGCCTTAGCGACGTCGAGGGTTCGCGGACAGGGTCCGCTCCCACCCCTTCGGTAAGGTGGTTCTCCCGCTCCTTCTACCGTTCGGGCGTCGGTTTTACGCGCCCTTGAAGGCAGGCTTGCGGCGTTCCAGGAACGCCGTGGTGCCTTCGCGCATGTCTTCGGTGGAGAACGCGATGGCGAAGCCCTGCGTCTCGAAGGCGAGGCCCTGGTCGATGGCGCATTCGCCGCCCTCGATCACCGCGTCGAGAATGCCCTTGAGCGCCAGCGGCGCGGCGGCCGCGAGCTGGTCGGCCATGGCGTCCACGGCGGCATCGAGTTCGTCGGCGGGCACCACGTGCGTCACCACGCCCAGGCGTTCCGCGCGCGCGGCGTCGATCTGCTGGCCGAGCAGGCACAATTCCAGCGCCGCGCCACGACCGGTGAGGCGCGTGAGGCGCTGCGTGCCGCCAAAGCCGGGGATAAGGCCGAGGCCGATCTCGGGCTGGCCGAACTTCGCCTTCTCGCTGGCCACGCGCAAGTGACAGGCCATCGCCAGTTCCATGCCGCCGCCGAGGGCGTAGCCCTGGATCCGGGCGATCACCGGCTTGCCGAGACGCTCCACCGTGAGCATCAGTTCCTGGCCGGCACGCGAAGCGGCCTGGGCCTTCACCGGGGACCAGGCGGTCATCTCGGAGATGTCGGCGCCGGCCACGAAGGCCTTCTCGCCCGCACCGGCCAGTACCACCACGCGCACCGCATCGTCCTGCGCGGCCTGGCGAAAAGCCAGGGTCAATTCACCGATGGTCTCGCGGTTGAGCGCATTGAGCTTGTCGGGTCGGTTGACGACGATGGTGCGGACGGCGCCGCGATCGGAGGTGCTGACGTTGCGGAAAGCCATGGTACGGTCCTGGCGATGGGATGAAGACGGCGATGGTAGCAGGGGAACCTTTACCCCCTGGGTGGCGTCTGAAGGCCATTGGGCGGGCGAGAGGCGGATGGACTATCCTCAGCCACGCCAGAACGTCCGGATCCACGGAGAACGGGATGTCACGCTCGCGTTACCTTGCCATCGTCGCCGCGTCGCTCTGCCTGGGCAGCGCGCTGGCGCATGCGCAGTCGGCGCCCGCCGCGCCGGTGTCCGGCGCACCGGCCATCGACAAGGCCAAGCTTTCCTACGCCATCGGCTATCAGATCGGTACGCAGTTCGCCAACAGCGCGCAGCCCGACGTCGACATTTCCGTACTCGTGAAGGCACTCCAGGACGGTTATGCGAAGCGGCCGCCCGGCGTGCCCATCGACACCATGCAGCAGCAACTGGTCAACTTCGACGCGAAGGTGCAGCGCGATTCGATGGTGGAATTCCGTCGCGTCGCTGCCGCCAACGCCAAGCGCAGCGCCGATTTCCTCGCCAGCAACCGCACGCGCCCGGGCGTGGTGACGTTGCCCTCGGGCATCCAGTACGCCGTGATCAGCAAGGGCAACGGCGCACAGGCGCAGCTCACCAGCACCGTGGTGGTGAACTACCGCGGCGCGCTCATCGACGGCACGGAGTTCGACAGTTCCTACGCCCACGGCAAGCCGGTCACCTTCACGGTCAATCGCGTCATTCCGGGTTGGCAGGACGTCATCCCCCGCATGCACGTGGGCGACAAGTGGAAGGTGGTGATCCCGCCGGCCCTGGCCTACGGCGAGCGTGGCGAGTTGCCGCGCATCGGGCCCAACGAGGCGCTGGTGTTCGAAATCGAACTGATGGATGTCCGCTAGGCCGTCCGGTGACCGGCCGATCGGCGGCCGGGTCGCCGGCGCGCTAGAATGATGGGCGGTATGGTCACCGCCTCCTCCTCTCAGCTTCCCCTGACGCCCTGCACGGGAGTGTGCCGCATCGGCGCGCGCGGCCTGTGCGAAGGCTGCCTGCGCACGCTCGACGAGATCGCGGGCTGGTCGCGGCTCGACGACAGCCAGAAGCTGTGGATCATGGACGAAGTACTGCCGAACCGGCAGGCCGGCTGATGGACGAGATGCTTGCCCGCCTGCATGGCGCCTTGTTGCCGCTGGAAGCACCGCCCGGGCCGCGCGGCTGGAACCACGACGACATGGCCGAGCTGATCGGCGACGGGCCGCGTCGTCGCGCCGCGGTACTCATCGGCATTCGCGACGACCGTGAGCAGAACGTACTGCTCACCCTGCGCACCGATACCCTCCAGCAGCATGCCGGTCAGGTCGCCTTTCCCGGCGGCCGCGTGGAACCGCACGACCACGATGCCGTCGCCACCGCCCTGCGCGAAAGCCATGAGGAAATCGGCCTCGACGCCGGCTTCGTCACGCCGCTGGGTTACCTCGAGGCGTTCGAGACGATCAGCGGCTACTCGGTCACGCCCGTGGTGGCGCGCGTGGCCGCCGACGCCGTGCTCAAGCCCGATCCCGGAGAGGTGGCCGAGGTGTTCGAAGTGCCGTTCGGGTTTTTCCTGGAGCCGGCGAACCTGCGCCGGTATACGATGGATTTCCGCGGCCATCGCCGCGACATGGTCGAGTTCCTCCACGCGGGTTATCGCATCTGGGGCGTGACGGCGGCCATCCTGCTCAACCTCATCAAGCGGATGGGTCGACCATGCTGATGTCACGCACTGTCATCGATGTGGATACCGCCGCGACGCTTCCCGCGGCGCAGGTGCTTTTCGTCGATTGCCGATTCGATCTCGCCGATCCGGGCAAGGGCGATCGCGATTACGCCGAGGGCCATGTGCCCGGCGCGGTACGCGCGGACCTGGATCGCGACCTTTCCGACATGGCCACGCCGTCGAACGGGCGTGGACGGCATCCGCTGCCCGAACGCGCCGCGTTCGAAGCGTTTCTCTCGCGCATCGGTTTTCGCCGTGAGCTTCAGGTCGTGGCCTACGATGCCGCCGGTGGCGCGCTCGCCGCCGCGCGTTTCTGGTGGCTGGCACGCCTGGCGGGGCTGGACAACGTGGCCGTGCTCGACGGTGGCTGGCAGGCATGGCTGAAAGCGGGCAAGCCGGTGGAAGCGAAGATGCCCGAGCGCGCGCCAACCTCCGTGCGGGCGTGTTTCGATGCCGCAGGCACCGTGTCGGCCGAAGCGCTCGCACAGGGGCTCGAAGACAAGAGCATCGTGCTTCTCGATGCGCGTGCGGGAGAGCGTTATCGCGGGGAGGTGGAGCCGCTCGATCCGGTGGCGGGTCACGTGCCGGGCGCGCGCAATCGTCCGTTCGCCGAGAACCTGAAGGATGGATGCTTCCGTGCGCCCGAAGAACTGCGTCGTCAGTTCGAGAAGGCGATCGGTTCGCATCCGCCGGACAAGACCGTGCACATGTGCGGCTCGGGCGTGACCGCGGCGCATAACCTGCTGGCGATGGAGTACGCGGGGCTTTGCGGTTCGCGGCTGTATGCGCCGTCGTGGTCGGGGTGGGTGAGCGATCGCTCGCGACCCGTCTCGACCGGGGCGGGCTGACACGTTCCATCGCGGACAGGGTCCGCGATGGAGGGTGCGGCGAAAACCGGCTACAGCGTCACCGTGCGCTTCTCACGCGCCGACACCTGCGCCGCCTCGATCACCCGGATCACGTCGCGTGCCTCGCGCGGATTCACCGGCACGGGCGCATTGTCACGGATCGCCGCCGCCACGCCTTCGTAATACGCCGTGTACCGGCCGGGCAGCGTATCGATGGTGCGCACGCTGCCGTCCACGTCGGTGAAGCGACCGAACGACGCCGGATCGTCCTCACCCCAGCCTTCGCCGCCGGGGCGTCGACCTTCGCGCAAGGCGGCCTCCTGCCCGTCGATGCCGTATTTGACGAAACTCCCCCCGTCGCCATGCACGAGATAGCGCGGGCCGGGATCGCGCACGAGTACCGAGGCGTGCAACACCGCGCGGCGGCGCCCGTAGTCGAGCACGAGATGAAAATAATCGTCGGCGCGCGCCGCGGCCCGCTGGCGCGCGAGATCGGCCGTGATGGCACGAGGCAGGCCGAACAGCACGAGCGCCTGGTCGATCAGGTGCGAGCCGAGGTCGTAGAGCAGCCCGGCGCCCGCGGCTTCGGTCTCGCGCCAGCCCGGCTTGATCTCGGGGCGGAACCGGTCGAAGTGTGCTTCGTAGTAGGCCACCTCGCCGAGACGGCCGTCTTCCACCAGGCGCCGCACGGTGAGGAAATCGTTGTCCCAGCGGCGGTTCTGGAACACCGACAGCTTGCGGCCCTTCCGCTCGGCCAGCGCGATCAGCGCCTCGGCCTCGGCGGCCTCGAGGGTGAAAGGCTTATCGACCACCACGTGCTTGCCCGCCTCGAGCGCGGCGCGCGCCAGGCTGGCGTGGCTTTCGTTCGGCGTGGCGATCACCACCAGCTCGATCGACGGATCGGCGACCAAGTCGCGGGGATCGTCATAGGCCCTCGCTTCGGGAAAGTCGCGCTGGATGTCCTCGCGGCGACGGCTGCCGATGGCCGCCAGGTGAAGACCGCCCGAGGCGGCGATGAGGGGCGCATGGAAGAACGCGCCCGCCGTGCCGTAGCCGATGAGGCCGGTGGATATCGGTTGCATGGTGGCTCCACGAGTGGACATGGCGTCAAGCCTAGCGCGGACCGCCTGAGCGTTTCGTTTAGGTTCGGGCTTTTAGGATCGGGCTTTCCGTCTCCATCGAGGACTACGACATGGTTTCCCCCAAGAACGCGTCCCCCGTTCCGTCCATCGTGAGCGAATGGCCCGGCAAGGTGATCCTGGTGACCGGCGGCGCGCAAGGCATCGGCAGGGGTATCGCCGAGGCGGTGCTCGCGGCGGGCGGCAGCGTGGCGATCGGCGATCTCGACGCCGAGGCGGGAAAGGCCTGCCTCGACGAATGGGACGTGGGCGACCGCGCGTCGTTCGCCGTGCTCGACGTGTCTAAGGAAACCAGCGTCAGGCGCTTCGTGGCGGCGGCCCGGCGCCGCTTCGGCCGCATCGACGGGCTGGTGAACAACGCGGGCATCGCCGGGCCGGAGAACGGACCGCTGGAGGATCTCGACTGGGCGGAATGGAAACGCCGTATCGACACCAACCTCGGCGGCACGTTTCTCTGCTCCAAGCATGCGTTGCCTGAGTTGAAGAAGGCCAACGGCGCCATCGTGAACGTGTCGTCTTCCCGAGCGCACCAGTCGGAACCGAACACGGAAGCCTACGCCGCGAGCAAGGGTGGGATCGTCGCGTTCACGCATGCGCTGGCGGTCAGCGCGGGCCCGGTGCGGGTCAACGCGATCAATCCGGGATGGATCGTGGTGGACGAGTGGAAGAAGCCGTCGCAGCGCAAGAAACCGAAGCTGTCGGCGGCCGATCACGCGCAGCATCCGGTGGGGCGCGTCGGCCTCCCACCGGATATCGGGGCTTTGGCGGTGTTCCTGCTGTCGTCGCAGGCGGGATTCATCACGGGAGAGAACTTCACCGTCGATGGCGGCATGGCGAGGCGGATGCGTTATGTGTGATGGTTCAACGAAGCAGCGGAATCAACGTCCGCGAATGCGCGCGGAACGCTTTCTCCCCTTCCGCATAGTTCCATTGTTCCACTTCGACCTGCGTCGCCTCATGCCGCATCACATGGAACGAATTGCTGATCCCGTCGCGAATGCGATGGGATAGCGCCGTACCCGCCTGTACCGACCATGTGCCTTCGCGTAGCTGTCGCACGTAGGGCAGGTGGATGTGGCCGCCGAGGACGAGGTCGGCGCCGGCGGCGTTCCACGCGTCCACGGCGGCTTCATGGTTGATCAGCAGGTTGGCGACGTCCTTCTCGCGGATCACGTGCACGGGCTGGTGGGTAACGACGATGCG
Source organism: Luteibacter aegosomatis (assembly GCF_023078455.1). Classification (GTDB taxonomy): domain Bacteria; phylum Pseudomonadota; class Gammaproteobacteria; order Xanthomonadales; family Rhodanobacteraceae; genus Luteibacter; species Luteibacter aegosomatis. Next base: position 3,701,844 of record NZ_CP095740.1, on the reverse strand, counting down.
CAACTGCGTGCCGCGTGCTTGCCGAAGGCGCTTCGATACGCGGTCGATCTGCGCCGGCGAGACTTCGCCGTTCTTGTGTCGCGTCGGGCGCACGGTGTTGACGCCGATCACGAGCAGGTCGCCGGCATCGTGCACCGGTTCGAGTTCGCGACCGAACACGCGCCGGTAGCCGCCGAACGGATCGACGGCGCGGGCCAGCAGGTTGAAAAGTGGGACGTCGTGGTTTCCGGGAACGGCCAGCGTCGGCCTGGCGTAGCCGTCGATGAACCGGCGCGCCGCGTCGAACTGCGCTCGCCGGGCGCGCTGCGTCACGTCGCCCGAGAGAATCACCAGATCGGGCCTCAGCGTGCCGATGGCCACGTGCAGCGCGTCGACCACGTCAGGCCGCTCGGTACCGAAATGCGTATCGGAAATCTGTACGACGACGCTCAACCCGGGTCCTCCCCGGGTTGCCGCTCGCCGGAGGAGATGAGCACGAGGGGGCGCGGCGCGGCGCGGAACACGATGGGCGGATCCTGCCAGAAGATCTCGCCGTCCACGGCCACCTTCATTTTCCGGCGATGGTGTTTCGGGCTCACGGTGATCTCGCGAAACGGAAAGCTCACGGCGTTCTCCGCGTCGCCGAGCTTACCCAGGGCGCCGCGCAGGATGATGCCCAGCATCGTGAGCCGGCCGATGGGGCGAAGCACGAGGCCGGCCAGCGTGCCGTCGTTGCGCCATACGTCGGCGGCCTCGGGCAGGCCGATCTTTTCCAGTTGCAGCGCGTTGTTGCCCACGAACAGCGTGGGCGTGCGCAGCTGTCGCGTGCGCTCGCCGTCACCGACCTCGATGCGAAGCGGGCGATAACCACGCAGCATCGTCGCCAGCCCCGACCACAACGCCACGATGCGATGGCGGCCGAGGCGCTGCTTCCAGGCCTCGCGATCTTCGAGCACCTGCGGGTAGAGGCCCAGGCTCGCGTTCACCAGGAACAACCGGTCGTTGACCATGCCCGCCTGCACGTTGCGCGGCGTGCCCGCGAGCAGGGCGCCCACGGCTTCGTGCGTATCGGCCGAGATCCCGTGCGTGCGACCGAAGAAGTTGAAGGTACCTTGCGGCAGCACGCCGAGCGGCAGCTGCTCGCGCCATGCGGCACCGGCCACGCCGTTGATCGTGCCGTCGCCCCCGGCGGCGACCAGGGCGCCGCCCACCTCCTTCGCATGGGCCGTGGCCTCCCTGATCACGTCGAGCGGATCGTCGTTCTCTTCGATGAGGAAAAAACGATGGGGCCGCCCCGCCGCGTCGAGCAGCGTACGGATGGCGTCACGGGTTTCCGCCGCGTCTCGGCGTCCCGATCCGGCGTTCATGACGATGGAGAGCGGCAGGTCGTTCGGCATGGCGCAACGAGACCATCGTGGGCGTCATGGCCGCATGAAATTACGTCAGCGCCTTGCGCCCTTCGCGCAGGCGGAGGTATTCCGCACTGCCGGCGCAGAGGGTGAGCCAGCCCAGCCCGGTCGCGTAGCCCGCCAGGACGTCGCTGAAGTAATGAACCTGAAGGAGGATGCGCGAGATGCCCACCACGGTGATCGTCGCCACGGCAGCCAGCACGATGACGCGATGCGCGCGCGGTGGGCTGAGCACCAGCAGCACGTAGGCGAGCATGCCGTAGAACACCATCGAGCCCGAGGCGTGCCCGCTGGGAAAGCTGAAGCTGTGTTCGACCACGAAGCCGTGGTCGTGGAGCGGCCGTTCACGCTGGAAGATGGCTTTCAGGCCACTGTTGATCAACGCGGTACCCACCAGGGTGGTGATCCAGGCGCCGGCCAGGCGATGGTGCCGGCGGACGAGCAGCGCGATGAAGACCAGCAGCGTGCCGGCGCCCACCACCAGGGGATCGCCTGCGTGCGTCACCGTCGCCACGACCCGAAGCACCGGCACGGGCATGTTCGCGCGCAGGTCGCTGGCGAGACTGGCGTCGAAAACGGTCAGGCCGGCCCGGTCGCGCACCTGGATCGCCACGGCCGTGGCGAGCAGGCACGTGGCGGCGACCACCGCCAGCGCCGTGGCCGGACGAAGGAAGCCTCGCGATGCGGGGTCCAGGCCCTCGCGCCGGCGAACGGCGCGTCGCCAGGCCAGGTCCGCGCCCAACAGCGCCACGGCGAGCAGCGCGGCCCAAAGGGACAGGGCATGGGTGCTGATCCACTCGGCGTCCAATACGCGGCTCCTCATCTCGTGGCACGATGCGGCGATGTTGCCACGCCGCGGCATTCGCGGCCCATGAAGGGGTTACCTCGATGAAGCGTTCGCTGTCCCGTACCGCCCTGGCGATGGGCTTGCTCGCCGCGCCCTTGTGCCTCCACGCCGACGACGCGCCGCTGGCGCATCGCATCGTCCGCGTGACGCTCGACGGTACCGGCATCCAGGCCACCTCGGGGCGGCTGCTGCTGTTCGCCACGCAGGCCGATGCCGCCCGCAAGGCCGCGAAGGACGGCAAGGTGGATGCCGTGGATACCAACCCCTTCCAGCCGAAGGCCGTGTCCATCGCCGCGCGCGACGTCAGCTGGATCGCGCCCGGCCAGTCGCTGGATATCGACGCCGACGGCGAAGCGTTCCCGGAAGGCTTCTCCGCGCTGCCTCCCGGCGACTACCTCGTGCAGGCCGTCCTCGACGTCGGCCACGACTACAACTACCTCGGTCGCCACGAGGGCGACGTGATGAGCGACGTGGTGCCGGTGAAGCTGACGCCGGGCGGCGCGTTGCCCACGCTGAAGCTGAACCACGTGGTGCCCGCGCGCGATCCGTGGCAGTTGCCGCCCTCGGCGCCGCAAGCGGTTCGCGACGCGCTGCCCGAAGCCCGCGGGCATGCGCATGCCGAAATCATGCAGAGCCCCGCGCTCACCGCCTTCGCCGGCCATCCGCTGTCGATCCGCGCATGGGTGGTGACGCCGCCCGGTTACGACGCGAAGGGCTCGACGCGTTATCCCACCGTCTACGTCACCCACGGTTTCGGCGGCAGCTTCGACCGTTACGCGGGCACCATCGCCACGGTGTGGTCGGCGATGAAGAACAAGGACATGCCTCCGATGATATGGGTGCTGCTCGACGAGTCGGGCCCCACCGGCACGCACGAGTTCGCCGATTCGGTGAACAACGGCCCGTGGGGCCAGGCGCTCACCACCGAATACATTCCCTGGCTGGAGGGCCGCTACCGCATGGACGGCAAGCCGAACGGCCGCTTCCTCAACGGGCATTCCTCCGGCGGATGGGCGACGCTGTGGTTGCAGACGCGTTACCCGAAGGTGTTCGGCGGAACCTGGTCGACGTCGCCCGATCCCAGCGACTTCCACGACTTCACCGGCATCGATCTCTACGCGAACGGCGCCAATGCCTACAAGAAGGCCGACGGCACCGTGAATCCGCTGGTACGCGACAAGGGGAAGGTCATCGCCACCTTCGAGACCTTCGCGAAGATGGAGCGCGTGATCGGCCCCTACGGCGGCCAGCTCGCGTCGTTCGAATGGGTGTTCTCGCCGCGCGGCCAGGACGGCCGTCCCCAGCCGATGTTCAACCGCGACACCGGCGCGGTGGATCCGGCCGTGGCCACCTACTGGCGCGATCACTTCGACATCGCCCAGCGGCTTCGCACGCACTGGCCCGAGCTGAAGCCCGACCTGGACGGCAAGATCCACCTCATCGTGGGCACGGCCGACACCTTCTACCTCGATGGGCCTGCGAAACTTCTCAAAGACACGCTCGATGGTCTGCATGCGAAGAGCGATATCCGCTTCATTCCAGGGCGCACGCACTTCGATCTCTACCTCGAGGGCGACGATCGGCAGGCGTTGCTGAAGAAAATCGCGTGGGAGATGTACGAGGTGGCGCGGCCGGGGCAGGGCAGGAAATAACCGTGGGAGCGGACACGGTCCGCTCCCACCCCTTCTCCCAGCGATTCCATCGGCGGCTTCGACCAAAGTGGCAAGGCGGTTCAAAGCTCCCTGCCATACCCTTTCGACATTCACGGGAGGTGCGCGATGGGCTACGAGGAAACCTGGCGCCGGTCGGTCGACGAGCCCGAGGCCTTCTGGGCCGAACAGGCGACGCTCATCGACTGGCATACGCCGCCTCGTACGATCCTCGACGACGCCAATCCGCCTTTCCGGCGATGGTTCGTCGGCGGCACGACGAACCTCTGCCACAACGCCGTCGACCGCCACCTTCGGGTGCGCGGCGACCAGCTCGCCATCGTGGCCGTCTCGACCGAGACGAACGTCACCCGCGAGATCAGCTACCGCGAACTGCACCGCGAGGTGAACGCCTTCGCCGCCACGCTGGTGGAACTGGGGGTGGGCAAGGGCGATCGCGTGGTGATCTACCTGCCCAACGTCGCCGAAGCGGTGTTCGCCATGCTGGCCTGCGCGCGCATCGGCGCCATCCATTCCGTGGTGTTCGGCGGGTTCGCCGCACACAACCTCGCCCTGCGCATCGACGACGCCGAACCGAAGCTACTGGTCTGCGCCGACGCCGGCATGCGCGGTGGCAAGGTCATTCCGTACAAGCCGCTGGTGGACGCCGCGTTGGACGAAAGCCGCTGCCCGCCGCCGCATGTGCTGATCGTCGACCGTGGGCTCGATCCCGGCATGAAAACGAGGCCCGGACGCGATGTCGACTACGCGTCGCTGCGCGAACGCCACCTCGATGCGACCGTGCCGATCGTGTGGCTGGAGTCGAACGAACCCAGCTACCTCCTGTACACCTCGGGCACCACGGGGCGGCCCAAGGGCGTGCAACGCGACGTCGGCGGTTACGCCGTGGCGCTGGCGTTGTCGATGACGGCGATCTTCGACCTCCCGCCGGGCCAGACCATCCTGTGCACGTCCGACGTGGGCTGGGCGGTGGGCCACTCGTACAACGTCTACGGACCGCTCATCGGCGGCTGCACGGCGATCCTCTACGAGGGCCTGCCCACCCACCCCGATCCGGGCATCTGGTGGCGGCTGTGCGAGACCTACGGCGCGCGCACGATGTTTTCCTCGCCCACCGCCCTGCGCATCCTGAAGAAGCAGGACGAGGCCTGGCTGAAAAAGCACGACCTCTCCGCGCTGAAGTGGATCTTCGTCGCGGGCGAGCCGCTCGACCGGCCCACCTACGACTGGCTCACCCAGGGCACGGGCAAGACGGTGATCGACAATTACTGGCAGACCGAGACCGGCTGGCCCGCACTGTCGCTCATGCCGGGCCTCGACCTGAAGCCGGTGAAACCCGGCTCGCCCGGCTTTCCCACGTTCGGGTACCGCATGCGCGTGATCGACGAGGCCACGGGTGAGGACAAGGCACCCGGCGAGAAGGGCGTGCTGGTGATCGAGCCGCCGCTGCCGCCGGGTTGCCTCGGCACGATCTGGCGCGACGACGAACGCTACGTGCGCAGCTACTTCGGGCACTTCAAGGAGCTGTTGTACAGCTCGCTGGATTGGGCCGTGCGCGACGCCGACGGCTACGTGTTCATCCTCGGGCGCACCGACGACGTCATCAACGTGGCGGGCCATCGGCTGGGCACGCGCGAGATCGAGGAATCGGTGGCGACGCTGGGGGCGGTCGCCGAGGTGGCGGTGGTCGGCGTGGCCGACGAACTGAAGGGGCAGGTGCCGGTGGTCTTCGCCACGCTGAGGCAGGGTGTCGCCGATCATCCGGTGGACGTCGCGCATGCGATGGAGCGACGGGTGGTGGAACTGCTCGGCGGCCTGGCGAGGCCGGCCTGCGTGTACGTGGTGGCCGCCTTGCCCAAGACCCGCTCCGGCAAGTTGTTGCGGCGCTCGTTGCAGGCCCTGGTGCAGGGGAGCGATCCGGGGGATCTGTCGACGCTGGACGATCCGGGGGCGCTGGAAGAGATCAGGCGTGTCCTGGTGCGTGGCCCGCACTGTGGCGCACGGCGGGCCTGAATCGCGGACCCTGTCCGCGATTCGGTTTAGCCGCACCGCAACAAGGCTTGAACACGTCCCCGCGCTAAAATGCTCCCCTTTACGCGGAGAGTTCCATGGCACAGCAACCCTCGCCCGGCGCGCGTTTCCGCGCCGCGCTGGCGGCCGAGAAGCCCTTGCAGGTGATCGGCGCGATCAACGCCAACCATGCCCTGCTGGCCAAGCGCGCGGGATTCCGCGCCATCTATCTCTCCGGCGGCGGCGTCGCGGCCGGTTCGCTGGGCCTGCCCGACCTGGGCATCAACACCCTCGACGACGTGCTCACCGACGTGCGCCGCATCACCGACGTGTGCGACCTGCCGCTGATGGTGGATATCGACACCGGCTTCGGCCCCAGCGCGTTCAACATCGCGCGCACGGTGAAGAGCCTCATCAAGTTCGGTGCCGCCGCTTGCCACATCGAAGACCAGGTGGGCGCCAAGCGCTGCGGCCATCGCCCCGGCAAGGAAATCGTCAGCGCCGGTGAAATGGCCGACCGCGTCAAGGCCGCGGCCGACGCCAAGACCGACCCGGACTTCTTCCTCATCGCCCGCACCGACGCCATCGCGGTGGACGGGGTCGACGCCGCCATCGAACGCGCCATCGCCTGCGTGGACGCCGGTGCCGACGCGATCTTCGCCGAAGCCGCGTACGACCTGCCCACCTACAAGCGCTTCACCGATGCGTTGAGCGTCCCGGTGCTCGCCAATATCACCGAGTTCGGCCAGACCCCGCTGTTCAGCACCGAGGAACTCGGCGGCGTCGGCGTGGGCATCGTGCTGTATCCCCTGTCCGCGTTCCGCGCCATGAACAAGGCCGCCGAGAACGTCTACACCGCCATCCGCCGCGACGGTCACCAGCGCAACGTCATCGACACGATGCAGACGCGCGAGGAGCTGTACGACCGCATCGGCTACCACGACTACGAGCGTCGTCTCGACGCGCTTTTCTCCAAGAAGGGTTAAGGAGTTCACGATGAGCGACACCACCACCCAGACCGCGCCGAAGGCGAAGAAGTCGGTCGCCCTGTCGGGCGTGGCCGCCGGCAACACCGCGCTGTGCACGGTCGGCCGCAGCGGCAACGACCTCCATTATCGCGGTTACGACATCCACGATCTCGCCGCCAAGGGCTCGTTCGAGGAAGTGGCCTACCTGCTCGTGCACGGCGTACTGCCCAACTGGATGGAACTCAACGCCTACCGCGCCAAGCTCAAGCGCCTGCGCGGCCTGCCCGCGCCGGTGAAGGGCGCGCTGGAGCTGCTGCCCGCCGCCACGCATCCGATGGACGTGCTGCGTACCGGCGCCTCGATGCTGGGCACCGTGCTGCCGGAGAAGGAAGACCACAATGCCACCGGCGCGCGCGACATCGCCGACCGCATGATGGCGAGCTTCGGCTCGATGTTGCTGTACTGGTATCACTACAGCCACAACGGCAAGCGCATCGAGACCGAAACCGACGACGAGTCCATCGCCGGCCATTTCCTGCACCTGCTGCACGGCAAGAAGCCCAGCGAACTGCATTCGCATTCGCTCGACCGTTCGCTGGTGCTCTACGCCGAACACGAGTTCAACGCCAGCACCTTCGCGGCCCGCGTCATCGCCGGTACCGGTTCGGACCTGTATTCGTGCATCACCGGCGCCATCGGTGCGCTGCGCGGCCCCAAGCATGGCGGCGCCAACGAAGTGGCGATGGAGATCATCGCGCGCTACCGCGACGCGGCCGAGGCGGAAGCCGACATCCGCGCGCGCGTGGAGCGCAAGGAAATCATCATCGGCTTCGGCCATCCGGTGTACACCGTGTCCGATCCGCGCAACGAGATCATCAAGGAGATCTCGCGCAAGCTCTGCACCGAAGGCGGCAACCCGCGCCTGTTCGAGGTGTCGGAGAAGATCGAGAAACTGATGTGGGAACAGAAGAAGATGTTCCCCAACCTCGACTGGTACTCGGCCTCGGCCTATCACATGATGGGCGTGCCGACGGCGATGTTCACGCCGCTGTTCGTGATCGCCCGTACGTCGGGCTGGAGCGCGCACGTGATCGAGCAGCGCCAGGACGGCAAGATCATCCGCCCGAGCGCGAATTACACCGGGCCGGAAGACCAGTCGTATACGCCGATCGAGAAGCGTTGAAGCGGCCTTGAATCGCGGACAGGGTCCGCTCCCACCCGTCGGTAGCAACGTCGCTACCGACGGGTGGGAGCGGACCCTTTCCGCGATAGGCCGCGAGTCAGAGCGAAGCCGCCAGCCGCGTCGCTTTGTCGATCGCCCGCTTCGCATCCAGCTCCGCCGCCACGTCGGCGCCGCCGACCAGTCGCACGTCCACGCCCTTCGCCACCAGCGCCTCGTGCAGGTCGCGATTCGGCTCCTGCCCCGCGCAGACCACCACGTGATCCACCGGAAGCACCTGCGGCTTGCCGTCGATCACCACATGCAGGCCCTCATCGTCCACGCGCCGGTAGGTCACGCCGCCGAGCATGGCGACCTTCTTGTTCTTCAGCGTCGCGCGATGCACCCAGCCGGAGGTCTTGTTCAGCCGTGCGCCCGGGCGGCCTTCCGTGCGCTGCAGCAGCCATACCTGACGTTCCGGTTTCTCCGGCTGCGCGGGCATCAGCCCACCGGGTACCGTCATGTTCATGTCCACGCCCCATTCCTTCGTCCAGCGGGCGAGATCGGTGGTGGGGGAGGGCGCGCCCTCGGTGAGGAATTCGGCCACGTCGAAGCCGATGCCTCCCGCACCGACGATCGCCACGCGCGGACCGACGGCGACGTCTTTCTGAAGCACGTCGACGTATGAGATCACCTTGGCGTGGTCGGCGCCCTCGATGGCGATGCCGCGTGGCGTCACGCCACTGGCGAGGATCACCGTGTCGAAGCCCGACGCGAGGGCGTCGGCCGTGGCTTCGGTACCCAGTCGCACGTCCACGCCCGTGGCATCGAGGCGATGGCGGAAGTAGCGAAGCGCCTCGTGGAATTCTTCCTTGCCGGGGATGCGCTTGGCCATGTTGAACTGGCCGCCGATCTCGGTCGCGCGGTCGAACAGCGTCACCGCGTGCCCGCGTTCGGCCAGCGTGGTGGACGCGGCCAGTCCCGCCGGGCCCGCCCCCACCACGGCGATGCGCTTCTTCGCGGTGGTGGGCTTGATGATCAGTTCCGTTTCGTAGCATGCCCGCGGATTCACCAGGCAGGTGGCGCGACGGTTCTCGAACACGTGGTCGAGGCAGGCCTGGTTGCAGGCGATGCAGGTGTTGATGGCGGCCGGCGTATCCGCCTTGGCCTTGTTCACCCACTCGGGATCGGCCAGCAGCGGGCGGGCCATCGACACCATGTCGGCATCCCCGCCGGCGAGGATGCGTTCGGCCACGTCGGGCATGTTGATGCGGTTGGTGGTGACCAGCGGGATGCCGACCTCGCCCTTCATGCGCCGGGTCACCCAGGTGAACGCGCCGCGCGGCACGCTGGTGACGATGGTGGGCACGCGCGCCTCGTGCCAGCCGATGCCGGTATTGATGATCGTGGTGCCGGCGGCTTCGATCTTCTTCGCCAGCGTGACGATGTCGTCCCAGGGCTGGGCATCGTCCACGAGGTCGAGCATGGAGAGACGGTAGACGATGATGAAGTCGCGGCCGACGGCCTCGCGCATGCGCCGCACGATTTCCACGGGAAAGCGCATGCGGTTCTCGGCCGAACCACCCCAGCGGTCGCCGCGGCGGTTGGTGCGCGCGGTGAGGAACTGGTTGATGAGATAGCCCTCCGAGCCCATGACCTCCACGCCGTCGTAACCGGCGTCGCGGGCCAGCTTCGCGCTGCGCACGAAGGCATCGATGGTGCGCTCGACGCCGCGCGCGCCGAGGGCGCGCGGGGTGAACGGCGTGATCGGCGATTTGATCCGCGATGGCGCCACCGAGAGCGGGTGATAACCGTAGCGGCCCGCGTGGAGGATCTGCATGCAGATCTTCCCGCCCTCCGCATGCACGGCACGCGTGACCTTGCGGTGGCGTGCGACGTGCCAGGGCATCGACATCGTGCCCGACATCGGCTTGAGCCAGCCGCGCAGGTTGGGCGCGATGCCGCCGGTCACGATCAGGCCGACGCCGCCGCGGGCTCGCTCGGCGTAGAACGCCGCCAGCTTGTCGAAATCGGCGGCCTTGTCTTCCAGGCCGGTATGCATCGACCCCATGAGCACGCGGTTGCGCAGGGTGGTGAAGCCGAGGTCGAGCGGGGCGAGCAGGTGCGGGTAGGCCACGAAAGAAGTCCGGTTCAAACGACCGTTCGAATGATCCGGGTAAGCGCCCGCCGGGGCAAGGGCCGGCGCAGCAGGGGCGAAACGCGATGTATCGGCGGATTTACACGCCGTGCGTGAGCGCCGCGTGTAGGCCGGGCCACAAACCGCGACGCGTCGCGGTTTCAGCCCCCATTCGAGCCCAAGGCACGCTCCTTGCTCGATTCACTCGCCTGATGCGTTGGCAGGGCGACTCGGGCGTTCGAACACACCGCGGTTTTCGAATCAAGAACAGGAGACTCTCCCATGCGCAAGACCCTCATCGCCACGGCGATCTGCTTCGCTATCGGATTCGCCCTGCCGGCCATGGCCGACGACACCCAGACCGGCGGCGCCGGTCCCTCGGCACAGCGCAGGTCACAGGCCTATGCCGACAGCTTCAACGACAGTTCCACCCACACCAACACCACGATGACCACCAACACGAGCTCGTTCAACACCACCAACGCGGTGGCGACGAGCACGTTGAACGGCACCGTGTCGGGAAACAACACCATCAGCCTCGGCAATGTCGCCGTTAACCTGGGCAGCGCCAACGGTGCGCGCGGCGGTTCCGGCGGTGAAGGCTGGGGCGGCAACGGCCGCGGTGGAAGCGGCGGCGACGGCGGCAACAGCGGCCGTACGACGGCGCGCGGCGCGGTCGGCGGCGACTCGTCCACCGAGAGCGGCGGCGCCTACGGCGCGTCCATGGCCTGGGGTGGCGACACCAGCGGCGACGGCGGCAACGCCTCCGGACCCGGCGGACGGGCCAACGCACGCGGCGCGGGTGCCGATTCGGCCACGGGCGGATCGACCGCCAGCACCGGCGGCGCGTCGGCCAGCACGGGCGCGACCTCGACCTCCGGCGACTCCTCGCCGACCTCCACGGGCGGAAGCTCGACGGGCGGTGCGGGCGGTACGGCGACGGCCATGTCGGGTGCCGGCGGCGCGGGCGCCAGCGGTGGCGACGGCACGGGCGGCGCGGGTTCGGGCGGTGCGGGTGGCTCCGGCGGCAACGGCGGCTCCAACTCGGTCGCCACGGGCGATTTCAGCATGGCCAACGACATGGGCAGCGCGGGCTCGGCGCTGGCCGGCGTCGGCAACTTCGCGGCGAACAGCGGCGCGAACGGGCTGATCCAGCAGAGCGTCAACGTCCAGGCCAACCTGAGCGTCGGCGGCGCGCCGTAACCGAAGGCTCGTTGAGTGACGAAGGCACGGGACGCGCTCGCCGCGTCCCGTGCTTCCCGAGGGGATTCCCCACCTCCAGGAGAATAGCGATGCGGATGTACACCCCCCACGCTGCGCTCGTCGCGTCGATGCTGTTCGTCGTGTCGACGGCGGCCGTGGCCCAGGCCGCGCGGTCCCCGTCGTCGTTCGGCGCGGCCACGCCGGTCGAAAGACTGCAGACCATGACGGGCGGTACGGATACCCACGTCAACAACATCACCACGCAGGAAAGCAACGGCACGGTGACCGACAACACCGCGCGCAACACCTACAGCGGAGGCAATTTCGTCGGCGACAACGCCTTCGGCAACTCGGCCGGCCTGTCGACCACGATCCAGAACTCCGGCAACAACGTCCTCATCCAGAACAACACGATCGTCAACCTGCGGATGAATCCGTGAAGTCGCCGCTCGCCCTCATGACGCTGACGGCGCTGGTGCTGGCAAGCCCGTGCGCCTCGGCGAACAGGGCGGAGGTGCAGACCAGTCCCGGCACGTCGTATCCGGTGAAGATGACGAGCCTCAAGGAGGCCCGTTTCCGCAACACCATCCGGCAGAAGTACGACTTCAGCTGCGGCTCGGCGGCGGTGGCCACCCTGTTGACCTACCAGTACGCGTATCCCGTCGACGAGCAAGCGGCATTCGACATGATGTACGCGAACGGGGACCGTCGGAAGATCAATACCGAAGGGTTTTCGCTGCTCGACATCAAGCGCTTCCTCGCCGCCCGCGGCTTCGAGGCCGACGGTTTCGAGGTGTCGCTGGAAAAGCTCAGCGACGAGGGCGTTCCCGCCATCGTGCTGATCGACGAGCGCGGCTACCACCATTTCGTGGTGGTGAAGGGCTACAAGAACGGCCGCGTGCTGATAGGCGATCCCGCCCGCGGCACGCGTTCCATGTCGAAGCGACGCTTCGACGACATGTGGAAGAACCACATCGTCTTCGTCATCCACAACGAACGCGACCGCGCCATCTTCAACAGTCCGCGCGACTGGGCGGTCGCACCCGCGGCACCGATTTCCGAGGGCATCGAACGCAACGGCCTCGGCCCCATCGTGATGCCCAAGCGCGGACCGGGGGACATATGAACATTCGACGATTGCTGGTCGTCGCGGCCATCGCGTGCGGCACGAGCGGCATGACGTTCGCCGCGAGCTTTCCCGTGGCCCATGCGCTGCCCGATGCGAGGCTGGATACGATCCGTGGCGGCTTCGACCTGGGGGACGACCTGCGCGCGTCGTTCGCCCTGGAACGCACCGTGCTGGTCAACGGCGTGGAGGCGATCCGCACCTCGGTGAAGATTCCCGACGTGGCGAGGATGAGCATCGACCAGGCCAATGCCCTGGCTGCCGCGCTGCGTACCACCGTGGTGACCAACGGCCCCGGCGGGATCGTCAGCGATGCGGCCGCGAGCGCCGCGCAGGCCCCGGCGGTCGCGCAGGCCGCCACGGCGCCGGTGACGGTCAACGCCGTATCGACGGCGTCGCAGGCGGCGGCCGCGGGACAAGCCGTCGCCGCCTCGCCCTCGAGCGGCGTCACCACGGCGACGCTTCCCGCCTCATCCGTTCCGGGCCTGGTCCTGCAGAACGCGCTGGACAACCAGGCCATCACGGCCACCACCACGATCGACGCATCCGTCAATACGTCGAGCTTCCTGCAGGGGATGCGCATCGACGAATCGGTAAGGAACGCGGTGATCCAGTTTCGGGGGAATTGACGCATGTATCCCAATGGCAGGGTGATGCAGGCAAGCAAACGCATGGGCGCGCTGTCGCTCGCGGTGTTGCCGATGTGGATCGGCGCATGCCTGGCGCAGGAGGCTCCGGCCGGCCCGGAATTGCGTGACAGGGTCGAAGCGCAGGGGCGACGGATCGATGCGATGCGCACGCGCATGGCCGAACAACTGGCCGAGCTCGAGCAGATGAAACGCGACCTGGCGGCGCAGGAGCGGCAGTACGCCGAATTGCGCAAGGCGGTAGGCCTGTCGACGCTCGACGACGCGCGCGCGACCGGCGTGCCTGGCGGCGTCGCCGGTGCGCAGTCCTCGCCACCCCAGGACCAGGCGCCGCCGTCGACGCCCGCACCCGGCGCGCCGACGGCGCCCGTCGCGCAACCCGTGGTCGCGTCGCAGCCGGTGGGCAGGCGGCCCGCGCAGGACGAGCGTCCGCCGGAAGTCGCGCCCATCTTCGACCAGCCCGGCGTGCTCACGCCACGCGGCAAGCTCATCGTGGAACCGTCGTACCAATACGGCTATTCGTCGAGCGATCGCGTCACGCTGGTGGGTTACACCGTGATTCCCGCCATCCTCATCGGCCTGGTCGACGTGCGCCAGGTCAAGACCACGACGCAGACCGGCGCGGTGGCTTTCCGCTACGGCCTCACCAACCGCATGGAACTGGAAGTGCGCGTGCCCTATGTCGACGTGCACACCGACACGATCAGCCGCGAGATCTTCACCGGCACGGCGCAGGACAGCCTGTTCACCACCAGCGGCAAGGGACTGGGCGACATCGAGGCCACGTTGCGCTACCAGCTCAACGACGGCGGCGCCGACAAGCCCTATTACGTGGGCTGGTTCCGCGCCAAGTCCCGCACCGGCCGCGATCCGTTCGAGGTGACCAGCGATTGCGTCACGCGCTGCGTGGAGAACTTCACGGGCACCGGATTGCCGTTGCGCAGTCCCACGGGTTCGGGATTCTATTCCGCGCAACTGGGCCTGACGTGGCTGTATCCATCCGACCCGGTGGTGTTCTTCGGCAACTTCAGTTACCTGCACAACTTCGAACGCAAGAACGTCAGCCGAAACGTGCTCCTGGCCGGCAAGCAGTTCCTCGGCGACGTGAAAGCGGGCGACATCGCCGATATCAGCATCGGCATGGGGCTTTCACTGAACGAGAAAGCGTCCATCAGTATCGGTTACGACCAGGCGTTCGTCGGTCGCACGAAGCAGAACGACAGGCCCTTGCCGGGTTCGGCGCGGGCCACGCTGGGTTCGTTGCTCATCGGCGGCTCCTATCGCTTCAACGAGAAGGAAACGCTGAACGTGACGCTCGGCGTGGGCGTCACGCGCGATACGCCCGATACGACGGTCACGGTGAGGTTGCCCATCACACTTTAGGCATTCACAAGGCTTTCACCGACGCGCACATGAACGCGTTTCAAACACGCGCGGGTTCCCCTGCACGTCATGCACACATCATCCCTCATTAAGATTTCGCTCGGGGTTCGATACATCACCGATACGAAATCTTAAGCAGGGAGTTCTCATGCGCACTCGTCCACATCGTTACGGCAAGGTCACCACGGGTCTGGCCCTTGCCTCATTGGCTGTCTTCGGTGCCGCGGCACATGCGCAGGACAGCTCAGACAAGAAGTCTCAATCGCGCGCGCTGGATAACATCAGCCTTTGGGTGGGTGGTTACTACACCAACAACGACACCACCATCGGCGCCAAGACCGGCTTCCTCAACACCACCGGCGACGTGAATCTCGAAGACGACCTCGACTTCAAGAAGCACAAGACCGTGCCGCGCGCCCGCCTGGATTTCCTCATCGGCGAGCACCAAGGCTTCACCTTCGACTACTACCAAGTGGATCGCTCGCATTCGAAGAGCCTCTCCGAGCAGATCAACTTCCTCGGCCAGCCGATCGCCGCGGATGCCTACGTCAAGGGCAACCTCAAGTTCACCTTCGGCAGCGCCGCGTACAAGTGGTGGTTCGGTACCGGCGACGACGTGTTCGGCCTCGGCATCGGCGCGGCCTACTACAAGGTGCGTTACGGCATCAACGGTACGATCACGGCGATGGGCCAGACCGAGACCGACGGCGCGTCGGGCAGCACCAACGCATGGGCACCCAACCTGCAGATCGGCTGGCGCCATGCGTTCAACGACCAGTGGCGCATGTACTTCAACGCCTCAGGCGTGAAGAAGAACGGCGGCACCCTCAACGGCCACATCTGGGACGCCGCGCTGGGCGTGGAGTGGTTCCCGTGGCAGAACGTCGGCTTCGGTGCCGAGTACGCGTACACGAAGATCCGCCTGCACCAGGACAAGCGTAACTACGACCTCGACCTGGACATGAAGCTCAACGGACCGGCGGCCTACGTCCGCTTCCGGTTCTGATGATGGGAAAGGCCGCCTTCGGGCGGCCTTTTTCGTTGGAGCGTCTGTCGCTTCCTCGGAAGCGAGGCGCTGGGTTCCTGCCTTCGCAGGAACGACGAGCGGCAAGATGTACCGTCACTGGAAAATAACCTCACGTCGTTCCTGCGAAGACAGGAGCCCGGCGTCTCCGGCCTCCTACGAAGCGTTGCCGCGCGTACGCCGCGCCACCAGCCAGCCCCCGCCACACACCGCCAGCACCAGCACCGCATCCAGCACCCACGCCGCCCACGGCCGCGCGTCGAACCACGACGCCGTGAGGTGGTCGTGCGCGATCATCCGCGCCGCCGTCCAGGCGATGGCGCCGGCGCCGACGTAGACGATCACCGGGAAACGCTCGATCAGCCGCAGGATGAGGGTGGAGCCCCACACCACCAGCGGCACGCTGATGGCCAGGCCCAGCACCACCAGGCCCATGTGGCCCTTGGCCGCGCCGGCGATCGCCAGCACGTTGTCCAGGCCCATCAGGGCATCGGCCACCACGATCGTCCGGATGGCCGACCAGAAGCTCGAGGCCGCGCTTACGTTCGGATCGTGTTCCTCGTGCTTGAGCAGCTTCCAGGCGATGGGCAGCAGGAGCAGGCCACCGGCCAGCATCAGGCCGGGCAGCTTCAGCAGCCAGATCACCGCGAAGGTGAGGGCCACGCGCAGGGCGATGGCGCCGAAGGTGCCCCAGAACACGGCCTTCTTCTGGAGATTCCGCGGCAGGTTGCGGGCCGCCAGCGCGATCACGATGGCGTTGTCGCCGGCCAGCACGAGGTCGAGCAGGATGATGGCGGCCAAGCCGGAGAAGAATTCGGGGGTGAGGAAATCCATGGGCATCCTTCGCGCGCTTCGAGGACGAATGCGGCGAGCGACGGGTACGCGCGCCCGTCGTTCACCGCAAAAGTCTCGTTCCCGGCGCGAAGCCGCCGCGACGACCGGGACGCGTGGGGCGCCCGTATTGACGATCGTCGCGCACGGGGCGCAGCGCCCCGCGGAACTACTCCCCTTTGGGTTGTAGTGGCCGGCATTGTGGTGCTTCAGCTGCGGCGCGGCAAGACGGCCCGGGGGGCAGCGGTTAAAATCGGCGGCTTTCCCAACCCCCTCACGAGAAGTCCATGAGCGCACACGACATCCGTTCCGCCACGCGTCCCGACCCGGACCAGCCGCTGGTGGACATCGCCAACTACGTGGCCGACTACCAGATCGACTCGCAGGAAGCCTACGACACCGCGCGCTACATGCTCCTGGACTCGCTGGCCTGCTCCGCGCTGGCCATGAAGTTTCCCGATTGCGTGAAGCACCTGGGCCCGGTCGTGCCGGGGGCCACGCTGGCCGGCGGCACCCGCGTGCCGTTCACCTCGCACGAGCTCGATCCGGTCCAGGCCGCCTTCGCCATCGGCACCCAGATCCGCTACCTCGACTTCAACGACACCTGGCTGGCCGCCGAATGGGGCCATCCGTCGGACAACCTCGGCGCCATCCTCTCGGTGGCCGACTACCTCTCGCGCAAGGCGGAAAAGGAAGGCGGCAAGCCCCTGACCGTGCGCGACGTGCTGGGCTACGCGATCAAGGCCCACGAGATCCAGGGCTGCTACGCCCTGAAGAACAGCTTCAACCGCGTCGGCCAGGACCACGTGATCCTGGTGCGCCTGGCCTCCACGGCGGTCACCACGGCCATGCTGGGCGGCGACAAGGACCAGATCACCACGGCCGTGTCGCACAGCTGGATCGACAACGGCGCCCTGCGCACCTACCGCCACGCGCCGAACACCGGTCCGCGCAAGAGCTGGGCCGCCGGCGACGCCTGCCGCCGCGCCGTCACCCACGCCATCAACGCCGTCTACCGCAACGTGGTGGGCTATCCGTCGGCCTTGACGGCCAAGACCTGGGGCTTCTACGACGTGGCCTTCAAGGGCAACGCGTTCCAGTTCGAGCGCCCGTTCGGCAGCTACGTGATGGAGAACGTGCTCTTCAAGATCAGCTTCCCGGCCGAGTTCCACGCCCAGACCGCGGTGGAGTGCGCCATGCAGTTGCACGCCCAGGTGGGCTCGCGCATCGACGAGATCGAGAAGATCGTCATCGAGACCCAGGAAGCGGGCGTGCGCATCATCGACAAGACCGGCCCGCTGGCCAACTACGCCGACCGTGACCACTGCATCCAGTACATGGTGGCGGTGCCGTTGATTTTCGGCCGCCTCACCGCCGACGACTACAACGACGACGTGGCCGCCGATCCGCGCATCGACGCCCTCCGCGAGAAAATGACCGTCGTCGAGAACCCGCAGTTCACCAAGGATTATTTCGATCCCGAAAAGCGCTACATCGGCAATTCGGTGCAGGTGTTCTTCAAGGACGGTTCCAGCACGGAAAAGGTCTCCATCGATTTCCCCATCGGCCACCGCAAGCGCCGCGCCGAGGGCATTCCCGTGCTGCTGAAAAAGTTCGAGTCCGCCCTGCGCGCCGAGTGGCCCGCCGAGCGCGTGGAAAAGGTGCTCGCCGTCACGTCCGTGCCGGAAAAGCTTGATGCCATGCCCATTCACGAGTTCATGACGCTCTTCACGGCTTGATAATGGCCGTGACTCAAGTATGAACGACGTTCGGCGGCAGTGCCCCAATTGTTTGATTTTTGCTAAACTGCCGCCGCCCGTTGAAGGGGTTTAAAAGCGAGGGACGGCCGAAGTCCCCGGATTCGACAGAGTTCTACGCGCGATTTCCGTCTGGGGTGGAGCGCGGACGCGAATACCAATAATGAGGAGACACCGATGAAACGTAAGGGCTTGTTTTTGCTGATTGGTTTGGCCCTGGGCGGCGTGGGTGCCGTTCACGCGCAGGAATCCGCCGACACGGCGGGTAACGGCTACGACGGCCGCTGGTACATCGCCCCGACGGTTGGCGGTTACTACAACGACACCGATCGCAACACGAACAGCCGCCAGGTCTACTACGGCCTGGGCTTCGGTAAGTTCATTTCCAACAACGCTTCGATCGACATCTTCGCCGATCGCACCAAGCGCGATAACGACGGCGTCGGCCACTGGGCCAACAACAGCTACGGCGTTGCCGCTCGCTTCTACGCCGGTGCGTGGGACAGCTGGCGTCCGTACCTGCTCGCCGGTGTGATGGGTTCGTACCACCACAACCCGTCGGACAACGGCTGGTCCCCGGCCGCCGAACTCGGCGTCGGCGTGTCCAAGACCATCACCGACAGCTCGGACTTCCGCGTGGAAGCCGGGTACCGCTACGACTGGGACGACAAGACCACCCGCAGCGAGAACGGCTACGGCGACTGGTTCCTGGGCTTCTCGATCGTGTCGCGCTTCGGTGAGCCGCCGGCCGCTCCGGCCCCGGCCCCGGCCGCTGCTCCGGCCCAGCCGGACTGCTCCACGCTCGACAGCGATGGCGACGGCGTGAACGATTGCGACGACAAGTGCCCGGGTACGCCTTCCGGCACGATCGTCGGCCCGGATGGTTGCCCGCAGAAGGTCGTCATCGACCTGCGCGGCGTCAACTTCAAGTTCGACCGTCCGAAGAAGGGCGAGACGAACATCGGCCCGACCCTGCAGGAGCCGACCAGCGAGTCGCTGGGCGTGCTTGACCAGGCTGTCGATACCCTGCAGCGCTACCCGCAGGTCAAGGTCACGGTTGCCGGCTACACCGACAGCGTCGGTAAGGATGCCTACAACCAGGGTCTGTCCGAGCGTCGCGCCAAGATCGTGTACGACTACCTGACCTCGCACGGCATCACCGCCGACCGCCTGGAAGGCCCGATCGGCCACGGTGAGAACAACCCGATCGACACCAACGACACGGCCGAAGGCCGCGCTCGCAACCGTCGCACGGAACTGCAGGTTCAGCAGTAATCCGCGCAGCATCGGTAGCTACAGAAAGGAGCCCGGCGAAAGCCGGGCTCTTTTTTTAGTGATTCGACGCTTCGTAGGATTCGCGGACAGGGTCCGCCCTCACCCTCCGGCAAGAGAGCTTGCTATCGGGGGGCGGGAGCGGACCCTCTCCGCGATGGGGTTCTGGGCAGTGTAGGCTGTGCTCACGGACGCATGGACGTCCGTTCAAGGACTCCCGAATGGCAGCAACCCTCCCACGCCGCCGCTTCACCGGCGGCGACCTCAACGGCGTGCTCGGCCTCGTGGTCGACAACCTGTCGATCCTGGCCTTCCTCGCCACGGCGCTCGTCGGCATCTTCGGCGTGCCGGCCGATATCGTGTTCCGGCGGATGTTTCCCGGCACCGCCCTGGGCGTGCTGCTCGGCAACCTGGCCTATACGTGGATGGCCCGGCGTTTGGCCCACCGCACCGGGCGCGACGACGTCACCGCCATGCCGCTCGGTCTGGATGCCCCGACCAGCATCGGCATGGCCCTGCTGGTGCTCGGCCCGGCGTTCGCCGCTTACCGGCGGGCCGGGATGGATGCCCTGTCGGCGGGCGAGGCGACGTGGCGCCTGGGCATGGCGTCGCTCGTGGTAATGGGGGTGCTCAAGTTCGTTCTGTCGTTCGCCGGGGCCTGGGTGCAACGATCCGTGCCGCGTGCGGGGCTGCTGGGGTCCATTGCGGGCATCGCGCTGGTACTCATGGGTTTCCTGCCGCTGGTGGAAATCATGCGCGTGCCGGTGGTCGGCTTCGCGGGCCTGGGCGTCGTGCTCTACGCGCTCGTCGCGAAGCGTCGGTTGCCCTTCGGCCTGCCGGGGGTACTCGGCGCGTTTTTCGTCGGCGTGCTGCTCTATTACGGGCTGGGGCCGATCGGGCTGCTGGGTAGCGGTTATCACGCGCCCGCCGCGTGGCAATGGCGCATCGGCTTCCCGTGGCCCACGCTGGGCTTCGTCGACGGCTTGTCCGCCACCGTGCCCTATCTGCCGCTGATCCTGCCCTTCGGCCTGCTGATGGTGGTCGGCGGCATCAACGTCACCGAGAGCGCCCGCGCCGCCGGCGACGATTACCCCACGCGCGACATCCTGCTGGTGGAGGCCTTGGCGACCCTCGTCGCGGGATTCTGTGGCGGCGTGGCGCAGACCACGCCGTACATCGGCCAGCCCGCCTACAAGGCGATGGGCGCGCGGACCGGCTATACGCTGGTCACCGGCCTGGTGATCGGCCTGGGCGGCGTATTCGGCTATCTCTCCAATCTCGTCGAACTGCTGCCCGTCGCGGTGCTGGCGCCGATCCTCGTCTTCGTGTCCATCGGCATCACCACGCAAGCCTTCGAGGCCACGCCGCTGCGGTATGCCGGCGCGGTGGTCTTCAGTTTCTTCCCCGCCATCGCGCGCATGCTGGCGATCAAGCTGGGCGATCCGTCCATCGTCGACCCGGCGCGTTTCGCCACGTTGTATGCGGACGACAGCCACGGCGTGTCCGCGATGGCGGTGATCGCTATCCTCGGCAACGGTTTCATCATCACCTCGATGGTCTGGGCGAGTTTCGTGGTGGCGATGATCGACGGGCACGTGCGCAAGGCGGCGGGGATCGTGGCCCTGGGCGGCGTGCTGACGTTGTTCGGAATCATCCATTCGGTGGATCCCGTGGGCACGGTCTACCTGCCGTGGATGCTGGAAGCGGGGCAGCGGGTGCTGGTGTGGCAGTTCGTCGCGGCGTACGGCGCGTTGGCGGTGGTGTTGTGGGGGTTGTCGATGTCTTCCCACCGCGGCTGATCCGTCGACGTCGTTCCTGCGAAGGTGTATAGACCGGACACATAGCTGACAGGTGTGCCAGGACATGGTTTACACCTCGACCGCCAACCTGTGGCGGCCAGAGGCCCATCCCATGCCCTGGAAGGAAGCGTCAGTCATGAGTTTGCGTGCCGAGTTTCTCGCCCTGGCCCGGCGCCCGGACCAGCCCGTGGCGCCGCTGTGCCGGCGGTTCGGGATCAGCCGGACGACCGGCTATAAATGGCTCCGCCGGGAGGCGGCCGCGGAGCCGCTGGCGGACCGGTCACGTCGTCCGCACCGCAGTCCTGGGCAGACGGCGGCCGAGACCGAAGCCCGTATCCTGGCGCTGCGGCACACTTATCCCCATTGGGGCGGGCGCAAGCTGGCCAAGGTGCTGGAACGGGAAGGTTGCGATGCGCCCGCGCCCAGCACGATCACCCACATCCTGCGTCGCCATGGCCTGCTGTGGCGCCCCACCGAGGCGGTGATCACGCCCTGGCAGCGCTTCGAGCACAGCGCGCCTAACGATCTGTGGCAGATGGACTTCAAGGGATCGGTGCCGGTGGGGGCGGGCCAGTGCGATCCGTTGACCGTGCTCGACGATCACTCCCGTTTCAACCTGGTGCTGGCCAACAACGCCGATAAGACAGGCCTGACGGTACGACGCCTGCTCACGGCGGCGTTTCGTCGCTACGGGCTGCCGTTGCGCATGAACATGGACAACGGCACGCCGTGGGGCGTGGGCAACGGCCCGGCACGCCATCTGTCGACCTTGTCGGTGTGGCTGGTGGAGCTGGGTATCCACGTGAGTTTCAGCCGTCCGTTCCATCCCCAGACCAACGGCAAGGACGAGCGTTTCCACCGAAGCCTGGACGTGGAGGTGCTGCGCGGCCGGGCTTTCCTCAACCTCAGGGAGCTGGGCCTGGCGCTGGATCACTGGCGGGAGATCTACAACCACGTGCGTCCGCACGAAGGCATCGGCATGGTCACGCCGGTGCAGCGTTACCGGATCAGTCCGCGCGCCTTTCCCGAGCGGATCGCGGCGTTTGAGTACGGCCCGGATGACTTGCGGTTACATGTCGACCAGCGAGGTCGAACCCAGCTGCTGGGCCATCCTCTGACGGTGTCGTCGGCCCTGAAGGCCCAGATCATCGCCGCCCGCCCGCAGGACGGGCAGGACGGCATCTATGACCTGTATTTCCGTCATCACTGGCTCGACACCGTCAACCTGCGAGACCTGGACTAAAGTGTCCACCATGTCCTGGCACACCTGTTCACCATGTGCCCGGTCTGTACACGAAGGCAGGAACCCAGCGTCTCGTGCGTCACGCTCCGGACGAGCGAAGACACTGGGTCCCTGCCTTCGCAGGGACGACGATAGGCTGGGCTGCTACCCTTCACCGATAAATTCCCCGGAGCCCTCCCCATGCCCCTTTCCGACCTCACCTCGCTCCCCGGCGTCACCGCCACGCCGGATGCGGCCACCCATGGCTTCGTGTTCAACCACACGATGATCCGCGTGCGCGACCTCGACGTATCGCTGGATTTCTACACGCGCGTGCTCGGCTTTACCCCGGTCTACAAGAACGTGTTCGCCGAGGCCGCCTTCACCATCGTCTACCTCGTGCTCGTCGGCGATACCTCGGTGATTCCCGATGACGACGACGCGCGCAAGGAATGGGTGCTGCGCCAGAGCGGCGTGCTCGAACTCACCCATAACCACGGTACGGAAAAGGAAGCGACGACGCCGTACCACAATGGCAACAGCGAACCGCGCGGCTTCGGCCACCTGTGCGTGAGCGTGCCCGACGTCCATGCCGCCTGCGCGCGTTTCGAAGAACTGGGCGTCACCTTCCAGAAGCGCCTGGCCGACGGCCGCATGCGCCACATCGCCTTCATTCGCGATCCGGACGAATACTGGATCGAGATCCTCCAGCCCACGCCGTTGGCCTGAGGCATCGCCGTCCATGTTCGGTCGCCTGCTTCCCGTTACCCGTAACCTGCTCATCGCGAACGTCTTGCTGTTCGCGTTGCAGATGCTGCTGAACGATGCCGACACGCTGGCGGTTACCCGCTGGCTGGGACTGTGGCCCTACGGCCACAACGAGGTGTTCGACACGGGCGACGGGCAGCTCGCCACGCTGGGCTTCCAGCCGTGGCAGGTCGTCAGCTATGGCTTCCTCCACGGCAGCGTGATGCACATCGTGCTGAACATGTACGGCCTGTACATGTTCGGCAGCCTCATCGAGGGCGTGATGGGCGCGAGGCGCTTCGCGATCTACTATTTCGTGTGCCTGGTGGCGGCGGCCGTGGCGCAGCTGGCGGTGCTCTACCTGTTCGAGCCCGACCGGATGTTTCCCACCGTGGGCGCATCGGGGGCGGTATTCGGCCTGCTGGGGGCGTTCGCCATGCTGTTTCCGCGCGAGAAGCTGATCCTCATTCCGATTCCCATCGGTATTCCGGCATGGCTGTTCGTCACCCTCTACGGCGTGGCGGAACTCGTCTTCGGCATCACCGGCACGCTGGCCGGCGTGGCCCATTTCGCCCACCTGGGCGGGCTGATCGCGGGATTGGCATTGCTGTGGGCGTGGGGCGTTCGACCGCCGCCACGCCGTTGGCAGGGCTAGCTCCTGCCGGGCAAGGCAAAAGCCGCTGCTAGCGCATCGAGAGGAAGTCCGGGCTTACCACGAAGCGCACGGCATCCAGGCGTACTCGTGCATCGGGTAGCGCCGCGAGCAGGGCGTCGCGTTCGGCGGCCACCGCCTCGACTTCGGCCGCCGTGATCGACGGATTCACCGCGCGCAGCGCTAGCAGACGGGCGTATTCCGTGCCCAGCTCCGCCGTGGCCGCGTCGATGGCTTCGTACTTGAGCACCTCGGCGCGCGCCTCGGCGAGATCCTTCGCCTGTTCGAGCATCGGCGGCACGAGCTTGGAGAGGAACTTGCGGTAGCGCGCCACGTCGATGTTGCGGTCGCCGGCAAGGCGCAGGGCCTTGTCGCTGGGGCGATAGCCCGGGCGTTCGGCCAGGCGCGTGTCCACCGTGAGCACGAGTGGCGTGGCGGGCAGGAAACGTTCGGCGTCGAGCGTGCGGTCGGCCACCACTTCCACCACGTAGACGGCCTGCAACAGCACCGTGCGCACGGGCAGGGCATCGTCGACGAGGAACGCGGCGTTGCCGGCCTCGCCGGACACCAGCAGGTCGACCGCGGCGTTGACCATGGGATGGTCCATGCGCAGCAGGGGCAGGTCGTCGCGCGACAGCGCCACCTCGCGCGAGAAGGTGACCGAAAGCGGGCCGTCCGCGAAGCCGGGCAGGCCGTCGATGGAGAGGTATTGCGGGTCGAGCAGCACGATGTCGCGGCTCAGTTCTTCCGCATGCACGCCGTAGCTTTCGAACAGGCGCTGGATGAACGCGTCGCGCGCCGGGTCGTCGTCCTCGCGCGCGAAGGTCTCGGCCAGATCGTTGGCGTGGGGATCGCGGCTGGCGGCCAGTTCGAGCAGGTGATCGCGGCCGGCGTGGATGAGCGCGGAAAGCTCTTCGTGCGCCGCGCGGGTCTCGGAAACGAGCGAGTCGAGTTCCTGGTCGCGATCGTCGTCGCCGCGCGCATGCTCGTCGGCCAGAGAGGAGAGGAGGGTACCGAAACGGCGCAGCAGCTCGCGGCCGTCGGCCGGGCTGGAGCGGAACGCGTCGAGGCCTTCGTCGTACCAGCGGGCGAGCACGTGCTGGGCGCTCTGCGCGAGCACCGGCACGTGGATGGTGATGTCGTGCTTCTGGCCGATGCGGTCGAGGCGGCCGATGCGCTGTTCGAGCAGGTCGGGATCGAGCGGGAGATCCCACATGACCAGGCGGTGCGCGAACTGGAAGTTGCGGCCTTCGGAACCGATCTCCGAGCACAGCAGCAAACGCGCGCCGTCGGGCTGGGCGAAGAAGGCGGCGTTGCGGTCGCGCTGGACGATGCCCAGCCCCTCGTGGAAGCGGGCCACGCCGACGCCGCTCCGGGTACGCAGGGCGTCCTCGATGGCGAGCACCTTGGATTGGCTGCGGCAGAGCAGCAGGAACTTGTCGGCCGGATGCGCGTCGAGCAGGCCGATCAGCGCGGTGAGGCGCGGATCGTCGGCGTAGTCGAATTCCAACGGCGCGGGCGGCTGCTGGATATCGGACCGGAATTCGGCCAGCAGGGCCTCGCGGCGGCCGGGTGCCAGCGTGTCCGGATCGATCGCGAGGATCTCCGGCGCGCGGCGCGGAAAGCCGCCGATGCCGGCGCGGCGGTTGCGGAACATGGCGCGACCGGTACCGTGGCGATCGATCAGTGCCGCGAGCAGGGCGTCGCCCGCGTCGGGGCGATCGAGCAGGTGGGCCAGTTCGCGGTCGCCCTTGAAGCGCTCGGCGAGCAACGCGCGTTGGTCGGCGTCGAGCGTCTTGCCTTCGGCCAGCGCACTGGCGAGGTCGGACAGCGGTGCGTAGCCGGTCGCTTCGGCGAGATAGGCATCCAGGTCGCCGTAACGCTGCGGATCGAGCAGGCGCAGGCGGGCGAAGTGGCCGGCCCGGCCCAGTTGCTCGGGCGTGGCGGTCAGCAGAATCACGCCGGGCGTGGCCGCAGCCAGTTCCTCCACGAGGTGGTAACGCGGGCTCGCTCCCTCGGGCGCCCATTCCAGGTGATGGGCTTCGTCCACCACGATGAGATCCCAGCCGGCGTCGACGAGCTGGCGCGCGCGGCGCGGCGTGCTTTCGAGGAAGGCGAAGTCGGCGATGACGAGTTGTTCGTCCTCGAAGGGATTGCGGCCGTCGCTGGCTTGCTCGATGGCCTCGCAGCGCTCCTCGTCGAAGATCGAGAACGACAGGTTGAAGCGGCGGAGCAGCTCGACGAACCACTGGTAGACCAGGGTTTCGGGCAACAGCAGCAGCACGCGTCCGGCACGACCCGCGGCCAGTTGGCGGGCGAGAATCATGCCCGCCTCGATGGTCTTGCCCAGGCCGACCTCGTCGGCGAGCAGCACGCGCGGCGGCCGCCGCGCGGCGGCGATGCCCGCCACGCGAAGCTGGTGCGGCACCAATCCGATACGCGAGGATTCCAGCCCCCAGGCGGGGGAACGGCGGGCGTCGGCGCGACGGCGCAGGGCCTCCAGGCGTAGGTCGAAGCGGTCGTTCGGTTCGGTACGGCCCCCGATCAGGCGGTCGTCGGCCTGCGACATGGCCTGCTCGTCGTCGAGCTGGCCTTCCTCGAGTTCGCGGCCCTCGCCGCGATAGACGAACAGTCCTTCACGTTCTTCCACGCGTTCGACGAGGAAGGCGATGCCCTTGCCCGAAACGCGCTGTCCGGCGCGAAATTCGGCGCGGACCAGCGGGGCGCTGTCGGTGGCGTAGGGGCGCAGCACGCCCGCCTTGGCGAAGAGCACCTGCACGCCGCGTCCCTCGACGCGAAGAATGGTGCCGAGGCCGAGCTCGGGCTCGGCGGTGGAGATCCAGCGTTGACCGGGTTGGAACATGCTTGGGGGAGAGCCGACATCGGGGGGAGAGGGATTATCCCGCCCCCGGGCCGCGATGCCTACCTTTCGTTGTCGCGGTCATGAATCGCGGACAGGGTCCGCTCCCACCCTTCGGTAGCGGGCTTCCTACCGGAGGGTGGGAGCGGACCCTGTCCGCGATTCATGCAAAGCCTCAGGTCTCGGCCCAGCGGCGGAGCAGGTTGTGATACACCCCGGTGAGTTGAAGGATCGAGCCTTGGTCCGCTCCGTCGGCCGACAGCTTGCGGATGGCGGTATCCATCTCCAGCAGCAAACGGCGCATGCCGTCGTCGCGCACCATGCTCTGCACCCAGAAGAACGACGCCACCCGTGCACCGCGCGTGACGGGGGTGACGCGATGGAGGCTCGAGGACGGATACACGATGGCGTCGCCGGCGGGCAGCTTCACTTCATGCTCGCCGTAGGTGTCGCTCACGATGAGTTCGCCGCCGTCGTACTCCTCCGGTTCGGCGAGGAAGAGGGTGACGGACACGTCGCTGCGGATATGGGTATCGTCGCCCGCGCCCATCACCGCGCCGTCGATGTGGAAGCCGTATTCGCCGCCGCCTTCGTACCGGTTGAAGCGCGGCGGCAACGTGCGCAGCGGCAGCACGGCCGAATGGTAGAGCGGATGCACGCGTAGCGCCGCGAGCACCATCTCGCCCAGCTCGCGGCGCACCGGCGAGGCCTCGGGCAGCTGCAGGTTGCGCTTCACGCGGGCGCCCTGGGGACCGACGGTCTGCCGGCCGTCGGTCCATTCGGCGCCATCCATGACCCTGCGCATGCCGGCGACCTGCTCCTTGCTCAGGACTTCGGGAACGTGCAGGAGCATGGTGGTTTTCCCCTTGCGTCAGAAACGGATGTTCGCGCTCAGCATCGCCGAGCGGGGCGTGGCCGGAGTGTAACGGTAGCCGCTCTTGTTGATCGCCGCGACGTAATCCTTGTCGAAGAGGTTGTATACGTTGAGCTGCAGGTCGACGTGGGGGTTGACCGGGTAGCTCGCCATCGCGTCGAACACCCAGTAGGCCTTGGTGTAGGCCGGCGTGCCCACCGCGCCGTCGGTGCCGCGCTTGAGTTCCCCGCTGTAGCGTGCGCCGCCGCCGACGGTGAGGCCGAAGGGCAGGCGATAGGTGGTCCAGGAGGTGAAGGCTTTCTTCGGCGTGTAGGCCAGGTCGTCGGAACCGTCGGCCGTGACGACCGTACCCTTCTTCACCGTGGCGTCCATGGTGGTGAAGCCGGCGCTGACCGCCCAGTTGTCCGTGAGCTTGCCCACGGCGGTGATTTCCACGCCTTGCACGCGCTTCTTGCCCACCTGGTAGTACTGCAGGTCGGTCGGGTCCTGCACCACGTCGTTGGTGACCGTGGTGCGGTACAGCGCGGCGGTGAGCAACAGCTTCTGGTCGATCAGGTCCCACTTGGTGCCCACCTCGGCGGTGCGCGCCTTCTGCGGGTCGAACAGCGGGTTGTCGGCGCTGTTGGCCGAGCTGGACAGCGTGAGCGTGTTGCCGCCCGGCGGCTCCTGCGACTGCGCGACGTTGACGTAGATGCTGCCGTTGGCGGTCGGCTTGTAGAGCACGCCGAGCTTGTAGTTGAAGAGGTTGTCGCTCTTGCTCGCATCCACGCCGGGCACGATGGTGCCCGTGGGCCGGGTACCGCAGGCGGGGCCGCCGCGGCCGCCGCAGGCCACGAGGCTGTCGAACTCGGTCTTGTAGTGGTCCATGCGCACGCCGGCGTTGACCTGCCAGTGTTCGCCGAACTTCACCGTATCGAACAGGTAGGCCGCCTCGGTGGTGGTCTTGGCGTCGCTATGCGCGCCGGTTTCGCCGTAGACGAGGCCGCGTACGTGGGAGTCGGGTGCGTAGAGGTTGGCGGCGGGCCAGGTGCTGCCGCCCAGCGCGCCGAAGCCGATCGTGCGGGCCTTTTCCTGCGTGAGCTCGATGCCCGCGCTGATGTCGTGCGTGACCGCGCCGTCGCCCAGGTGCGCGGTGAGGTTGGTCTGGTTGGTGGCGATGCGGTTGGCCTGGTGCTTGAACGTGGGCAGGCTGCGCGCGATGGTCCAGGTGGACGGATCGGCCGGGTTCGGGGTGAGCAGGTTCGCGGTCGAGCCCATGAACGAGGTGAGCAGGTAATCCTGCGTGGTGCGGCCCAGGCGCGAGGTGTTGTGCAGGGCGAGGTTCTCGTTGAAGTCGTGTTCGACGATCACCGTGAACATGTCCTGGGTGTCGCGGTCGTGGTCTTGGTCGGTGCCATAGAAGTTGCTCGGATCGACCTTGGCGGCGTCGTTGAGGAAGCCGCGCTTGTCCGGCGCGGTGTAGCCGGGCAGGCCGATGGTCGGCACGCCGCCGTCGGGGCGGTTGTTCTGCTTGATGTGCAGGTAGTCGAGGTACACGCGGGTGGGCGTGCCCAGGCCGAAGGCCAACGACGGGGCGATGCCCCAGCGGTCGTTCTTCACGCGGTCGCGGCCGTACACGCCGCTGTCCTGGCCCATGACGTTGAGGCGAAACGCCTTGTCGCCGTCGAGCGCCTGGTTCCAGTCGGCGGTGGCACGCTGGCGCTGCCCACTGCCGACCTGCACCGAGCCGGAGATGCCGTTGCCCAGCACCGGCTGCTTGGTGACGAGGTTCACCGCGCCGGTGGGCGAGGTGCGGCCGTATTCGGTGCCGTCCGGGCCCTTGGTGACCTCGACCTGCTCGATGTTGAAGACGTCGCGCGACACGGTGCCGAGGTCGCGCGCGCCGTCGACGAAGATGCTGCCGGAGGTGTCGAAACCGCGCATGTAGATGGCGTCGCCGGTATTGGTCGCGCCGTTCTCGCCCACGTAGAACGTACCCACGCCCGGGCTGTTGCGCAGCGCTTCGGTGAGGGTGGTGGCGCCCTGCTGCTGCATGATCTCCTTGCCGATCACCTGGATCGACTGCGTGGTGTCGAGCAGGGACTGGGTGAACTTCGGCGAGGACACCTTATCCACGCGGTAATCGGACGAGCGGTCGGCCTCCACCTGCATGCCGGGCAGCGCCTGGGCGTCGTTGACCTTCGCCTGTTGGGGCGGCGCGTCAGCGGCGGCGGCGCCGTGGGCGAGGGTCAGGAGGACGGCGGCACCGACGGTGCGCGCGGCGGGAGCGGCGTGCTTGCGGCTCTTGATGAAGGCCATGGAGGATGGTTCCTTGTAGCTGACGAGATTCGGGACGCACGCGTCCGCGCGGGCCGGACGGCTCACGGGTGGACGGCTTGGGTTGCCCCTGGCGGCGCTTACAGAAAGCTTATCGTAATATTAATGAGAACGAGTTGCAATTAGATCTCGCGATTTGCCTAAGCTCACGGCGCAGGGTTCCCGCGTGCGCGGGAACGACGTGAAGGGTTTTATGCGCTGAAGTGAATCTTGCAGGCCGTCGTTCCCGCGCACGCGGGAACCCCAGCGCCTCGCGGTCTGTTTTCGCCAGACGGTGATGCGGCTTTCTAGGCCGCCAAAACGCTACGGTTCTTTCCACCGCGCTTGGCCTCGTACATCGCCCCGTCCGCCGAAGCGACCAGTCGATCGTACGCATCGCCCTCACGGAACAAGGTTACCCCGATGCTCGCGCCGATACGCGCGGGAACGCGGGCTCCCGCCACATCGAGCATGTAAGGTTCGGCGATCGCCTCGCACAGCGCGCGGCAACGCGCGAGCGCGTTCTCGGCATCGCTGGTGCCGTCCAGCAGCAGCGCGAATTCATCGCCACCCAGGCGCGCCACGGTGTCGCTGGCGCGCGTTCGCGCGGTCATGCGTGCCGCGATGGCCTTCAGCAGTTCGTCGCCCGCGGCATGACCGTGGCTGTCGTTCACGCCCTTGAAGCCGTCGATGTCGATGTAGGCCAGCGCGAACGCATGGCCACCGTCGTTCGCCGTGGCGATGGCGCTTTCCAGCCGCTCGCGGAACAGCGTGCGGTTGGGCAGGCCGGTCAGGGCGTCGTGCATGGCCTGGTGCCTCACCAACTGTTCCATTCGCGTGCGCTCCTTCACCTCGCGGGTGAGCTGTTCGTTGCGCAGCGACAATTCGTCCAGCGCGGTCTGCAGCAGGGCGCGGGCGCGGTACAGGTCGAGGAAGACCTTCACCTTGGATTGCAGGATCACGTCGTTGATCGGTTTGGCGATGTAATCGACCGCGCCGGCGGTGTACCCGCGGATGCGGTTGATGTCGTCGGCATAGGCGGCCGTGACGAAGATGATCGGCGTTTCGCCCATGCCGTCGTTGTCGGAGATGAATTGCGCGACCTCGAAGCCGTCCATCTCGGGCATGTTCACGTCCAGGAGCACGAGCGCGAAGCGATGGTCGAGGCAGAGCGCGAGGGCGTCGTTGCCGCTGGCCGCTTCGTAGATGTCCGCGTCCACGCGGGCGAGCAGGCGGCGCATCGCGACGAGGTTGGCGGGGGTGTCGTCGACGACGAGGATCTTGGGGCGGGTGCTGTTCATGACATGCAGAGTCGGTTGAGCGCGGCCGCGATGGCGTCCAGGGGCAGGCACGCGTCGGCACCGGCGATATCCAGCCCCGCACGGGGCATCACGTCGGCTTCGGCGGTGGAGGGATCCTGCACGATGGCGTAGCCTCCGGTGTCGCGCACGGCCTTGAGGCCCTGCGCTCCGTCGGAATTGGCACCGGTCATGAGTACGGCGACGAGCCGTTCACGCCAGGCGGCGGCAGCGGTTTCGAAGAGGACGTCGATCGAAGGGCGCGCATAGGCGACTTTCGCGTCGACGCTGAGGGAGAAGTGGAAGTTGGATTCGACGAGCAGGTGGTAGCCGCTGGGGGCCACGTGCACGGTGCCCGGATCGGCGGCTTCGCGCTCGTGCGCCTCTTTGACCGGCAACACGCTGTGGCGTCCGAGCAGTTCCACGAGCAGGCCGACGTCCGGCGAGCCCGTGTGACAACACACGACGATCGGCACGGGCAGGCGCGGATCGAGACCGGGCAGCAGGCGTTCGAGGGCGACCAGGCCGCCCGCGCTGCAACCGATCGCGATGGCCGCGCGGGCCGTCATTTCTTCAGCGCCTTCGCGCCGGAGCCGCCCAGCTGATAGATGCGCAAGGCGCCGTCGATATGGGTGAAGCACGACGCGGCGGGCGAGAAGTCGATGTTCTCGCGGGTCCCCAGGCAGAGGAAGCCGCCGCGCACGAGGCTGTCGCGGAACAGGCCCAGGGTGCGGTCCTGCAAGGCGTTGCTGAAATAGATCAGCACGTTGCGGCAGAGGATCAGGTGGGCTTCGCAGAACACCTCGTCGGTGACGAGGTTGTGGTTGAGGAAGGTGACGTTGCGGCGCAGGCGCTGGTCGAGCTTGATGAAGTCGTAGCGTGCGCTGTAATAGTCGCTGAAGGAATGCGAGCCGCCCGCCTCGATGTAGTTGCGAGACCAGACGCGCGCCTCGCGCGTGGCGTAGATGCCTTCGGCGGCCACGGCGAGGGCCGCGTCGTTGAAGTCGGTGGCATAGATGCGCGATCGCTCGTACAGCCCGGCCTCCTCGAGCAGGATCGCGAGCGAGTACACCTCCTGCCCATGCGCACAGCCCGCCTGCCAGATGTTGATCTCCGGGTAGGAGGCCAGCACCGGCAGCACCTTGTCGCGCAGCGAGCGGAACACGGCCGGGTCGCGGAACATCTCCGACACGGGCACCGACAGGCCTTCGATGACGCGCGGGAGGAATCCTTCCTCGTGCAGGATGCGATCCACCAGGCGCACCACCGTGCCGCTCTCGTGCGTGCGCACCAGCTGCTGCACGCGGCGCTTCAGCGACGCCGGGGCGTATTCGCTGAAATCGTGGCCGTGGCGCAGGCGCATGGCCTGCACGAAGAGCTGGATCTCGATGTCCTCGACGTCCACCTCAATCCCTCGCCGGCAACCACACGCGGATCATCGACAGCAGGCGGTCGACGTCGATCGGCTTGGAGAGGTAATCGTTGGCACCGGCCTCCAGGCACTTCTCGCGGTCGCCGCGCATCGCCTTGGCGGTGAGCGCGATGATCGGCACCCGGGCGACCGCCGGTTTGGCGCGGATGGCGCGCATGGTGTCGTAGCCGTCCATCACCGGCATCATGATGTCCATCAGCACCAGTTCGAGGCCCGGGTCCCGGTCGAGCGTGTCGAGGGCTTTCTGGCCGTCCTGCGCCATGATGACGTCGATGCCCTTCGCGCGCAGCACCTTCGACAACGCGAACAGGTTGCGCATGTCGTCGTCCACGAGCAGCACGCGGCGTCCACGCAGGTCGGCTTCGTCGATGCCCGTGCCCTGCGCGGCGGCCTGTGCCCGGCCGCCGTGGCGAATCGAATGCAGGAACAGGCTCACCTCGTCGAGCAGGCGGTCGGGCGAGCGCGCGCCCTTCACCACGATGCTGTCGGTGTACTGGCGGATACGCATGCTCTCCTCGCGCGACAGGTCGCGGCCGGAGTAGACCACCACGGGGGGCGTGTGCCCCAGGCGTGACAGGTGCTCGAGGAATTCCATGCCGGACATGCCGGGCAGCCCGAGGTCGAGCACGATGCAGTCGTAGTCGGTGCCGGTGGCGAGCGAGAGGGCTTCCTCGCCCGAGCCCGCCTCGTCGATGACGATGGAATCGTCCTTGAGCAGCGTGCGCACGGCGGTGCGCGCGTCGGCGTCGTCGTCCACCACCAGCAGGTGGCGCGTGCGACCTTCGGCGAAGTGCAGCAGGCGGTCGAACGCGGTGGCGATCGATTCGCGGCTCACCGGCTTGGTGAGGAAGCCCACGGCGCCCAGTTCGAGGCCGCGGCTGGCATCGTCGGTGGCCGAGATGAAGTGCACGGGAATGTGCCGCGTGGCGGCATCGGACTTCAGGCGTTCGATGACGGTCCAGCCGTCCATGCCCGGCAGCATCACGTCGAGCAGGATGCCGGTGGGGCGGTATTGCCTCGCCAGCGCCAGGCCGGATTCGCCGTCGCCCGCCGCGAGCACGCGATGGCCCTTGCGATGGATCATGTCGGCGAGGATGCGGGCGAAGGCGGGGTCGTCCTCCACCACGAGGATCGCCGTGTCGCCCGGCGCGATCATGGCGCGGTCGTCGTCGATGGTCTCGGCGATGAGCGCCGGGGACAGCGGTAGCGTGGCTTCGGCCGCGGCCTGTTGCAGCGGCACCGGCTGCGGCCGCTCCCCGGACTCTGGAGCGTCCTCCGGCAACACGAGGGTGAACGTGCTGCCCTTGCCGGCCTCGCTCGCCAGCGAGATGTCGCCGCCGAGCAGGTTGGCGATGCGCCGCGAAATGGCCAGGCCCAGCCCCGTGCCGCCGTACTGGCGGCTCGTGCTGGCGTCCACCTGCTCGAAGGCATGGAAGACGCGATCGAACTTGTCGGCGGGAATGCCGATGCCGCTGTCGGTCACGGCGATGACGACGGCATGGGCGCGATCCAGCCCCTCGGGCACGCGCACGTCGGCGCCGGGACGGCCGATGCGCAGCCTGACGCCGCCTTCGGAGGTGAACTTGAAGGCGTTGCTGAGCAGGTTGTTCACCACCTGCTCGAGCTTGCCGCCGTCGGTGCGGATCGTCTCGGGCAGGCCGGGTTCGAGGGTCACCTCGAAGGCGAGCCTCTTTTCCTGGGCCACATGGTTGAAGGTGCGGCCGAGCATGCGCGACAGGTCGGCAAGCGAGAAGGCGTCGACCGCCAGCTCCATCTTGCCCGCTTCGACCTTGGACAGGTCGAGGATGTCGTTGATGAGGCGCAGCAGGTTGCTGCCCGCGTCGTGGATGATGCGGGCCGATTCCACCTGCTCGGTGGTGAGGTTTTCCTCATCGTTGTCGGCGAGGCTGCGCGACAGGATGAGAAGGCTGTTGAGCGGCGTACGCAGCTCGTGCGACATGTTGGCGAGGAATTCGGACTTGTACTGGCTGGCGCGGGCCAACTCCTCGGCCTTGTCCTGGGTGTCCTTCTGCAGGAGTTCCAGGGCGTCCTTCTGCTGGTTGAGCGTGGCGCTCTTCTCCCGCAGCTCTTCGTTGGAGGCATGCAGCTCTTCGGTCTGCACGCGCAGCTCTTCCTCCGACGCGACCAGGCGCTGCGACTGCTCCTCCAGTTCGGCGGTCTTGTTCTTGAGCTCTTCGTTGGTGGCGCGCAGGTCTTCCTGCTGGCTGCGCAGGGCCTCTTCGGAGGCGCGCAGCTCGTCGGCCTGGCTCTGCGTACGCTCCAGCAATTCGCTGGTGCGCAGCGCGCGGGCCAGGTTTTCCAGCGAGAGCGCCACGATCGGCATCAGCTCGTCGAGCAGGCGCTGCTGGATGTCGGTGAGATGGGCGAAGCTGGCGATCTCGACCACGCCGAGCAGGGCGTCGCGCGAAGCCACGGGCATCACGATCACGTTGCGCGGCGAGGCTTCGCCCGTGCCCGAATGGATGCGGGTGTAGTCGTCCGGCACGTCCTGCAGCACGATGCCGCGGCGTTCGGCGGCGGCCTGCCCGACGAGGCCTTCGCCCATCGCGTAGTCGACGGCGACGTGGCGGCGCTGGCGGAAGCCGTAGCTGCCCAGCAGTTCGAGGCGGGCGGTCTCTTCGCGGTACACGTAGAACACGCCCACGCCGGCCTTCAGCGTCGGGACGAGTTCGCCGACCAGGGCATCGGCGAACTCGCGGTAGCTGGTGGTTTCCTGGAGGCGGTTGGATATGGCCGTGACCGAGGATTTCATCCACGACTGGCCCGCCGTCTCGATGGACATCTCCTTGAACACCTGGAGCGCGCGGGCGATCTTGCCGATCTCGTCGCGGCGGTCGCGCTGGTCCACCTCGATGGTGTGGTCATGGTTCGCCAGGCGGGTCATGAGCCCGGTCATCTCGACGATGGGGCGGGTGATCAGGCGGGCGGTCATCCAGATCACCACGCCGCCGAGCAGCAGGCAGGCCAGCAGCGAGGCGACGTTGACGTAGCGCGTGGTCGCCAGCGTGGCGTCCAGCGCTTCGTTTCGGCGGTCCAGCAGGTTTCGTTCGGTGGACGACATCTCGTCGATCAACCGGTTGACGTCGCTCATGAGGATCGTGCGCCGCGAGAGGTATTCGTGGCGGATGGCGTCGCGCTTCATGACCGCCTCGGGCGAGACCGCGTCGCCGACCGCGCGGACCGGATCCAGGCCCATGGTCCGGACTTCGGTCTTCCAACGGTCGAGCATGTCCTGCAGGCGGTCGATGCGGCCCTGTTGCAAGGGGTTGTCGGCGGTGAGCCGACGCAGCTCGGCCATGCTCTTGGCGAGGTCGCGGTCGGCGTTTTCGAAGTCGGCGAATTCGTTGGGCGACTGGTTCAGCAGGTAGCCGCGCGAGGCGACCTGGCGCGACTGCGCGTCGTTGCCCACCTGGGCCAGGGTCAGCAGCACCACGTAGGTGTGCGACGACCAGTTCCGCGTGTCCGCTTCCCTGGACAGGGTGACGAGGTTGGCGACGCACGCGGCGACGAACAGCGCCAGGAGGGCGCCGATGGCGAGGACGATCTTGCGCTGCAAGGGCTGGTCGGCCAGCCAGGTGCGCTGCGTTGTGTTGGACATGCGATGACCGGTGGGGGAACGGGGACGGGGCGCGGTGCCCGGCGCTCTACTACGGTGTTACATCGAAACGGTACGCCCCGTCCTTGGCGGCCGACACATTATCCGCGATCCGTTCGCGTGGAGCTCGAACGGCGTCGCCAGAATGGAGGCACGAGACTGTGCCTGGACACGGCGACCGACAGGCAGGCGGCGGTGATGGCCGAGCCCAGGGCGAGGGTGACCACGGACGCTTCCACGCCGAAGGCGCCGCCGGTGAGCCATTCCGGTCCTTGCAGGTGCGAGACCAGCAGGCCGCGCTGGTCGAAACCCGATACGGGGGTGCCGTAGAGCGGCCCCTCCGCCACGTTCCAGGCGGCATGGGCCCCCATGCAGACCCACAGCGAGCGCGTGACGTGGAAGAGCAGGCCGAACAGC
Source organism: Luteibacter aegosomatis (assembly GCF_023078455.1). Lineage (GTDB taxonomy): Bacteria > Pseudomonadota > Gammaproteobacteria > Xanthomonadales > Rhodanobacteraceae > Luteibacter > Luteibacter aegosomatis. The sequence goes on along the minus strand of NZ_CP095740.1, from coordinate 3,665,210 downwards.
AGGCCCGCCTCCAGCGCGATGCACGCGGCGCTCCATACGGTGGCGTTCGGATTCCATAGGTGTCCGCCGCCGAAGACCGCGGCGGACACGAGCAGGGCGGCCCAGGTGCCGAGCCCCTCTTCGACGACGCGGAAGATCACGCCGCGGCTGACGATTTCCTCGGCGACGCCCGCGCCCACGCCGAGCACGAGGATCGGCCCGAGCCAGTGCGCGTCGTGATTCACGCCGGTCACCACATAGACGCCCATCGCCCAGAGCGCACCGACGACCAGCGACATCGCGGCGAGACCGCCGGCCAGGCCCAGCAACAGGTGGGGAACCGCCTTGCGTGGCGCGAGCTCGTGGACGCGTCGCGATTCGACCGAGCGGACCAGCAGCCAGTAGGCCAGCACGACGGGCGCGAGGCGGAAGGCCTGGATCAGAGGGGTGACATCGTCGAAGGCGATCGGGCCGGCGGGCAGGCCCAGGCCGGCATAGACGCGTCCGGCGACGAACCCGATCAGGGCCATGCCGGCGAAGAAGATCACCAGGCGGCCGGGTGCGGAACGGGCGATGCGGGCGGCGAGGCCAGGTCGGGATGCGGTCGGCGTCATGTCGGCCTCAGGGTGGGTTTGCGCGTGCAGTCTACGCAGGCATGATGGTGCCGGATACGCTCATCATCCCATCCCTCTCGCGCGACCGACGGACCCCCCCATGAGCAAGCCGAACCCGAACGACCCGTCCAGTCCGATGAACCGCCGCGAACAGGTCTTTCCGCATCTGGACGCCGACATGGGCGCCCGCATCGCCGGCTACGGCGTGGAGGAACGCGTGCCGGCCGGCACGGTGCTGTTCCGTCGCGGACAGCGCCACATCGACTGCTTCTTCGTCGTCGAGGGTTCGATCGAGATCTTCGACGTCGGCAAGGATGGCGAGCCGAACATCTTCGTGGTGCACGAGGCGAACCAGTTCACCGGCGAGGTGGACCTCTTCAGCGACCGCCAGGCGATGGTGAACGCCCGCACCGGCTCCGACAGCCGCCTGATCCGCCTGGACACGACCGCCTTCCGCCGCCTGGTCTCGGGTGAGCCGGACATCGGCGAGATCCTCATGCGCGCGTTCATCCTCCGCCGCGTGGAGCTGATCCAGACCGGCACGGGCGGCGTGACGCTGGCCGGCTCCGCGCACGCGGCCGATACGGTGCGCCTGCGCAGCTTCCTCATCCGCAACGGCTATCCGTACCGCCTGCTGGATACCGACGTCGACGAGGACGCCAGGCACCTCATCGACGGATGCGGCATCGACGCGACGGAGTGTCCCGTGGTAATCCTGCCCGACCGTCGCGTGCTGCGCTGTCCGACCACCGCCGAACTGGCCGACGAACTGGGCATCACCATCGAGCTGGACGCCGACCACACCTACGACGTGGCGGTGATCGGCGCGGGCCCCGCGGGTCTCGCCGCCGCCGTGTACGCCGCATCGGAAGGGCTCGACACGCTGGTGCTGGAGGCCTTGGCGCCGGGCGGCCAGGCCGGCACCAGCTCCAAGATCGAAAACTACCTGGGCTTTCCCACCGGCATCTCCGGGCAGGCCCTCGCCGGCCGCGCGCACGTGCAGGCGATGAAGTTCGGCGCGCACGTGGCCGTCGCCCGTTCGGTCGAGCGGATGGATTGCGCCGGCCGTCCGTACCGGTTGCACCTGGACAGCGGCGACGTCGTGACGGCGAAGTCGGTGGTGATCGCCACGGGCGCGCGCTACCGCAAGCTCGACCAGGTGGATTACGAACGCTACGAGGGGCAGGGCATCCACTACGCCGCCACGGCGATGGAGGCCACCCTGTGCGCCGGCGAGGAAGTGGTCGTGGTCGGCGGCGGCAACAGCGCCGGGCAGGCCGCGGTGTTCCTGGCGCGCACGGCGGCGCACGTGCACATCCTCGTGCGCGGCGAGGGCCTCGCCGCGACGATGTCCGACTACCTCGTGCAGCGGATCATGCAGTCGCCGCGCATCACGCTGTATTCGCATTGCCAGGTCGACCACGTGGATGGCGACACCTACCTGCGCGAGGTGGGCTGGTTCTGCCGCAAGACCGGCGCGCAGACGCGAAAGAAAATCGGCAGCCTGTTCGTGATGATCGGCGCCGAGCCGAACACGGCATGGCTGAAGGATTGCCTCGACCTCGACCGCAAGGGCTTCGTGCTCACCGGCCGCGACGCGGACGGTTTCGCCACGCCGTCGCCTTATGCCACCACGTTGCGCGGCGTGTTCGCGGTGGGCGACGTACGCTCGGGATCGATCAAGCGCGTGGCGTCGGGGGTAGGCGAGGGCTCGGTGGTGGTGCAGGCCATCCACCGGTTCCTGAATCCGTCGCCGATGTAGGCGGTTCGTCGCAAGCCCCTTCGCCGATACGATCGGCTCCCACCCCTCCGGTAGCCAGGTTGCGAAGATCGGCTAACAAGCTCACCAGGTGGGACCGGCTTTCGACAGGCCGCCTACCGAAGGGGTGGGAGCCGATCGCATCGGCGAATCCTGCGGAGCGAGAACTCAAACCTCGACCGATGCCGCATGCTCGCGCGTGGCCGAGAAGCGCACCTGCGGCCAACGCTCCTGCGCCAGTTGCAGGTTCACCCGCGTCGGCGCGAGGTAAACGAGCTCACCCGCCGCATCGATGGCGAGGTTGGCCGCGTTCTTTTCACGGAATTCCTCGAGCTTCTTCGCGTCGTCGCAGTGAATCCAGCGCGCCGTGGCCACGCCCACCTGTTCGAAGCTCGCGTCGACGTTGTATTCGTCCTTGAGGCGATAGGCCACCACGTCGAACTGCAGTACGCCCACGGCGCCCAGGATGAGGTCGTTGGACATCAGTGGGCGGAAGAACTGCGTGGCACCTTCCTCGGACAGCTGCGCCAAGCCTTTCTGCAAGGCCTTCATCTTCATCGGGTCGCGCAGGCGCGCGCGACGGAACAGCTCGGGCGCGAAGTTGGGGATGCCGGTGAACGACAGGGGCTCGCCTTCGGTGAAGGTGTCGCCGATGGTGATGGTGCCGTGGTTGTGCAGGCCGATCACGTCGCCGGGGTAGGCCGTCTCGACGATCTCGCGGTCGGAGGCCATGAAGGTGAGCGCGTTGGCGATGCGCACTTCCTTGCCCGTGCGCGTCTGCTGCATCTTCATGCCGGCGGTATACGTGCCCGAACAGATGCGCATGAAGGCCACGCGGTCGCGATGGGCCGGGTCCATGTTGGCCTGGATCTTGAAGACGAAGCCGGAAAGCTTCTCTTCCTCGGGTTTCACCTCGCGGGTGAGCGTCTGCCGCGAGCGCGGCGCGGGCGCGTGCTCCACGAAGAAGTCCAGCAGCAGCTGCACGCCGAAGTTGTTCACCGCCGAGCCGAAGAACACCGGCGTCTGCTTGCCGGCGAGGTAGGCCTCGATGTCGAACGGGTTGGAGGCGCCGAGCACCAGCTCCAGTTCGTCGCGCAGGTCGCTCAAGGCTTCCTCGCCGATGCGGGCCGCCAGTTCGGGGTGGTCGAGCCCCTGGAAGATGGTGGAATCCTGGCGGGTGAAGTTCTTGCCCGGTTCGAACACGTGCACTTCGTCGAGCAGCACGTGGTACACGCCCTTCAGGCGCGACCCCATGCCGATGGGCCAGGTAAGCGGCGCGCAGGCGATGCCCAGCACCGATTCCACCTCGTCGAGCAGTTCGATGGGCGAGCGGCCCTCGCGGTCGAGCTTGTTGATGAACGTCATGATGGGCGTGTCGCGCAGGCGGCACACTTCCATGAGCTTGATGGTGCGTTCCTCGACGCCCTTCGCGCAGTCGATCACCATCAAGGCCGAGTCCACCGCGGTGAGCACGCGGTAGGTGTCTTCGGAGAAGTCCGCGTGGCCCGGGGTGTCGAGCAGGTTGACGATGGCGTCGTTGTACGGGAACTGCATCACCGACGAGGTGACCGAGATGCCGCGCTCCTTTTCCAGCGCCATCCAGTCGGAGGTGGCGTGGCGGGCCGCCTTGCGGCTCTTCACCGAGCCGGCCATCTGGATCGCGCCTCCGAACAGCAGCAGCTTTTCGGTCAGCGTGGTCTTGCCCGCGTCGGGGTGGCTGACGATGGCGAAGCTGCGCCGGCGCCGGGTTTCGGAGAGGTGTGTGGCCATGAATGCGAAGGAGTGTCGATGGGCTAACCGTCTATTCTAGCGCGGATTTGGACCACGCCGAGGGTAGGCCCGGACGCCTCGGGCTTGGCCCCGGGCGCCCCGTGGGATAGTCTCCCGCGATTAAGCGCCGTGCCCCGACGGGGCGGCCGTTCAGCCTTTCATCCGGTACCCAGACACCATGCAGGACACCCACGACCAGGGAACGCGCGACCAGGGCGGCTACGCCCCCGACGCCGTCGAGACCGCCGCCCAGCGCTTCTGGCAGGACACGCGCGCCTTCGAGGTGACCGAAGACGCCGGCAAGCCGAAGTACTACTGCCTCTCGATGCTGCCGTACCCCTCCGGTGCCCTGCACATGGGTCACGTGCGCAATTACACCATCGGCGACGTGATCAGCCGCTTCCAGCGCCAGCAGGGCAGGAACGTGCTGCAGCCGATGGGCTGGGACGCCTTCGGCCTGCCCGCCGAGAACGCCGCGATCAAGAACCGGACCGCGCCGGCGAAGTGGACCTACAAGAACATCGAGCACATGCGCGAGCAGTTGAAGCGCATGGGCTTCGCCTACGACTGGACCCGCGAGGTCACCACCTGCCGCCCCGAGTATTACCAGTGGGAACAGGTGATGTTCACGCGCCTGATGAAGAAGGGCCTGGTCTACCGCAAGAACAGCGTGGTGAACTGGGACCCGGTCGACCAGACCGTGCTCGCCAACGAGCAGGTCATCGACGGCCGCGGCTGGCGCTCGGGCGCCGTCGTCGAGAAGCGCGAGATCCCGCAGTGGTTCCTCAAGATCACCGCTTACGCGCAGGAGCTGCTCGACGGCCTCGACACGCTGCCCGGTTGGCCCGAGGCGGTCAAGACCATGCAGCGCAACTGGCTGGGCCGCTCGCAGGGCCTGGAAATCACCTTCGACGTGGAGGGCCAGGCCGAGCCGCTGAAGGTGTTCACCACGCGCCCGGACACCCTGATGGGCGTGTCCTACGTGGCCGTGGCCGCCGAGCATCCCATCGCCGTGCGTGCCGCCGAGGGCAACGCGGGGCTGGCTGAATTCATCGAGAGCTGCAAGTCCGGCGGCGTCTCCGAGGCCGAGCTGGAAACCCAGGAAAAGCGCGGTTACTACACGGGCGTCGACGCCGTGCACCCGATCACCGGCGAGAAGGTGCCGGTGTGGGTCGCCAATTTCGTGCTCATGGGCTACGGCACCGGCGCGGTCATGGCCGTGCCGGGTCACGACGAGCGCGACTGGGAGTTCGCCCAGAAGTACTCGCTGCCGATCAAGATGGTGGTCGTCGACCGCGGCGTGCTCGACGCGCTGGCCGAAATGAAGCGCGACCTGGGCAGGGGCGAGGCCACCGACGCCACCCAGAACGCGCTCGACGGCGGCCATTCGGACGCCTACGCCACGTCCGCGGCGGTGGAAACCGTGCGCACCTTCGAAAGCGACATCCAGGAAGCCGGTGCCTACACGGAACACGGTTACCTGGTGAATTCCGGCGAATTCGACGGCCTCGATTTCGACGCCGCGTTCGACGCCATCGCCGCGAAGCTCGAAGCCGCCGGCCGCGGGGAGCGCCGGGTCAACTGGCGCATCCGCGACTGGGGCGTGAGCCGCCAGCGCTACTGGGGTTGCCCGATCCCGGTGATCTATTGCCCCACCTGCGACGCGGTGCCGGTGCCGGAGGACCAGCTGCCGGTGGTGCTGCCCGAAGACGTCGAATTCTCCGGCGTGCAGTCGCCGATCAAGGCCGACCCGGAGTGGCGCAAGACCACCTGCCCGAACTGCGGCGGCCCGGCCGAGCGCGAAACCGACACCTTCGATACCTTCATGGAATCGAGCTGGTATTACGCGCGGTACACCAGCCCCGGCGCGAACGGCCAGGTGGACGAGCGCGCCAATTACTGGACGCCGGTCGACCAGTACATCGGCGGCATCGAACACGCGATCCTGCACCTGCTGTACTTCCGCTTCTATCACAAGCTCATGCGCGACGAGGGGCTGGTCGACAGCGACGAGCCGGCCACCAACCTCCTGTGCCAGGGCATGGTCATCGCCGAAACCTACTTCCGCAAGGAAGCCGACGGCTCCAGCACCTGGTTCAACCCGGCCGACGTGGACGTGCGGCGCGACGAGCGCGGCCGCATCGTGGGCGCCACGCTGCGCAGCGACGGCGAGCCGGTGGAGATCGGCGGCACCGAGAAGATGTCCAAGTCGAAGAACAACGGCGTGGACCCGCAGGCGATGATCGCCCGCTACGGTGCCGACACCGTGCGCCTGTTCTCGATGTTCGCCGCGCCGCCCGACCAGTCGCTGGAATGGAACGAGGCCGGCGTGGACGGCATGGCCCGCTTCCTGCGCCGCCTGTGGCGCGACGTGACCGCGCACGCCGAGGGTGGCAAGGGGCAGGGTGCCCACCCGGCCGGCGAAGCCGCGCGCAAGACGTTGCGTCGCCAGTTGCACGAAACCATCCAGAAGGTCACCGACGACATCGGGCGCCGGCAGTCCTTCAACACGGCGATCGCCGCGCTGATGGAACTGCTCAACGCGCTGAACCGCTTCGACGACCCCAGCGAAGAAGGCGTGGCCCTGCGCCAGGAAGCCTTCACCGCCGTGGTGCTGCTCATCAATCCGTTCACGCCGCACGTCGCCCACGCCCTGTGGCAGGTGCTGGGCCATGGGGAAACCCTGGTCGAAGACGCCGGTTGGCCGGTCGTGGATCCCTCGGCCCTGGTGCGCGATTCGCTCACCTACGCGGTTCAGGTCAACGGCAAGCTTCGCGCTACCATCGAGGTGCCGGCGTCGGCGTCGAAAGACGAGGCCGAAGCCATGGCGAAGGCCGTGCCGCAGGTGGTCGCCCAGCTCGAGGGGCTCACCGTACGCAAGGTGATCGTCGTGCCGGGCAAGATCGTCAACATCGTCGCAGGATAACCATGAGCCTGAACCGTTTCCGCCCGTTGCGCGCCGTCCTGGTCGCCACCGCCGTCGCCCTGCTCGCCGGCTGCGGCTTCCATCTTCGCCAGTCGGCATCGCTGCCCGAGGGGATGAAGAAGATCCACCTCACGGTATCGGGCGGCGGCAAGCTCGAGCGCGACCTCGCGCGCGCGCTGGAGAACTCCGGCGCCGTGATCGTCGACAAGCCCGGCGCCGATTCGGCCGAGCTGGCGGTCACCTCCAACACCTTCCGTACCGATTCGCTCACCGTGAGCGGCACGGCGCGCGTCACCGAATATGCCGTTCGCTACCACGTGGATTTCAACGCCCGGGCGCCCGACGGCGCGGTCCTCGTGCCGAACCAGTCGGTCGACATGTCGCGTGAGTTCAGCTACGACGCCACCAACACCATCGGCACGGCGAGCCAGACCGAGGAGCTGCAGCGCAGCCTCATCGGCGACATGGTGCAGTCGATCCTGTTCCGCCTGCAGGCCGCCGGGGCGCACCAGGCGGCGAAGCCCGCCGCGCAGTGACGGAGCCTTTCGCGTGCCGATGAATGCCGGCCAGTGGCAGAAGCACCTCGCCGGCGATCGCATGGCGCCGGTGTACCTGCTGGCGGGCGAGGAACTGCTGGTGCTCGAAGCCGCCGACGCCGTGCGCGCCATGGCACGGCGCCTGGGGTATGCCGAACGCGAGGTGCTCGAGGCCGATAGCCGCTTCGACTGGGACGACCTGGCCCGCGCCAGCGCCGGCCTGTCGCTCTTCGCCACCCGGCGCCTGCTCGACCTGCGCTTGGCCGGGGGGCGTGCCGGCAAGGATGGCGGCGCGGCGATCACCGAATTCGCCGGCAATCCGCCACCCGACACCACCTTGCTGATCACCGCCACCGAGTGGAGCAGCAAGCACGAAGCGACCTGGACGAAAAACGTCGACCAGGCGGGCATCCAGGTCGTCTTCAATGCGCCGCGTCCGAACGAATGGGTGCAGTGGGTGGGCGCGCGCCTCGCGTCGCGAGGCCTGCAGGTCACGCCCGATGCCGTGGCGATGCTTGCCGAACGCGTGGAAGGCAACCTGCTCGCGGCCGCGCAGGAAGTCGACAAACTCGTGGTGCTGGCCGGCGACCGCCGCCTCGATGCCCCCACGCTGGAAAGCCTCGTGGCCGACAGCGCCCGGTTCGATGCCTTCAAGCTCACCGATGCGGCCTTCGCGGGCGAAGGCGCGCGTGCCTTGCGCATCCTTGCCGGGCTGCATGCCGAGGGTGAGGAACTGATCGCCCTGATGGGCTGGATGGTCAACCAGTTGCAATTGGCGCTGCGCTTGGCCAATGCGCGCGATTTCGCCGCGCAGGCGAAGGCCGAGAGGCTCTGGCCGGCGCGCGAACAGCTTTTCCGCAAGGCCCTGCGTCGCGCGCCGCGCGAACACTGGATGGCCTGCCTGGCGCGCGCCGCGCGCATCGACCGCATGGCCAAGGGCCGCGAACAGGGCAATCCCTGGCTCGAGGCCGAGCGCCTGGTGGCCGCCATCGCCGAGCCGCGCGCGTCGGTGGCCCTCGCATGAGCCATTCGCGACCGCTCGCCATCCTCGGCGGCACCTTCGACCCCGTTCACAACGGCCACCTGCGAGGTGCCTGGGAGGCGGCCGAGGCGCTCGACGCCGAGGTGCGCATGGTGCCCGCCCGCACCCCGCCCCATCGTCCGCCGCCGGTGGCCGATGCGGCCGGGCGCGTGGCCCTGCTCCGCGCCGCCCTCGTCGGCCAGGATCGCCTGACCATCGACAGCCGGGAGCTGGATCGCGACGGTCCGTCGTATACCGTCGACACTCTGGCGTCGCTGCGCGAGGAGATCGGGCCCGAGCGTCCGCTGGTGCTGCTCGTCGGGGCCGACGCCTTCGCCGGTCTGGCGTCCTGGCACCTCTGGCGGCAACTGTTCGAACTGGCCCATATCGGCGTGCTGACGCGGCCGGGTGGGGCACACGCCCTGGACGGCGAGCTGGCGGACTTCGTCGATGGCCGCCATGCCGACCGGGTGCATGGCCCGGCGGGGACGGTGCTGGATATCCCCATCACGCCACTGGACATCGCCGCCACGGCGATCCGGGAATCGTTCGCGGCGGGGAACGAACCGCGCTTCCTGCTGCCGTCGGAGTGCTTCGCCGACGAGGCGCTGCTGGCGCCGTACCGGGCGTTGGGGCGCTAAGCCGCGAAGCGGGTTTTCGCCGAATTTCCGCCTACGGGCATTTGACGCGCCCCGCTCCCCGGAAAGGTATAATCCACCGCACCCGGCACTTCCGCCGCACGAGGTTTCCGCATCTTGAGTTCTCCCGCCCCCCGCAAGGCAAAGTCCAAGTCCGCCGCCAGCAACGAGCACCTGCGTCAGCGCGTGACGGCCGCACTGGAAGACCTCAAGGCCAAGGACGTCCGCGAAATCGACGTTCGTGGCAAAACCTCCATCGCCGACGTCCTGTTCATCGCCTCGGGCACCTCGGCACGGCACGTGAAATCGATCGCCGACGAGGTGGTCAAGTTCGCGAAGGAAGCCGGCGTGATGCCGCTCGGCGTCGAAGGCCAGTCCGAAGCCGAATGGGTGCTGGTCGACCTTGGCGACATCATCGTGCACGTGATGCTGCCCCGCATTCGCGAGTTCTATGGGCTGGAACGTCTCTGGACGGTCGGCGACGATGCGCCGCCCGAAGCCGCCAACGACTGATCGCGCGTGAAGGCGCGCCTCATCGCCGTCGGCGAACGCATGCCGGCCTGGGTGGCCGAGGGCTTTTCCGAATACCGCAAGCGGCTCTCCCATGAGCTTCCGCTCGAACTGATCGAAATACGCCCCGGCGTGCGCGGCAAGGGGCGCGACGATGCGAAGGCGATCCTCGACGAGGGTGCCGCCATCCTCGCCGCGCTGCCGCGCGACATCCACGTGGTCGCGCTCGACGGACGGGGCAAGGCCTGGTCCAGCGAAGATCTCGGTCAGCAGCTCGAACACTGGCGCATGGGCGGCCGCGACCTGGCTTTCCTCATCGGCGGCCCCGACGGCCACGCGCCCGACGTGCTGGCGCGTGCCGACCAGCGCTGGTCGCTGGGGCCGCTCACGCTGCCGCACATGCTCGTGCGGCTGGTGCTGGCCGAACAGCTTTACCGCGCCACCACCCTGGTGGCCGGCCATCCCTACCACCGCGCCTGAAGGAACCGCCTCGTGCTCTACCTGGCTTCGCAGTCACCGCGCCGTCGCGAACTCCTCGGCCAGATCGGCGTGGAACATCGCACGCTCGACGTCGACGTGGAGGAGGTGCGGCGCCCGGGCGAGACGCCGGAGGCCTACGTGTCGCGGGTGGCGCGCGACAAGGCCCTGGCGGGGTTCGCGGCGGTGGCGCATGAAGCCGGTGCGCGCGTGCTCGCCGCCGATACCGAGGTGATCCTCGGCGACGAAGTGTTCGGCAAGCCGCGCGACGCGGCCGACGCGGTGGCCATGCTCGGCCGCCTGTCGGGCGTGGAGCACCGCGTGCTTTCGGCGGTCTGGCTCGTCGACGCCGACGGCGAACACGAAGCGATGGCGCTTTCCACGGTACGCTTCGCTACCCTCTCGGCGGCCGACATCGCGGCCTACGTGGAGAGCGGCGAATGGTTAGGCAAGGCCGGCGCTTATGCGATCCAGGGCCGTGCCGCGGCCTTCGTGGAATACCTTTCCGGCACGTATTCGGGTGTGATGGGCTTGCCCTTGCACGAAACTTCCCGACTCCTCAGGGGTCAGTGACAGGTCATCCTCGCGCGGGCTATAAAGCGCGGGAATTGAAGGAGAGGGGCCGCGGTGAGCGAGGAGATCCTGATCAATGTCACGCCGCGTGAGACGCGCGTGGCGATCGTCGAAAACGGCATGCTGCAGGAGGTCCACGTCGAGCGTGCCCAGAAGCGCGGCTACGTGGGCAACGTGTACAAGGGCCGGGTGCAGCGCGTCATGCCCGGCATGCAGGCGGTGTTCGTGGAGATCGGGCTGGAACGCGCCGCGTTCCTGCACGCCTCCGATATCGTGCGCGCGCCGCTGCACACGGCCGAAACCGAGGGCGGCAAGTCCAATGGACACGGTCCGGTCCCGTCCATCAGCGAGCTGGTGCACGAAGGACAGGAAATCGTCGTCCAGGTGGTGAAGGACCCCATCGGCAGCAAGGGCGCGCGCCTTTCGACGCACCTGTCCATTCCGTCCCGTTACCTCGTGCTGTTGCCGCACTCGCGCACGCTGGGCGTGTCGGTGCGCATCGAGGACGATGCCGAGCGGCAGCGCCTGAAGGACGTCATCACGCCGCTCCTGGGCGAAAACCCGCTGGGTTACATCGTGCGCACGAACGCCGAGGGCCAGTCGGAAGAATCCCTGGCCTTCGATGTCACCTACCTGGGCAAAGTCTGGCGCGTGGTGCAGGAAAACATCGCCAAGGCCAAGGTCGGCGAGCGGGTGTACGAAGAATTGTCGCTGCCGTTGCGTTCGCTGCGCGATTCGCTGAACGACGGCATCGAGAAGGTTCGCGTGGATTCACGCGAAACCTACGAGAAGACGGTCAAATTCGTGCAGAAGTTCATGCCGGTGCTGTCCGACCGCGTCGAACACTATTCCGGCGAACGCCCGATCTTCGACCTCTACGGCGTGGAAGACGAGATCCAGCGCGCGCTGCGCAAGGAGGTGCCGCTGAAGTCGGGTGGCTACCTCATCGTCGACCAGACCGAAGCGATGACCACCATCGACGTGAACACGGGCGGCTACCTCGGCAGCCGCAACCTCGAGGAAACGGTGTACCGCACCAATCTCGAGGCGGCGCAGGCGGCGGCACGCCAGCTTCGCCTGCGCAACCTCGGCGGCATCATCATCATCGACTTCATCGACATGATCGACGACGAGCACAAGCGCCAGGTGTTGCGCATGCTCGAGAAGGGCCTGCAGCGCGACCACGCCAAGACCACGGTCTACCCGATGTCGGCGTTGGGCCTGGTGGAAATGACCCGCAAGCGCACTACCGAAAGCCTGGAGCGTCAGTTGTGCGAGCCATGCCCGGCCTGTAGCGGACGTGGCACGCTGAAGACGGCCGAGACCGTCATCTACGAAATCTTTCGCGAGATCACGCGGGCGGTGCGACAGTTCAACGCGCAAAAGCTGCTGGTCATGGCAAGCCCCAAGGTCGTCGGCCGTATCCTCGAGGAAGAATCGGCCGCGGTCGCGGAACTGGAAGAATTCATCGCCAAGAGCATACGCTTCCAGGCCGAAGAGCATTACTCGCAGGAACAGTTCGATGTCGTTCTCCTCTAAGGATTTTCACATCCACCTGACGGAGCGCTGCCGGAACGCCGGGCGGTGAATCCGGCCTGGCGCCATCGCATACGACGCCTGCGGTTCTTCCTCGTTGGACTGGTCGCGAGCGTGCTCGTCGCGCTCGCCATCGCCATGGCCCTGGGCCAGTTGCTGTTGCCGTTGGCCGCGCGCTATCCCGGCCGGGTGGCGGCGACGCTGAGCGAGAAGCTCGGCCGGCCGGTGACGTTCGCCTCGCTGGAAGGCTTTTGGCAGCCTTCCGGTCCCCTGTTCGTCATGCGCGACGTCAGCGTCGCCGGTGAGAACGGCGGGGCGCCGTTGCACCTGCCGCGCGCGGCGTTGAAACTCGATTTCGGCGGCCTCGTGCTGCCGTCGCGGCACCTCTTGAACCTGCGCCTGACCGACCTGCACCTGGGACTGCGCCGCGCCGCGGACGGACGCTGGAGCGTGGACGGTTTCGCTGCCGGAGGCGCTTCGCAAAAGGTGTCGCTGGGCCAGATGTCGGCCGACCTGTGGCTGGGCAACCTTCGGTTGGACATCGCCGACGAGGGCACGGATCGCCATTACGGTCTCGTCGCCGACCAGTTGCGCATCAGCATGCAGGGGCACGTGGTGCGAGCCGGAGGCACGTTGCGCCGCGAAAACGGGGGCGGCCTGTTGACCACCGCCGCGCGTTTCGCCGACGACGGCTCGTCGGGCACGGTTTATCTCAAGGGCAGTCAGGTCGACTTCGCGGCGTTGACGTCCGACATCGAGGTAGGCGGCTATACCCTGGCGAAGGGGCGTGGCGGCTTCGAAACCTGGGTGCAATGGCGCGACGCCCACGTGGCGCGCTCCACGTCGCGCATCGACCTCGACGGGCTGAAGGTGCGCGGACCCGATCGCATGGTGTCGACCGAAGGATTGCACGGTCTCTTCGACATGCATGCCGATGCCACCGGTACCGAGCGTCGCTTCGACTGGGCAGGATCGGACGGCAGCGACGTGGCCCTGCTGCTGCACCAGGAGGCGGGTGCTTCGCGCGGCACGCTGGTGGCCCGTCATCTCGAGCTGGCGCCGCTCGTACCCTGGGCCGGTGTGCTGCCGCAGCTTTCGCCGGCGATGGCGCGCTGGCTGGGCGAGGGACATCCACGCGGGCGCTTCGACGAAGCGCGCGCCGACTGGGACTCCTCCGGCGGCCTGCACGCCGCGCATGCGACGTTCTCCGGCCTGGGCATCGACGCCAGCGGCAGGTTGCCGGGCGTTTCCTCGCTGCACGGCGAGATCTTCGGCGACGGGGAAGCGATGGCGCTGAGCCTGCCGCACCAAGCCACCGTGCTCGATGCGACGGGCACGTTCCGCAAGCCATTTGCCATGTCCTCGCTGGGCGGCGATATCGCGGTATACCAAGACGACGACGGCTGGCATATCGGCATCGATCCGCTCGATTTTCGCGGCGAGGGTTTCGGTGGGCAGGCGCGTGGCGAATTCGTGCTGCCGTCCGGCGACGGCGGTCCGTTCATGGACATGTACGTCGCCCTTGGCGAGGGAGAGGTGCCGGCGGCGAAGCTCTTCTGGCCGGTGCATTCGATGTCGGAGGGCGCTCAGAACTGGCTCAACCGCGGCCTGGTGTCCGGACACATTCGCGGCGGGTCGGCGGTCTTCCGCGGCAACCTGCGGGACTTTCCGTTCCGTAACCAGGAGGGCCGCTTCGAGGCCCGCGCGGACATCGACGACCTGGTGCTCGACTACGGCAACGGCTGGCCGCGTGCCGAGGGCGTGACGGCGGTCGCCAGCTTCATCGACAACGGCATGCTCGTCGATGCGAGCGAAGGTCACTCGCTCGGTAACGCAGTGAGCCATGCGACGGCGGAGATCGCCGACTTCGCCGACAGCACGCTCGACCTGCGCGTGAACGGCGTCGGCACCGGCGCCAGCTATCTCGACTTCGTCAAGAACAGCCCGGTGGGAACGAACAGCCGCGAGGCGCTCGACAGGATGCAGCTCGGCGGCAGCGGTGAGTTCGGCTTCAACCTGCTCATGCCGTTGAAGAACGCCAAGGATTTTACCCTCGACGGCAAGGCCACCATCCGCGACGCGGACCTCGTCGCGGACGCCTGGAAGCTGCGCCTGGACAAGATCACCGGCGACATGAGCTTCGACGGCAAGGGCTTTCGCGCCACGGGCCTGAAGACCGCCTTCCGGGGCCAACCCGCCACGCTCGATCTTGCCATCGCCGGCGGCACGGACGATCCATCGAAGATCGTCGCCGCGTCGGTCCAGGGCGCGTTCACCGTCGAAGAACTCGTCTCCGGCTACGACAACCTCAAGTGGCTCGGCGACATCGCGAAGGGCAGGGGGCCATTCCGCGTGGGCTTCGAGCTCGCCCGCGCGTCGCAGGGCGAGCCCACGCAGACGCTCACCGTGGATTCCGACCTGCGCGGCGTCGAGTTGCGCATGCCGACGCCGGTGAAGAAGCCCGCCACGCAGGCGGAGCCTTTATCGGTGCGCGTCGGCCTGCCGGTGGACGGCGCGCAGTTGGACATCGCGTTGGGCGATGTCGTGCGCGGCCGCCTGCGCCTCCCCGACGAGCCGCACCGTGTGCCATTGGCCGCGGCCTTCAACCTCGGCAGCGGCGTACCGTCCACGATGCCGCCGGAGGGCTACCTCATTGGCGGTCACGCATCGCACCTGGACGTCTCAGGATGGGTGCAATACGTGGTCGGCATGTCCACGGGCAACGATGGGCCCGGCCTGTACGGCCTGGATCTCACCACCGACGATGGCGAGGTCTTCGCCCAGCACTTCAGCAACATGCACCTGGTGGCCACCCCCGGGCCGAGGGAACTGTCCCTGCGCGTCGACAGCGACGGCATGGTCGGACAGCTCACCGTGCCCAACGACGATCTTCGCCGTCGAGGCATCACGGCGCGCATGGACAAGCTCTGGTGGCCGGCCGCCGACGATGCCGCCGACGCGGCGAAGAAGGGCAAGGCCGTCGCCGGTGCCGCCGCGACGACGGCGGCGACCGTGGCCCAGGCCGAGGAGGCTGGCGCGACGAAGAAGCCGGCCGACGCGAACGAAGCGGGCGTGGCGCCGTCGAGCCTTCCCCCGTTGCACCTGCACGTGACCGACATGCGGCTGGGCAAGGCGAAGCTCGGCGAAGCGCGATTGGAGACCTGGCCGACCGACGAAGGCATGCACATCGACCAGTTGCGTGCGCAGTCCAAGCAGGTGCAGATCACCGCATCGGGCGACTGGAACGGCGACGACAAGCACAGCCGCACGCACCTCACGATCGACTTCGCCGCCGAAGACGTGGCGCGCATGTTCGACGCGCTGGGCTTCGCGGGCATCCTCCAGGGAGGACGCACGTCCGCGCGACTCGACGCCATCTGGCCCGGCGGGCCTTCCGCACTGGCGTTGGCGAACATGAACGGCTCGCTGAAAATCGACATCGCCAACGGTCGCATCCTCGAAGTGCAGCCCGGCGTCGGCCGTCTTTTCGGGCTGGTTTCGGTCACCGAACTGCCGAGGCGCCTCGGCCTGGATTTCGGCGACGTGCTGGGCAAGGGCTTCGGCTTCGATTCGATCACCGGCGATTTCCAGTTCGCCGATGGCACGGCGACCACGCAGAACCTGAAGATTCGCGGTCCGGCGGCGGAGATTTCGATCACCGGCCGCACCGGCCTGCGTGCGCGCGATTACGACCAGCAGTTGCTCGTGGTCCCGCACGTCGGCAACAGCCTGCCGGTGGTGGGTGCGCTGGCTGGCGGTCCGGTGGGTGCGGCGGCTGGTCTGGCCGTGCAGGGCATTCTCGGTCATGGCCTCAACCAGGCGGCGCGCAAGCGATACCACATCGGTGGCACGTGGGATAAGCCAGTGATAACGCCGGTGGACAAGGACGTACCTTCGGCGCCGCAGAAGCCGTAGTGACGCAAACGCCCGTCGCACCGGCGCGGGCCGGTGCCTACGGCGAGGCGGTTGGTTCTCGCGTCGCCTGCAATCGGTTCATTCGCTTCAAGCGAATGCATGTATCCACGCGCCTTCGGCGCGAAGAGCGGTGCGGACCGAGGCGGTCGCCCCGACCGCGCGCCCTGTCGGCCGCACGTCGCCCGTCCCCTTCGGGGCACGGACCTCTACGCGGGATTCTTCGACTCGACATCCTGTCTCGGCGAAGAACGCCGGTCATCCTGACCGGCGCCCCTGCGGGGTCTCTTCCGCTTCGAGGTCCTCGGACGCCTAACCCGGCCGACAGGGCGCGCGGCCGGGGCTCTTTCGGCGGTGCGGTGTGGGTTGGTGATGTTATGGGAGCAGACTTCATCGGCGATCCAAGGGTTCGACACGCTCGCGGCGCGAAGATCAAAAGCCGATGGAACGTTGTCGCCCCCTCGGACGAGAGGCGCTGGGTTCCTTATGTCTCGATTCTCGCTCCCGATGGAGCGAGAATCCCCGACTGATCATCGGTGGGGACAAGGTGACACCGTTGGGTTCCTTGGGCTTCGAGCCCGTGACGCAGATCGTTGCCCTTGTCCCGTTTCATGCGCCTGTGAGCTCGAACGGTATCTTGGGACGACCTTTGGGTCAGAGCCTGCACTGATAAGGATGAGCCTGGCGCTATCTCGCTGATGATCGGAATGTTTTGGTTTCACAGGAGTTCCGAGATGACATCGACGATCATCGGCATCGACATGGCCAAAGCCACTTTCGACGTGGCGCTACCACTGGATAAACCGGGCAAGTACCAGACCCGCGCCAAGCTGGCCAATCAAGCCAAGGGCTTCGCCGAGTTCATGGCTTGGCGCGACAAGCATGCGCCGACGGCTGCCGTGTGCATGGAAGCCACCAGCATTTATCACGAGGCGCTGGCCACGTTTCTTCACGAGCGCGGCGTCACCGTCTACGTGATCAACCCGTCACGGATCGCCCATTTCGCCAAGAGCGAGCTGCTGCGAGCCAAAAGCGATCGCACGGACGCCAAGCTGATCGCGCGTTTCGCCGCCGCGCAGACGGATCTGCAACCCTGGATCCCGCCCAAGCCCTCCCAGCGTCGCCTGCGTGCCCTGGTGATGCGTCTGGATGACCTGTTGCAGATGAAGGTCATGGAAGAAAATCGTCGCGAGGCGACGACCGCGTCTGACGTGCTGGCCTCTATCGAGCGCGTCCTGTCCGGCATCGAAGAGCAGATCGCCCAGTTGCGCCGGATGATCGACGACCACATCGATTCGGACCCGGACATGAAAGGTGACCGTCGGTTGCTGGAGAGCATCCCGGGCATCGGTCCAGCCGTCAGTGCCGTCTTGCTGGCCAGCGTGGGTGACCTCAGGCGCTTCGACGATCCGGGCAAGCTCACGGCCTTCACCGGCCTGAACTCGTTTATTCGCGAATCCGGGCAATGGAAGGGCTCACGGGCGATCGCCAAGCTTGGCTCGGCGCTGGTCCGGGCCAAGCTATACATGTCCACGCTGACCGCGATGACTCATAACCCCGCCATCCGAGCCTTCATCCAGCGTCTACGGGAGCGCGGCAAGCCACACCGCGTCGCCATGGTCGCCGGCATGCGTAAGCTGCTGCACATCGCTTGGGGCGTTGTGCGATCCGGGCGTGATTTTGACCCTCAGATCGCCCTTGCCTAGGCCGTCAAGACACGGTATCTGCGTGCGCAGGAACGACGTGAGGGGGTTATACGCCACTGTCATTCTTGTAGCCCGTCGTTCCTGCGCACGCAGGAGCCCAGCGCGGTGCATGCGGGCAAGCGACATGCCCACCTACGCCTTGTCCCACTGCATCCGCCCATGCGCCCGCATCGCACACCGCGTACCCATCGCCGTCAACGTACTGACCGCACCCAAGGCCAACGCCATCCGCTGCCGATCCGGCAATTCCGTCTCCTGGATCGATTCCACCAACAGATCGGTCACCCCACGCGCGTACTGCAACCATTCCGCCGCGCGGTTCAACAGCTCATCCACCGTCGCATCCGGATCGAACGTCAAACACTCATCCATAGAAACTCCTCCAAGGTGCGGCACGCCACCAACGACGTGCCGCGATGAAACACATCGCCCAAGGCCATGAGATCTCACCGGCCCGCCCGTGACCGGGCGCCGGAGCGCGTTGATCGAGGAAGCAGGCGACGCCCTACCGTGTCTTACAGGCGCACGTGACCACGCCGGGTAAGAACGGCAAGAAACATCTCAAGCCCGAACGGCGGGCGCCGCGGTTCGTCAACCGTGTCTGGAATAACGCCAGACGGCCCGGTAACCGTTGAGGGTGTCGCCGCGGGGAAGCGGCAAGCGGGGTAATGCCTTAGACTTCGGCTCGGCCATGATCAATCTCTTTCATTGATTGTGGTCAGCGGGCCTCGTGGTGCGTCAACACCCCTGGCCCGCGCTTCTCACCGCATCGAGCGATGGTTGCCTGTGCAGCGCATTCGACACACGGCGCAGGCAACGACACGAAACTACCAAAACACGTCCGTGTTGTATGTAGTCGCCTGATATCCGTATCAGCCGACGCCTGCTACCGAAGGGTGGGAGCCGATCGTATCGGCGAATCCTGCGAAGCGCACACCCCTCATTTGAGACAACTTTGAGTTGTTTCGTAAACATCGAGCCGCGCCCAACGTCGCAAGCACATCGACGAACCCCGAATCAGCCCGTCACCTATGCCGAATCCGCTCACGCCGGTTTGCAAAGCGAGCGTCGAAAGCCAAAACATGACGTCATCGTTGTGGTTCGACAGGACGTTCGTTGCATGCCTCTTGGAAAGATCGCCGTCGGGATGACGGCGTGCGTGGTGGCCCTCGTGGCCGCGCTTTACGGATCGGCGTATCTCACTCATTTTCTGCTCGGCTTCCAGCACAGCCCTTCGTGGAATACGTGGTGGCGCTACTTCCAGGTGGCCGATCAGCCTGCCTACGCGCCCTTCGCGTGGCGTATCCATGCCGCGGGCGGCATCGGCATCGGTGTTCCCAGCTTGGCGCTGGTCGGTCTGCTCATGGGCCTCCATCGACGTGGGAAGCCCCGGTCCACGCACGGAGACGCGCGCTTCGCCAAACCCTCGGACCTGCGCAAGGCAGGCCTCTTCGCGCCGTCGCCACAAGGCATCGTCATCGGAAAAATGGGCCGACGCCTGATCCGTATGCCCGGCCAGCAATTCGTCATCCTTGCGGCACCCACGCGGTCGGGCAAAGGCGTGGGCGTGGTCATTCCCAACCTGCTCACTTACGACGATTCGATGGTCGTCCTCGACATCAAACAGGAGAACTTCGAACTGACCAGCGGCTGGCGGGCCAGCCAGGGCCAGGAGATCTATCTGTTCAACCCGTTTGCCGAAGACCGCCGGACGCAACGCTGGAATCCGCTGAGCTACGTGTCGAACGATCCGGATTTCCGTATCTCCGATCTCCAGGCCATTGCCGCCATGCTCTGGCCCGATGGCTCGGGCGACCAGACGTTCTGGGTGAGCCAGTCGCGCAACGCCTTCATGGCCTTTGCGCTCTACTTGTTCGAGCGCGGTGGGGAAACGCCGACGCTCGGCCAGATCTATCGCCTGTCTTCCGGCAATGGCGGTGACCTGAAGCCATATCTTCTTGAACTGGCCGAGGAGGGATACCTGAGCAGTCATGCCAAGACGGCTTTCGCCAACCTGACCTCGCAGGCGGAGGAGACCTTCAACTCCATCCTGGGCAGCTTCAAGGAGCCATTGAACGCTTTCATCAATCCGGTGCTCGACGCGGCCACCAGTGGTAACGACTTCGATCTCAGGGACGTTCGAAAGAAGAAGATGACGATCTACATCGGCATCCTGCCGAACAAGCTCGCCGAGAGCCGCGTTCTCGTGAACCTGTTCTTCAGTCAGCTCATCAACGTCAATACGAGGGAGATGCCGGGCACGAACCCGGAGCTGAAGCACCAGTGCCTGCTCCTGATGGACGAATTCACGAGCATCGGCCGCGTGGACATCATCGCGACCGCGGTCAGCTATATGGCCGGCTACAACCTTCGCCTGCTTCCCATCATCCAGAGCATGGCCCAGCTCGACGCCACGTATGGCCGTGACGAAGCCCGTACGTTGATAACCAACCACGCCCTCCAGATCATCTACGCGCCTCGCGAACAGCAGGACGCCAACGACTACTCCGAGATGCTCGGCTACACCACGTTACGCAGGGAGAGCGTCACCCGCGGGCGGGACATCAGCCGCACCGAAAGCGAAGAACGGCGCGCCCTGATGCTTCCCCAGGAGTTGAAGGCCATGGGGGCCGACGACGAAGTGTTTCTCTACGAAGGTCTGCCGCATCCGGTCCGATGCCGAAAGATCCGCTACTACAAGGACGGCTTCTTCACCAGGCGGCTGAGGCCGAAGGTGGCGATTCCGGGGCTCGTCATGGGTTCGACGCAAAACACGTCGCCGAAACCCAGGATGAAAGCGATCAGCCCCCAAGGTCTTCGACGGCTCACTGAAGACTGAAGAAAGCCAAAGGAAGGCGACATGAATACCGAAGACGACGACACTCCAGCCTCATCGCTTCAAGCCGTCCATAAGTTGTCTCGGCCTGACCCGTTGCATGACCTCCAGCTTCTGCGGGACTTGGCGATCATCAATGAGCGGACCGAGCGAGAGTTCGGGCCAAGGTCCCGGCAGGCAGTGCTCGTTGAACCCAAGCGTAAACCGAATATCGAACGTTCGCGTCGAATGACGCTCATGCCAGAGGAGCACAGCGATATGAATCCCTTGAACATGGCCATGGCTGCAGCGCTTGGCTTGTCATCCACTCCATCGGTCATGGCATCCGAGACGGCGTTGGCTGCCGAGAAGAGCGTCCCTGCCGCGATACGTTCCCTTGTCGAACCAGGTCGGCAAGTGCTCGCGTATCGAAGCGTCAAGACGAACGATGAGGGTGACCAGCTTGTCGCCCTGGTGACCCGGTGGCAGACCAGGGGGCCGGATCCCGCGAAAGCAGAGAGCGAGTGGGACGTCGAGTACGCGTGCGAACTCGCATTGTTCGAATCGAAGGACGGGAAGCTGGTTGCCGTCGGGCGAAATGGAAAGGTCGTCGATTGCGAGTACAACCATATCAACAGGGTGGCTGCTGAGCTTGAGCTCAACGATCAACTGGAGGTGTCGCCGACGAGTGTGACATTTCTGAACGACAATATCCGAGGCGGATCCTACAGCTACTCATTCAAATCGAGCCGGGGATCGTGGCACGCGAGCGGGGCAGTTTCCTATTATGTGGATCATGCCGCCTCGGCGGAGGCGGACGAAGTTGTCGTTGCCCGCGAAAAGGCATCTTATCCGAGGGATTTCAAGTATATGCCCATGGATGGCTTCGACCCTGACGATATCCATGACGCCCTTGCGCGAAACAAGTCGATTGATTGGTAAGGACGTTGGGACGACTCGCCTGTCGCGTCATCCGGTGAAATTTCGAGGATCCGTTAATAAAAGGATGACTTCTTCACTAAGCGTCTAAGGCCGAAGCTAGCGATCCCCGGGCTCGTCATGGCGTCGAAGCAACGTCTCCGAAACCCAGGATGAAGCGACCAGCCCCAAGGTCTTCGCCTGCTCATCGAAGACTGAAGAAAATAAAAGAAGGCAACATGAATACGGAAGACGACGACACGCCAGCCTCATCGCTTCAACCCGTACACAAGCTGTCGCGGCCGGATCCGCTGCATGAACTCCAGCTTCTGCGGGACTTGGCGGTCATCAACGAGAGGACCGAACGGGAACTCGGGCCACGGCCGCGCCAAACTGCTCCTGTCGAGCCAAAACGTAAACCGAGACTTGAACAGATAACCCGGTTATCCGGAAATGGAATCCATGAGTACAACGATATGAATCCAACACGTATCGCAATGGCGGCGGCGCTAGGGCTATCTTTGAGTCAACCCGCTTTGGCAGTCGAGAAGCCTGCAAGTTCGAGCAGGGATATTCCGGAGAGCGTTCGTTCTGTGATCGGTAATGACCAGGTGGTCATCGCCTATCAGGCGGTCGATAGCGATGATGGGCGGGGCAAGACTGTAGCCCTGGTGACTCGTACTCAGATCAAAGGGCCAGCGCCATCCGATCCTGACTACGTGTGGAAGGCGGAGTTCGCTTGCGAACTCGTCGTCATTGACGTGATCGAAGACCATGCGACGATTAAGGGTCGAAGCCGAGGGGCCGTCAATTGTGATGGAAATAATACGAATAAACGTGCCGGATACCGTGAGTTGGATGAGAACCTCGATCTCTCTTCGGGAATGATCAAATTCAAGAACTATTCCAACAGCACTGCTGCAGGCTGGTTCAGCTACTCGTTTTTTCTCAATAGTGGCAAGTGGCTCGTGTCTTCGGCGAAAGCCGAGTACCACTTTAATGAGACGGATGATGAAGGCTATTTGATTTTCACTACGGAGGAGGCTTCTTTTCCGGAGGACTTCGGGCTGATTCCCATGGAGGATCTTGATCCGATCTGGATGGCCGGAACGATCAGCAAGCATCGCACGAAAAGTAGATAAGGAGTGATGCGTGCCACGGCTTAATGAATCGGCCGCTTTCTTGCTGAGAGAGGCAATAGAATCCGGCATCACGTCTCCCGTCGAGCTTGCTAATCTTATGGCGAACGCGTCTGTCGAAACACGAAAATTTTCGGTTATGCACGAGTCATTCGGATATGCGAGCGTCGACAGGCTGCTGAGCGCTGCCAGCTCTGCGATCGAACGTTTCACTCTTGAGGAAATTCAAAGCGCCATCGATAGCCGCGATCCCCGAAGGATTGCAACGGTCATGTATGAGCGGAGACCGAGCTTGGAGAATTCCGAGCCGGGGGATGGTTGGAAATTCCGTGGGCGTGGATATTTCCAGCTGACGGGTAGATACAACTATCGAGTCTATGGTGGCTTGATTGGCGTGGATTTGATTTCCAATCCCGATGCTGCCGCCGAGCCAAAGAATGCAGCGAAAATATCCTTGTTGTTCTGGAGGGAGAACAGGCTTGGCCGATTCAAAGATGCCATTTCGGTTGGAGCTAAGCTAAACGGCGGGAAGAATGGCGAGAATGAACGGTACGTCGCGGGCCGACAGTGGGCTAGCATCCTTACCGAAGATCTCATCCGAGATATACGAAGTGGGGCCATAAGTGCGGAGCAACTCGCGCAGATCGAAACGGACTTCGATGTTGTAGCGCATTCGGGCCATTCCCCTGAACTGATGCAAGTTCAGCGGAACTTGAACGAGCTTGGTTACACCGACAAACACAACAGGGCGCTGACGGTTGACGGCGACGACGGAGTCAATACCCGAGCGGCCGTGGAAAAGTTCCAGCGCGATCACGGACTCACGGTGAATGGCCGGGCGGACCCGAGCGTACAGGCGGTGGTACGCGAAGCAGTCGAAACGAAACGTCGGTCTTTCGGACTGCCTGACGCGCCCTACCTGCGTCAGGAAGAGCCGGATACGGCCATGTCTATGTATCGCTCGTTTGCGCCTGAACCTGTTCCCGGCCTGGCGGTCACCGATGACGCATTGATCCGCAGCTTGCAGAAGAACCTCAATGCCCTCGGCATCGCCGACATGAAAGGCGAGCCCCTCG
The DNA here is from genome assembly GCF_023078455.1 of Luteibacter aegosomatis. GTDB lineage: Bacteria > Pseudomonadota > Gammaproteobacteria > Xanthomonadales > Rhodanobacteraceae > Luteibacter > Luteibacter aegosomatis. The sequence goes on along the minus strand of NZ_CP095740.1, from coordinate 3,641,305 downwards.
AGGTTCACGGCGTTTACGACATATCCACGCAAGCAGCGGTGGCGCGATTCCAACGCGCACAGGGGCTTGAGGTTACGGGTCAGCCCGACGAGCGGACGCGCTCCCTGCTTCACGGCCAGGCCTTTATCGCCGAGTTGAAGCAGTTGCCGCAGGCGCCGATCATCGACCCGCAGTGGACCGATCCGGCACCGCGGGTGCAGCGGCAGCCTTCGCTCGCGCCACCGGAGTCCGAGCCGATGCGATTCAGCGATCCGGAGCATCCACAAAACGCGCTCTATCGCGAGATCAAGCGGATGCTGCCCGAAAACACGAAGGAGGATCGCGTCGCCCAGATAACGGCGGCCTGCCACGAAGGCGGCATCAAGCCGGGCCGGATCGGAACGTTCGAGATCAAGGACGACAGGATCGAGGTGTTCGGGGCGCTCACAGGCTATGCGGATGTCGACCTCCTCCAGCGTCCGTCCGAGCAGGAGAGCCTCGAGCGGGTCCAATCCTTCGACCAGCAGCAGATGCAGGAGATGGCGCAGCTTCAGGCGCAACGGCAGGAGGCCAGTCTCGGGCCAGTGATGGTGCGTTGACAGCAGGCGCCGGGGCCTTGGCGACGGTGGGAATGCCTCGCCTGCCGCGTCGCCTCCTGGGGGCCAGTGTTTACGTCGAAGCATCCGGTTTTCGCCAAACCCTCCCAAGGGTTTAAGCTGGCGGTTTCGGGCCCCATCTCGGAGCCTGTCACCCGTTACCGGTAGCCTCCATGGATTCCCTGATCACCCTCGCCGAACGTCGCCTCCTCACCCCGGGCGGTTTGGCCGCTTCCGACCTGGATCGCGTGTTTTCGCAGCTGATGGGCCCTTCCATCGACGCGGCCGACCTCTATTTCCAGCATTCGCGCAGCGAATCCTGGCTGCTGGAGGAGGGCATCGTGAAGGACGGCAACCACTCGATCGAGCAGGGCGTGGGCGTGCGGGCCATCTCGGGTGAGAAGACCGGCTTTTCCTACTCCGATGAGATCGTGCTGCCTCAGCTCCTGGAGGCCTCGCGCGCCGCGCGGGCCATCGCCCAGGGCGGGGCCGGTGCGGGCAAGCCGCTGTCACTGGCGACGGGACGGGCCCTGTACCCGGCCATCGATCCGGTGGAGAGCCTGCCGAACGAAGAGAAGATCGCCCTCCTGCGCGAGGTGGACGCCTATGCGCGTTCCCGCGATCCCAGGGTGAAGCAGGTGGTGGTGAGCCTCTCGGCCACGCTCGATACCATCCTCGTGGCGGGCTCCGACGGCACCCTGGCCGCCGACGTGCGACCGCTGGTGCGGCTCAACGTGCAGGTGATCGCCGAGCAGAACGGCCGTCGCGAGCAGGGCCACGCCGGGGGTGGCGGGCGTTACGGCTACCGCGAGCTGATCGAGAACGGTCGCGCCCATGCCTTCGCGGAGGAAGCCGTGCGCCAAGCGCTGGTCAATCTCGACGCGGTGGATGCGCCGGCCGGCACCATGACCGTCGTACTCGGTCCGGGCTGGCCCGGCGTGCTGCTGCACGAAGCCATCGGCCATGGCCTCGAGGGCGACTTCAACCGCAAGGGCAGCTCGGCCTTCGCCGGGCGCATCGGCCAGCGCGTGGCGGCCGAGGGCGTGACGGTGGTGGACGACGGTACCCTGCCGGGACGCCGTGGCTCGCTCAACATCGACGACGAGGGCACGCGGACCGAGTGCACCACCCTCATCGAAAACGGCATCCTCAAGGGTTACATGCAGGACAAGCTCAACGCCCGGCTGATGGGCGTGAAGCCCACCGGGAACGGCCGCCGCGAATCCTTCGCCCAGCTGCCGATGCCGCGCATGACCAACACCTACATGCTGGCTGGCCAGCGTGAGCCCGAAGAGATCATCCGCTCGGTGAAGAACGGCCTGTATGCCGTGAACTTCGGCGGCGGCCAGGTCGACATCACCAACGGCAAGTTCGTTTTCTCGGCCAGCGAGGCCTACCTCATCGAGGACGGCAAGATCACCGCACCGGTGAAGGGCGCCACCCTGGTGGGTTCCGGTCCCGAGGTGCTCACCCGCGTATCGATGATCGGCAACGACCTCGCGCTGGACGAGGGGGTGGGCGTGTGCGGCAAGGATGGGCAGAGCGTGCCGGTGGGCGTGGGTCAGCCGACGCTTCGTGTCGACGGCATGACGGTGGGCGGCACGGCCGCCTGAGCGTCTTGCCCAAAACTATCCAGTCACCCTTAAACACGACGCCCATCACGGATTGAAAAATCGTCACCCTACGGGGCGCGCGTCTACCCCTATTTAGTATTGTGATGGTCATTTACTGCGTGGATGATCCGTGCCGAAGACAGGGTATGGACGTCTGATCCAGGCGTAGCGGGTTCATTCGCTTCTTTTGAAAGCATTCGAAGGCAAGGGCCGGTGGCACGTTCACCGGCCTGCGGCGTGTCGTGTGCTCGGGACATCCCCTGTCCGATATCGACTTCAACCAGGGGAAAACCCAATGAAGCATCCCGCATCACCCCCAAGCAGGACGCGGCGGAAACAACTCGTTTCCGTCGCCGCCCTGGCCCTGATGGGCGTGGCGATCTCGGCGCAGGCCGTGACCCTCGCGCCGTCGGACCGCCAGGACATCAATATCGGCGCCCGGCCCTGGAAATACACCAAGCAGGCCATCGTCAACCCGAACGATCCCGTGGTGTACGCCCAGCTTCCCAACGGGGACGATGGCGCGAGCGTGAATTACGACGACAGCAAGTGGCTGACCGTCGGTCTCCCGCACGCAGCCAACGACTTCACTACCTTCATCAACCAGGAGTCCGGCGGTGGCCAGGGCAGCCTGGACGGCGAAACCAGCTGGTATCGCAACCGCCTGACCGACTCCGCGTCGATGAAGGGCAAGAAGGTGATGCTCGAGCTCGAAGGCGCGCACACGGGCGACCGCGTGTACGTCAACGGCCAGTTCATTCCCGGTACCGGCGTGTTGAACCAGCCCGGCCAGCCCGATGCGCAGGCCACCCACGTCATCGGCTTCCTTCCGCACATCGTCGACCTCACTCCGTTCCTGCGGTATGACGGTACCGACGTGATCGCGGTGAAGGTCAGCCGCAGCGGTGGCGGCTTCTTCGAAGACCCGGGTTTTTCCGGCTCGTTCCGCTTCGGCCAGTCCGAGGCGGGCATCTTCCGTCCGGCCTATCTGCACGTGACCAACCTCGTGCACATCCCGGAGAACGTGTACGCCGGCCAGAACACCTGGGGTACGTACGTCGGCACGAAGTCGCTGAGCGCGGATCACAAGACCGCTACCGTCGAAGTGCAGACCAACGTGGTCAACGAGACCGACACGCCGCAGACGGTCACGCTCGTCACGCAGATCGTCGATGCCAACGGCAACGAAGTCGCGCGCGACCAGCAGGACAGGACGCTGGCCCCGCACGCGATTCCCGGCGACCAGACGCCGGTGTTCGACGAGACGCTGACGGTGAACAACCCGACGCTTTGGTATCCGAACAACAGCACGGACGGCAAGCCGTACCTCTATCGCGTGTTCCATACCGTCAGCATCAACGGCGTGGTGGTGGACGCGAAGCAGGACACCCTCGGCATCCGCATGCTGACCTGGGATAAGGACTTCCTCTACGTCAACGGCAAGAAGCAATACGTCTACGGCGGCTCCAGCCGCTACGACTACCCGGGCCTGGGTTCGTCCGTGCCCGAAGAGCAGCAATGGCGCGACCTGAAGGACATGGCCGCCATGGGCGGCAACCTCTGGCGCGTGGGCCATTCGCTGCCCAGTCCCGAGTTCGTGGCCGGCGCCGACGCGCTGGGCGTGTTCCTCGTGCAGCCCAGCGGCGACGGCGAAGGCGGTTTCGGCAACGTTTGCGCCGCCGGCGACCAGGCCTGCAAGGACATGTGGACGATCAAGCGCGAGGTCCAGCGCGACACCGTGATCCGTGATCGCAGCCACCCGTCGATCCTGGCCTGGGAAATCAACAACGGCACGATGGATACGCAGTTCGCGCAGGAACTGGGGCAGAACTCGAGGGATTGGGACAACATCGCCCCGCGCGCCATCGCCGATCGTACGCCCAAGGCGGCGAACGGCGACATCCTGAGCTGCTCCAAGGCCGGGTGCGAAACGCACCTGCACCAGGTCGACGCTCCGAACAAGCCCGCGTGGGGCGCGGAGTACTGGGGCCCGGGCGGCAAGCGCGAAGGCTACGATACCGAACTCGCGTTCGCGCTGAACTACCTCACGCCGTGGTCGCAGGCCCGCAAGGTGGGTACCTTCGGCATGGCGCAGTGGTATTTCGCCGATACCCCGGGTGAAGTCATCGAACTGGTCGACGGTACGGAAGACGACCACTGGGTCTTCCATCACGACGACAAGGGCAACCCGACGTTCCACGAGGACGGCAAGCAGGTGAAGGATTTCACCCATAACGCCCGTGGCAACAACGCGTCGATGGCCGACGCGAACCGCTTCCCGCGCATGCTTTACTACATCTACGAATCGGTGTGGACGCCGTTCGAAGTCAAGCCGATGGTGAAGCTGGCCAACACCTGGAACCGCTCCGGCAACATCACGGTCAGCGCGTTCAGCAACTGCCCGGCCGTGCGACTGCTCGTCAACGGCGTGCAGCAGGGCACCGATCAGACGCCCAATTCGTGGGATTCGATCGACGACGCGGCATTCGCCGCCTTGAACGGTCCGGTCAGCGAAGACACCGGCCACATCCAGGGCGTCGCCACGGCGCAGGCCACCACGAAGTTGCCGGGCCAGGTGCACTGGAACGTCACGTGGCAGTCGGGTTCGGCGGTGGCGCAGTGCATCGGCACCGACGGCCTCGTGGTGCAGAAGAACGGCGCCGACGTCTCCGATACGCTGAAGACCGCCGGTGCGGCCGACCACATCGAACTGACGGTGGTCAACACGGCCGATCCGATCGTCAAGCCGGACGGTTCGGTGTTCCAGGTGACCGCGAACGGTTCGGACGCGACGTTCATCGTCGCCAAGGTCGTGGACGCGAACGGCGTGCGCGTGCCCGACGCGTCGCAGCTGGTCACCTTCAACGTCGACAGCGGCGAATCGCTGGTGACGTTCAATGGCGGCACGCAGCAGCTCGTCGACTGGCAGGGCGTGGTCGTCACCGACCGCAACGGCCCGATGCCGGAACCGAACCACTACTACCATTCGCCGGGTTCGCACGAACTGAAGTTCGAGGGCGGTTTGCAGAAGATCGCGCTGCGTTCGAAGTTCACCCCGGGCACGGTGACGGTAAGCGCTACCTCGGCCGGCCTGAAGCCGGGCGTGGTGTCGTTCAACATCGCACCGATCCCCGCCGCCGCGGCACCCTCGGGTACGCAGATCATCGCCAATCCGACCAGCCAGAACCTCAGCACCGGCGACCACGCCCACTTCACGGTGGTGGCCTCCAGCGCCCACGCGGTGACGTACACGTGGAAGAAGAACGGCGTGGAGATCGCCGGCGCGACCGGTCCGACCTACGACACCCCGGCACTGACGCTGGGCGACAACAACTCGACGTACACGGTGGTCGTGCACGGCGAGGATGCCTCGCCCGAATCGCAGCCGGCCGTGCTGAGCGTGGTTCCCTTCGCACCCGTGCACGTGACGACGCAGCCGGTCGCGGCCAACGTCGACGCGGGCCAGACGGCTCATTTCGCCGTGGTGGCCTCGGGCTCGCCCACGATCAAGTACCAGTGGATGAAGGGATCGGACGCCATCGCCGGCGCCAACGGCCCGACCTACGACACCCCGGTGCTCTCGACGGGCGACAACGGCGCGCAGTATTCCGTCGTCGTCAGCAACCAGCAGAGCAGCGCGCCGTCGGTGGCCGTGACCCTCACGGTGAACGCCGCCCGTCCGCCGGTCGTCAGCAACACGCTGGCCAGCGTTCGCGCGAATCCGGGCCAGCCGGCGACGTTCGACGCGACCAACCTCGTGGCCGGCAGCTCGCCGTTCCACTACAAGTGGTCGCACGACGGCGTGCCCGTCGGCGGCGACAGCCCCACGCTGACCATCCAGGCGGTGCGTCAGGGTGACGTCGGTACCTACTCGGTCGAGGTGAGCAACATCGCCGGGACCGCGGCGCCGGTGTCCGCGCAGCTGACCCTGGCTCCCCCGGGTGCCAACCTGGCCTTGCAGAAGGGCACGACCTCGACCGCACTGGAGGACAACGTCGGTCTCGCGGCGTGGCACGCCGTGGACGGCGACGACACCACCCGTTGGGGTTCGGCGCATGAAGACGACGAGTCGATGACCGTCGACCTCGGTTCGTCGCGTACCTTCAACCGTGTCGTGCTGAAGTGGGAAAACGCCTACGCCGACGAATACATCATCCAGTATTCGGACTCGCTCGACGACGCGAGCTTCAAGGACGCGTTGCACGTCACCGACGGCAGCGGCGGCACCGACGATCGCACCTTCGACACGCCGGTGAAGGGTCGTTATGTCCGCATGCTCGGCAAGAAGCGCCATACGGATTACGGCTATTCGCTGTACGAGTTCCAGGTGTACAACACGCCCAGCTGCTGCACCGCCGCCGACCGCTACTCGGTCGACACGGCCAACAAGCTGGTGACGGATAACGTCAGCGGCCTGGTATGGGATCAGTTCCAGCGCGGTTTCGCCGACCAGGGCGCGCAGTTCACGCAGCTGGAGGCCATCAAGGCCTGCTCGGCCGTCAACGCCCGCCTGCCGTCGATCGACGAGGCGCTGGCCATCGCCGGCACCAACAACTCGACCTCGGCGTTCCCCGGTGCGTGGAGAACGTGGACGGCGGGTAACGATCCGACCGACCCGACGTTCGCCTTCATCGTGAACTCCGACGGCACGGTATCGCACCAGGTGCTCGACAACTTCCCGGGCAACGTGCTGTGCGTGCGCGGCGCGGAAGTCAAGGCGCCGACCATCACCGGCCAACCCACCAGCCAGACCGCTGGCGTGGGCCGCTCCGCCCACTTCGACGTCGCGGCGACGGGTGACGGTCCGCTCACCTACGACTGGTACGCGGTCACCACGGACGCCAACGGCCAGGACGTGCTGAACTCGCTGGAAAGCACGCCCGACGGCAGCTACCACACGAAGGCCCTCACGGCGGCGCAGAACGGCACCGTCATCCGGGTCAACGTGATCAGTGCCAAGGGCCTGCTCACGGCCAGCCGGAACGTCGTGCTGAACGTGGACAATTCCAACACCGGGTTCGATCCGGACTTCGGCGGGGCCGCTCCGCAGCAGCCGGGCAACGGTAACAACGGTGGCAACACCGGTGGCGACCAGACCGGCGGCAGCCAGCCGGGTACCGACGGCAAGGGTGGCAAGACGATCACCAAGGGTGCCACGGCGTTCTCGTCCGTCGGCTTCGAACGTGGCGACCTGAGTGCCTCGGCCGCCATCGACGGCGACATGAACAGCCGCTGGTCGTCCACCCCGAAGGTGGACCCCGCCGACCTGGCCGTGGACTTCGGCACGCCGAAGACCTTCGACCACGTGATCGAGCGTTGGGAAAACGCGTCCTCGGCCAGGTACACGATCGACGTTTCCGACGACGGCAAGGCCTGGACGACCGTCGCGGGCCCGATCGAAGGCCACGGCGGCGTGGAGATGCAGACGTTCACCGCGGTGACCAAGCGTTACGTACGCATGAACAGCGAAGCGCGCAACACGGACTACGGCAACTCGATGTTCGAGTTCGAGGTGTACGCCCCGGCGATCCAGATCGTGGGCCAGCCGCAGTCGCAGAGCCTCACCGAAGGTCAGACGGCCACCTTCACGGTGGGTACGCAGGCCGCCGGTAACGTCGGCTTCCAGTGGCGCCACGACGGCACCGCCATCGCCAACGCCACCCAGGGCACCCTGAGCTTCGCCGCCAAGCTGGCCGACGCCGGCAGCTACGACGTCGTGGTCTCCGATGCCAACGGCAACAGCGTGACCAGCAACGCGGCGACCCTCGCCGTGCAGCCGGTGCAGCAGCAGCCGACGGACGGCGGCTCCAGCGGTTCCGATGCGGGCTCGTCCAACGGCGACCTTGCCCTGAACCGTCCGGTGCTCGCTTCGGACGAAGAGAACCCGGTGGCCTTCAAGGCGGCCAACGCCAACGACGGCGACGCCGGCACGCGCTGGTCGTCGGGCTTCACGGACGACCAGTGGATCCGCGTCGACCTCGGTTCGGTCAAGACCGTGAACAAGGTCGTGCTGAGCTGGGAGAACGCGCATGCGACCGATTACCTGATCGAGGTGTCGGTCGACGGCAGCAACTGGCAGACCGCGTTCTCGAAGGCGGGCAGCGAAGGCGGCGTGGAAACGCTGACGTTCCCGGACAAGCAGGCGCGTTACGTGCGCATGCATGGCGGGCACCGCAGCACCCAGTACGGCTACTCGCTGTGGTCGTTCGAAGTCTACGGTTCGGGTGGTGACGGCAGCTCGGGCAGCCAGCCCTCGGATCCGTCCACCAACGATCCGACGACCGGCTTCGACTACGACGTGTATCCGGGCTTCATCGGCACGACGTTGCGCAATGCCACCAACGGAAAGTGGCGTGACGACCAGATCTTCATCGCCGTGCTCGGCCGCGATCCGTCGAAGACGGATGCGACGGGGCAGAAAGTGTTCTCGTGGGTCAAGCCGGACGGCACGCTCACCGCGATGAAGGTGGAAGACAACGACGCGTCGAACCACCTGACCAAGAACGGCCAGAACTACCCGAACTACTTCTTCACGCTCGCCCAGGCCAAGCTGGCCAAGCTGCCGATGATGGACTCGGGTCGCATCTACGTGTCCGTCGGTGAGCCGATGTACATGAAGGTGCTCGAGGCCGCCGACGGCACGATCGGCATCGCCGGTCCCAACCCGCTCAACGGTACCGACCCGAACCTGGGCGTGACCTACGACTGGATGGAGTACACCTGGAACAAGGACGCGATCTTCGTCAACACGACGCAGGTCGACCAGTTCTCGCTCCCGCTGTCGCTCGACCTGTACAGCGGCAACAAGACCCGCCACGCGAACTCGGGCATCACCCAGACGCGCGCGCAGATCTTCAGCGAGTACAACCAGGAAGTGCCTGCCGAGTTCCAGATCGCGGATACGAATGCCATTCGCATCCTCGCTCCGGGCAAGGACGCGTTCGACAGCGGCAAGCCGCAGGCGCATTACTTCGATGCCTACATCGACCAGGTATGGAGCCATTACACGGACCACACCCTGACGATGAACATCGGCAACCAGGTGTTCGAAGGCACCGTGGTCGACGGCACGCTGGTGTTCCACCACACCAACTGGGCCGACGGTCACAACGGCGACGAGCCGGAAGGCATGGCCTTCAACGTGTCCAAGCCCACCACGCAGGCCGTGTTCGAGTGCAAGGACGCCCTCGCCAGCGGCCACGACCCGTGGGGCTTCGAAAGCCAGCTCGAGGCGCAGATCTGCGCGGCGTTCAATCGCCACGTGATGGAAGACACCACGAAGTGGAAGGACCCGTCCGCGTACTACCAGCAGGCCCCGGCCAACTACTACTCGCGCTTCTGGCATGTCCATGGCGTGGATCAGAAGGCCTACGGCTTCGCGTACGACGACGTCAACGACCAGGAGTCGCTGCTCGCCGATCCGCAGCCGGAGCACATGGACATCGGTATCGGCTGGTAAGCGATGCCGTGAGGTGAAAACGAAAAGGGCGGTGGAGATATCCACCGCCCTTTTTCTTTGTCATGGGAGCCGTGCGACCGCTTTCGCGAAAGCCGTGTGAGAGACGGTTCGAACCCAGTGCCTTGAGTTCGGCTATCGCGATGCAGTCGTCGCTCAGCGCACCGACCTGAACGCCGCGCGCAACTCCTCGGCGAACGCTTGCGGCTGTTCCCAGGCGGCGAAATGTCCGCCCTTGGTCACCTGGTGGTAGTAATACAGACTGGGGTACGCCTGCTCGCTCCAACTCTTCGGCGCGCGATAGATTTCCTTCGGAAAGACGCTGATCGCGACGGGAACCTTGATGTCGTGCGTCTTCTGCGCCACGGCGCTGAAGTTATTGTTGTTGTTTTCCCAGTAGAACCGCGACGACGACGCACCGGTGTTGGTCAGCCAGTACAGGGTGATGTCGTCGAGCATCTCGTCGCGCGACAGAACGCGTTCCGGCACGCCGTCGCTGTCGCTCCACTGGGCGAACTTCTCGTACATCCATGCGGCGAGTCCCGCCGGGGAATCCGCCAGCGAGTAACCGATGGTCTGCGGGCGAGTGACCATCAGGGCGCCGTAAGCGGCGTTGCGGCCGAAGAACGTGCTCAGCGACTGGTAGGCGGCGCGTTCGTCGGGTTTCAGGCTGGCCGGGGCCGGATCGCCGGCATTGATCGGCTTGACGAGATCGCCGGGAATCGTGGCCGGCATGTTGAGGTGGATGGCGAGCAGGCCCTTAGGCGCCTGTCGTGCGAGCGCGTCGGAAATGACCGAGCCGTGGTCACCGCCTTGCGACACGTAGTGCGCGTAGCCCAATCGCTTCATCAGCACATCCCAGGCCCTGGCGGTACGCTCCGGGCCCCAGCCCAGGTCGGTGGGCTTGCCGGAGAAACCGTAGCCGGGGATGGAGGGGATGATCACGTCGAAGGCATCTTCCGCGCGGCCGCCGTACGCGGTCGGATCGGTGAGCGGGCCGATGGTCTTGAGAAACTCGAACGTCGAGCCGGGCCAGCCGTGCGTCAGGAGCACGGGCAGGGCGTGCGGGTTGCGCGAGCGCACGTGGATGAACTGGATGTCCACGCCGTCGATGGTCGTCACGAACTGGGGCAGGGCGTTGAGCCGGGCTTCCGCCTTGCGCCAGTCGTAACCGGTGCCCCAGTACTTCACCAGTTCCTGGACGCGTGCCAACTGGATGCCCTGCGACTCGTCGTTGACGGTTTCCTTGTCCGGCCAGCGGGTGTCGGCGATGCGGCGGCGCAGGTCGTCGAGCTGTTCCTGGGGTACGTGGACGTGGAAAGGCCGGATGCTTTCGTCGACTTTCGTGGTCGTGGTCGTTTCCGCGACGGCGTCGGCTGCCTGGACATGGACGGCGGGGCCCAGCAGGGCGAAGCCGAGCGCGATGGCGAGGGCGCGCCGGGCGATGGACGCACGGGAAGAGGGCGGGGCGTAGGCGGATGACATGGTCGTTCTCCATCGGGGTTCGGGACTGTGTGGAGGCACAGTCTAGGAACCGCGTTGGGTGACGATGTGTCGGCTTTTTGCGGGTATGAAACGTTTTGTATCCAGCGGCGTCAGGATACGGACGGATACAAACGCGCCGTTTTTCGCGAGAACCGGATGGTTCGCCGTAGGCACCGGCCTGCGCCGGTGCGACGGTTCGCTGCGCCTCGCTATCTTCCTTGCCGTGTCCTTGCTATCCGACGCACCGGCGCAGGCCGGTGCCTAAGGCCGGACGATCGGTCGTCGCGACCGTCACTCGCCCGCTTCGAGTTCCTTGAGGATCCGGTAGATCTCCCGGAACGCGTGCAACGGTTTGTTCGCCTCGCGCTCCGCGCGGGCCTGGCGCACCAGCGAGCGAAGGTGCTGGCGATCCAGGTCCGGATGCTTGTCGAACAGCTCGCCCAGCGCCACGTCGCCTCCTTCCAGCAGCTTCTCGCGCGCCGCCTCCAGGCGATGCATGTGCGCGGCTTCCTGGCGCTGGCGATCGCGATCCTCGCCCAGGGCGGCACGCGCGTTCACGAACGCCTCGTCGCCGTGCCGACGCATCTGCTTGGCGAGATACGCCATCTGCCGCTTGCGCGCGATATGCGAGGTGACCTTTCGCGTGCGGCCGATCTCGTCGACGATGTCTTCGGGCAGGCCGAGCTTGGGGATGCGGGTGGGCGGCAACTCGACGAGCTGGTTGGCCAGCTTCAGCATGTCCAGCGCGTTGCGGCGCAACTCGCTGCGGCTCGGGCCGAAGTCTTCTTCGTCGTCGTCGCGAGGGGCTTGGTCGAACGGCTTCACGATATCTGCTCCATGAAGGGCGTGAGGACGTCTTCGGCCTCGCGCTCGAAGGCGAAGCGAGGCTGCAGTCGGCCGTCGCGCTCGACCATGTCGGTGAACTTGCTCAGCGGCCTCACGGACAGCCCGTGTCCGCCATAAAGCGGCTTGTAGGCCACCAGTTCTTCGAGGGTATCGCCGTCGTGGGCGATTCCCAGCACGCGATAAGGCATGCCTTTGTAGTGGCGGTAGTAGCCGACACGGATGCTCATATGGATTCCATGGCACCATGGGCGGTGCATTGCTTTTGATCGGGCGGCGCGCCCCCATCTGAATGGGGCAGGTCGCCTTGTGACCCGATATTGTAACCCTGAGCCCCCGGGAAGCCCACGTGAGCCACGTTTCCACCCTCGATAGCAGCCACCAGGACCTCGACCGTCTCGCCGAACTGGCCGAGGACACCATCCGCCGTGCCAGGGCGGCCGGAGCCAGCCAGGCGGAAGTCTCGGCCAGCATCGACGTGGGCCTGAACGTGAACGTGCGCCTGGCCGAGGTGGAGACCGTCGAGCACACCCGCGACCGCGGTTTCTCGCTCACGGTCTATTTCGGCCAGCGCAAGGGTTCGGCCAGCACCGCCGACCTCAATCCCGACTCCATCCAGGCCACCATCGATCAGGCCTGCGCGATCGCCCGGTTCACCGAGGAAGACCCGGCCGCCGGCCTCGCCGACCCGGATCGCATGGCCACCGTCTTCCCCGACCTCGACCTGTGGCATCCGTGGGATCTCGACGTGGATCGGGCCATCGCGCTGGGCCGCGACATCGAGGACGCCGGCCGCGCCATGGTGGGCATCACCAACTCCGACGGCGCCAGCGTGAACGCCGGCCAGAGCCTCTCGGTGTATGCCAACTCGCACGGCTTCGTCGGTCGCGAGCGCGGCACCCGCCACTCGCTGTCCGTGGCGCTGATCGCCGGCGACGACGAGGGCATGCAGCGCGACTATTGGTACGACACGGTGCGCGATGCCCGTGAATTCATGGACGCCGGCGAACTGGGCCGCAAGGCGGCCGAGCGCACGCTGTCGCGCCTCGGTGCCCGCCGCCTCGGTACGCGCCAGGCGCCGGTGCTGTTTTCGCCGGACGTGTCCCGCTCGCTGCTCGGCCACCTGCTCGGCGCGGTGAGCGGCGGGTCGCTGTATCGGCGTTCGAGCTTCCTGGTCGACCATGCGGGCAAGCAGATCCTGCCCTCCTGGTTCCGCATCGACGAAAAGCCCCTGGTGCCGCGCGGCATGGGTTCGTCGGTGTTCGACGCCGAGGGCGTCGCCACCGTCGAGTCGCCGCTGGTGGTCGACGGCGTGCTCGAGCGCTACGTGCTGGGCAGCTATTCGGCACGCAAGCTGGGCCTTACCAGCACCGGCAACGCGGGCGGTATCCACAATCTCTACGTGAAGGCCAACGGCGGCGACTTCGCCGACATGCTGGCCAGGCTCGGCACCGGACTGCTCGTCACCGAGGTGATGGGGCAGGGCGTGTCCATCGTCACCGGCGACTACTCGCGCGGCGCCTCGGGCTTCTGGGTCGAAAACGGCCGGATCGCCTACCCGGTGGAAGAGATCACCATCGCGGCGAACCTGCGCGACATGTACGCCAACCTGGTGGCGGTGGGCAGCGATGTCGACCACCGGTCCCACGTGCTGACCGGTTCCTGGCTCGTCGAGAAGATGACCATCGCCGGGGAGTGACCTTCGGCGGGTTGACAGGCGCCGTGGGCGAATCGGACAGTAGGCCCGACATCGCCCACGGAGCAGTGCCCAGATGAGTACGCCGTCCGATTCGTTCCCGCCTCCGCCGCCGCCCTCGCCGCCGCCTTACGAGCCGGTTCCTCCCGTCTCGAACACCGACGACAAGAACCTGGCCATGCTCACGCACCTGTCGGGCATCATCTTCAGCGTGATCGTGCCGCTGATCGTCTGGCTCATCCATAAAGACCGTTCGGACAAGGCCTACCTGGTCACCGAAGCCAAGGAGGCCCTCAACTTCCAGCTCACCGTGCTCATCGGTTACGTGATCTGCTGGATCCTCACCTTCATCCTCATCGGCGCGTTCCTCACGCCGCTGCTTTGGTTGGCCAACCTCATCTTCTGCATCATCGCGGCGGTGAGGGTGAGTTCGGACGGGAGCTATCGATATCCGTTCGCGCTACGCCTGGTGAGCTGAGGCGTCGCTTCGCTCGAATCGCGGACAGGGTCCGCTCCCACCTTTCGGTAGCAGACTTACTACCGGAGGGGTGGGAGCGGACCCTGTCCGCGATGGGTTCTAGTGCCCGCGCGTTGCCGAATACCGCGCCAGCTCGGCGAGCCATTCCCCTCGCTCACCCAACGGCGCGATGGCATCGAGCGCATCGTCGACCAAATCGGCCAGACGCGCCCGCGACGCCTCCAGCCCGATGATCGACGGAAAGGTCGGTTTGTCCGCCGCGGCATCCTTGCCCGCCGTCTTGCCGATCACCGACGACTCGCCCTCGATGTCGAGGATGTCGTCGCGTACCTGGAAGGCCAGCCCCACGGCGTGGCCGTAGCGGTCGAGCCGGTCCAGGAGGTCGTCGTCCCGGCATCCCGCCGCCAGTGCACCCAGCTTGACCGACGCGCGGATCAGCGCGCCGGTCTTATAGGCGTGCATCCGCTCCAGTTCGCCCAGCGTCAGGCGCTTGCCCACCGCGGAAAGGTCGAAGGCCTGTCCGCCGGCCATGCCTTCCGCGCCGCAGGCGGCACCCAGCGCACGCAGCATCGCGATGCGCGCATGGGCATCGATACCCGCTTCGTCGTGCGCCAGGATTTCGAAGGCCAGCGCTTGCAGGGCATCGCCCGCCAGGATGGCCATGGCCTCGCCGAACACGATGTGGCAGGTGGGGCGCCCGCGCCGCAAGGCGTCGTCGTCCATCGCGGGCAGGTCGTCGTGGACGAGGGAATAGGCGTGGATGATCTCCACGGCGCAGGCCGGCGCATCCAGGCGTGCATCGTCGATGCCCAAGGCGTGGCCCGCCGCGTAGACCAGCAAGGGGCGTATGCGCTTGCCGCCGCCGAGCACGGCGTAGCGCATGGCACGGTGCAGTTCGACGGGGGGATCGTTCTCGCCGGGCAGTGCGCGCGCGAGCGCGTCATCGGCACGGCCGGCCAGCGCCTTGAGATGGGCCGGCAGGTCAGTCGGTGCGGGAGGAATCAAAGGGGGCTGCGCTATCGGGGGATTCGGGGTCGAGCAGCAGGCGCACGCGCAACTCGGCCTGCTCCAACGCCGTCTGGCAATGGCGATAGAGGCCGATGCCGCGCTCGAACGACTTCAGCGACTCGTCGAGGCTGAGTTCCCCACCCTCCATGCGCGTGACCAGTTGTTCGAGCTCGTCGAGCGAGTGCTCGAACTCGGCGATGGACGACGCGGGTACGGGAGTGTCGGAGGACTTCGGCATGCGCGCAAACTAGCTCACATGGCGTTTTCGATCAATCTCCCGGACGGCTGGGCGAGGCCCATATACTTGAATGCGAAAGGAATATCGTGCGGATGTGCGAGCGCCGTCATGCCGCCGCCACGGCCGGGGTGGCTATGCTTGCGCATGACTTGCCACCGGACCGAATCCCGATGAATTCGAAGACCACCCTGGCGGCGCTGGCGCTGGCCGTCGTTGCCGCCTCCGCCCACGCCCAGCAGACCTCGTCGGCGAAAGCCGACACCCTGGTCAAGACCGAGTCGTCCTGGAACGGCGTTCCCTACACGTCGTATCCGGGCGGCCGTCCCGAGCTGACCCTGCTGAAGATGACCATCCCCGCGCACACGGCGTTGCCCTGGCATACCCATCCGAACCCGAACGCGGCCTACGTGCTCTCCGGGTCGATTACCGTGGAAGACAAGGCGTCGGGAAAGAAGCAGACCTTCCACGCGGGCGAGGCGTTCGCGGAGGAGGTGGGGCAGGTGCATCGCGGCGTCACCGGCGACGAGCCGGCGGTGCTGGTGATCACCTATTCGGGGGTAAAGGGCACGCCGACGTTCGTCCCGGAGAAGGGCGAGAAGCCCGAATATTGATCGCTCCGTAGAGTTCGCCGATACGATCGGCTCCCACCCCTTCGGTAGGCCGATTCCCGCAGCCTTGCTACCGAAGGGGTGGGAGCCGATCGTATCGGCGAAGGATTCGCGACACGCTGGCTAGCTCGGTGAGACGCCTAGCGCGTCCAACGAAGCCCCCCCCCGACCGCCTCGAACATCCCCACGGCCTCCTCGCTCAGCCACCGATCGCCGACGGCCAGGATCCGGCCGTCTTCGCCGGTCACAATGGGCACGCGCGGTCGCCCCCACGGCGGCACGCCGCCACGCTGGAACAGGTCGCGCAGCTCGCGCGTATGGCGGTCGCCCGCGGGCCGCAGGGTCTCGCCACCACGGCGATAGCGCACCAACAGCGGATGGCCCAGGCGGCCGTCGCCCAACGACAGGGTGCCACCCCCCGGCAGATCGATCGGCTCGCCATGCCACCGGGTTTCCCAGCCCGCCGCGAACGGCGCTAGCCGGGGCAAGGCCCAGAGCCGCCCCCGCCACAGGCGCACTTCGGTATCGAGCCATCCGATCTGCGGCAGGCGGTCGGCGCCGGCTTCGCGCACCTGCCGTTCCAATGCGTCGCGCTGGGCGCCGGTGGGTGCCTGCAGGCCCGCCTCGTGCAGCCATTGGTCGAGTACCGGCCATCGCAACGCCTCGGGAAGCAGGAGCCAGCCGGCGGCGTCGAGGCTGCCGTCCCGCGCCTTCAACTCGGCGAGCGCGGGCATCCAGGCCTCGCGCAGCGTGTCCGCGGCCTCGCGGCACAGCCGTGCGCTGTGCACGATGCTTCGCGACGCCTGCGGCCAGAGTTCGGCCAGCGCGGGCATCACGCTGGCGCGCAGGAACGCCCGCGCCACGCGCGGATCGTCGTTGGAGGGGTCATGCACGGTGTCGAGGGCGTGCCGCGCCACGTGGGCGGCCAGCGCCTCACGCGGCAGATCGAGCAGCGGGCGCCATTGCTCGCCCGCCCCCAGCGGACGCCGCTCGCGCATGCCGCCGAGGCCTTCCGGCCCGGCACCGCGCAGCAGCTTGAGCAGGACGGTCTCCACCTGGTCGTCGCGGTGATGGGCGAGCAACAAGCGTTCGCCCGGCCTGAGTTGGGCCACGAACGCGGCCCGCCGGGCACGGCGCGCGGCGGCCTCCATGCCTTCGCCGCGACTCAGGTCGACGCTCACGCGCACCACCTCGAGCGGCACGTCGAGCGATTCGCAGAAGCGGCGGCAATGCATCGCCCACAGACCGCTCTCGGCATGGAGGCCGTGATCCACGTGCACGGCACGCAGCGACGGGCGGCGCGGGAGCGTGGCGATGGCGTGGAGCAGGGCGGTGGAATCCGGACCGCCGCTGTAGGCCACCACGAGGGGCGCATCGGCCTCGCCGTCGAAGGCGGCGATGAGGTGTTCGGACAGCGTGCGGCTCATTTGCCCTTGCCGCGCAGGCGTACGTAGAGGTGCCTGGCATTGCCCGATTCACGCTCTTCCATCTCAAACAAGCCAATGTGCTGGATGAGCCCACTGAGCTTTGGATGGCCGTAATTGCGGGAATCGAAGTCTGGCTCTTGCTTGCTGAGAATGCCGCCGATCCGACTCAGCAAGGCCCACCCGCTTTCGTCCGATGCCGCGGAGATCGCATTGCGCAGAAGATTCATCAACCGGGTGTCGCTGCGCAATTCGTTCGTTGAGCGGGGCGCGGGAGGAGCGTCGTTCTCGCCGCTCGACGCATGGATGAGCACCTCGGTGTAGATGAACTTGTCGCACGCCCGGACGAAAGCCTTCGGCGTTTTCTGTTCGCCGAATCCGTATACGATCAATCCGGCTTCCCGAATGCGTGAGGCGAGTCGGGTGAAGTCGCTGTCGCTGGATACGATGCAGAACGCATCGAAGCGCTCCGAATAGAGCAAGTCCATGGCATCGATGATCATGGACGAATCGGTGGCGTTCTTGCCCGACGTATAGGCGAACTGCTGAATAGGCTGGATGGAATGATCGAGCAGCGCACTCTTCCAGCCGTTGAGGTTGGGCCCGGTCCAGTCGCCGTAGATGCGCTTGACGTGCGCCGTGCCGTACTTCGCCACTTCGGCGAGCAGTCCGTCCACGATGGCGGGTCGCGCGTTGTCGGCGTCGATCAGCACGGCGAGCTTGTCGGTGACGTCGTTGGCCATGGCGTACTCCACCCTTGGGAATGCGTCGATGGTACCCGAGCAGCGTCGACGCCATTTTATTCGCGGACAGGGCCCGCTCCCACTCTTGGGTAGATAAGCCAGCTACCGGAGGGTGGGAGCGGACCCTGTCAGCGAATGCGACGGAGCGTCAAGCCGTGGCCAACCTCATGGGTGGTTACTCGGTGAACGCCCCGTACCCGCGCAGGCGGTGGTAGCGGTTTTCGAGCAGGGTGTCGATGGGCTGGGCCTCCAGCGCGTCGAGCTGGTTGAGCAGCACGGCCTTCAGGCGCACGGCCATCGATTGCGGATTGCGGTGGGCGCCGCCCAGCGGTTCGCGGACGATCTTGTCGATGAGGCCGTTCTCGAGCAGGCGCGTGGCCGTGAGGCCCATGACCTCGGCGGCGTCCTTCGCCTTGTCGGCGCTCTTCCACAGGATGGACGCGCAGCCCTCGGGCGTGATGACCGAATAGGTGGAGTACTGCAGCATGAGCGTGCGATCGCCCACGCCGATGGCCAGGGCACCGCCCGAGCCGCCTTCGCCGGTCACCGTGCAGATCACCGGCACGCGCAGTTCGGCCATTTCGAGCAGGTTGCGCGCGATGGCCTCGGACTGGCCGCGCTCCTCGGCGTTGATGCCCGGCCAGGCGCCCGCGGTATCGATGAAGGTGAATACGGGAATGCCGAAGCGCTCGGCCGTCTTGAACAGGCGCAGCGCCTTGCGATACCCCTCGGGACGCGGCATGCCGAAGTTGCGCTTGACCTTCGACTTGGTGTCGCGGCCCTTCTGGTGGCCCACGATCATGATCGAACGGCCATTGATGCGGGCGAGGCCGCCCACGATGGCCTGGTCGTCGGCGAACATCCGATCGCCCTTGAGCTCGTGGAACTCCTCGCACATGCCCTGGATATAGTCGAGCGTGTACGGACGCGCCGGGTGGCGCGAGAGCTGGCTGATCTGCCACGGCGTGAGGTTGCGGAAGATCTCGGCGGTCTTCAGCTTGAGCTTTTCACGGAGGCGGCCCACTTCCTCGTCGATGTTGAACGCCTGCCCGCTGCTGGCGTGGCGGAGTTCTTCGATCTTCGCTTCCAGTTCGGCAATGGGTTGTTCGAAATCGAGGAAGTTGGGATTCATGAATACGGAGCATCCGGACAAGACCGTTCATTATAGCGGTGGAGCCCCTTCGTGGGTGTGCGCGGGCGTACGGATCGGGTTGCTCTCGTAAGTATTTGAATTGGCTTGGTGTAGGCGGTCGTCTCGCCATGCGTGGGCGGTGCCCTCGCGCGCGGGCGGATCTGCTTGAATGCGTGTCGGCGGCGGTCTGCCGCCATCTCACGGATCGAACGAGAACACCTCCATGGATATGAAAACGCACGCTGCGGCCGTCCTGGCCGTTTGCCTCGGCCTCGCCCACGCACCCTCGGCCCTGGCCACCTCTGTACCCGGTCATGCGGCGCTGGACGCGCTTCCCGATTGCGCCGATGTCTCCTTGCGGGAGCGCTGCCGCCTCGACCTGCCCAACGGCGACTTCAGCGGCCCGGCGGGCGACGCCTTCTACCACGGCACCTTCAGCTGGGGGCAACTGGTGCCCCGGACCCATCCGATGCGTGCCCACCTCAAGCCGTGGACCTACCTGACGGAAGTCGACGGTACGCACCTGGACAAGTCGGCGCTTTCGACGCAATTGCTCCTCACGTCCCCGCGCGATCGCGTGTTCCAGTGGATGAAGCTGACCCCGGGTCGTGACGTGGATACGGTGTTCACGTTCCACGCCCACATCGGATCGACGGGCGGTACGGCCAAGGCGGCCATTCATGTGGCCGTGCCCGAATACGGCGAAGACGGCATCCAGGCCACCGCGGAAAGCTACTCCCGGTCGCTGGGCCTACCGCGCCGCGAACTGGTGACCTCCCTCACGGTGCCGGCCGATTCGACGGCCGAACGCATCGGTTTCGCGATCGCCGCGCTGGGCGACAGCAGCGGGGTGGTGGTGGACGACGTATTCGTCGTGCGCACGCCCGTGGGAGATGCGCTGCCTGAACTGGTTCCGGCATGGTGACGGGAGGGCGAATAACCATGAACGGAAAAACGATCGGCACGGCCATCGTCGCCTGGCTGGCCGCGTCCGCGTCGATGTCCCGTGCGTCCGGATCGATATCAGGCCATTCGTTGCTGCACGAGCTGCCTTCCTGCGCGAACGTCGACCTCTACCGCACATGCCGGGTCGATCTTCCCAACGGTGATTTCAGCGGCGGCGACAGCGACGGCTATTACCACGGCACCTCCAGTTTCGCCGGTTTTTTCGGCGGCGTGCACTCCGTGCGCGCGCACCTGCAACCCTGGATATACGCCTCACGAGGTGCCGCCACGTATCTCGAACGGCCCGCCCAAGACTTGCGCCTCACCCTCTGGCGGCCGAGCGATCACGTGTACCAATGGATGCCGTTGACACCGGACCGCCCGTACGACTCGTACTTCATCGTGCACGTACATATCGCTTCGACCGGCGGGCAGGCCAGGGTGGCCATCCAGTTGCGTCTTCCTGACGGATGGCCCGAACACGACGTGGTCGAGGAAGCGCAGACGACCACCGTCGATGGCCCCGGCGATGAACTCGTGGCGACATTGCGTGTACCTGCCGGTACCCGGGCCAGTCGTATCGGCGTCGCCATCCGGGCCGGGGCAGGCTCGGTTCCGGTGATCGTGGACGACGTGGTTCTCGTGCGCAGCGCGACAAATCGGTTGCCTGCCGAACTGTCGCGGGACGACGGCTGAAACCGTCTCAATCCGCCGGGCGTACGAGGCGCAGTTCGGTGCCGAGTACGCCCGGCAGGGCGCGAAGGGTGCGCACGAGGTCGGGCAGGGCGCGTACGCGCCAGGCGTCGCCCAGTTCCATGCTGGCCTGTGCCACGGCGTTGCGGTAGCCGGACAGCATCAACGTGGTGCGGCCGCCGCGATAACCCATCAGCGCCTGCTTGAGGTGCTGCGGGAAATCGGGGCCCACGCCGTTGAGGCGCAGCGTGAGCAGGCGGGTAAAGTGCTCCATCGCGTCGGACAGCGAATACGCCTTGCGCGCGCGCAACTGGTAGCCGCCGGCGAAGTCGTCGATGCGCAGGCCGCCTTCGATCACGATCATGTTGCCGCGCGTGAGTAGCGGCGCGGCCTCGGTGAACACTTCGCGGAAGAAGCTGGTCTCGAGCAGGCCCGTGGCATCCTCGATCTGCACGAAGGCGTCGCTGTCGCCGCGCTTGCGCATGCCCACCACCATGCCGGCAACGGTCCAGGGCGTCTCGGGGCCGCGGCGGAAGCGGCTGCCTTCCTCGTCGTCGTTGCGACGCGGCTTCGGCGGCTGGTAACGCTGGGGAATTTCGCCGATGGGGCAGCTCGACAACTGCGCCAGTTCGGCCTGCCACGGATCGGTGGGATGGCCGGACAGGTAATGGCCGAGCGTATCGTGCTCACCCTGCAGCAACTGCTCGAGCGGCCATTCGGGCACCGAGCCGGATAGCTCGATGATGCTCGGCGCCTCGGCCGCGCCGAAGGCGCTGCCGAAGATGTCCACCTGGCCGGAAGCACGGTTCTTGGCTTCCTGGTCGGCGGCGCGCATCGCTTCGGGAATGTGCATCAGCAGCGTGGCGCGGTTTTCGCCCAGTGCATCGAGTGCGCCGGACTGCACCAGGGCTTCCATCACGCGCTTGTTGAGCTTGTTCGAGCCGATGCGCTGGCAGAAATCGACCAGCCCGCGGAACGGGCCGCGGGCCTTGCGCTCGGCGGCGATTTCCTCGCAGATGCCCTGGCCCACGCCCTTGATGGCGCCCAGGCCGTAACGCACCACGCGCGGTTCCACCGCCTCGAACATCCATTCGGAGGCGTTGACGTCGGGCGGCAGCACCTTGATGCCGATGGCGCGCGTCTCGTCGAGGAAGGTGACCACCTTCTCGGTGTTGTCCATGTCCGAGGAAATGGTCGCGGCCATGAACTCGGCGGGATAATGCGCCTTCAGCCAGGCGGTCTGGTAGGAGACCAGCGCGTAGGCGGCGGCGTGCGACTTGTTGAAGCCGTAGCCGGCGAACTTCTCCATGAGGTCGAAGATGGCATCGGCCTTGTCGCCGTCGATGCCGTCCTTCGCGGCACCTTCGCGGAAGGTCGCGCGGTGCTTCACCATCTCCTCGGCTTTTTTCTTGCCCATGGCACGGCGAAGCAGGTCTGCGCCGCCGAGGGTGTAGCCACCCACGATCTGCGCCATCTGCATCACCTGCTCCTGGTAGACCATGATGCCGTAGGTCTCTTTCAGGATGGGCTCGACGCGCGGATCGGGGTATTCCACCGTTTCCTTGCCGTGCTTTCGCGCGCAGAAGCTGGGGATGAGGTCCATGGGACCGGGGCGATACAATGCCACCAGCGCGATGATGTCCTCGAAGCGGTCGGCCTGGGCGTCCTTGAGCATGCCCTGCATGCCGCGCGATTCGAGCTGGAAGACGGCGACGGTCTGCGCCTTCTTGAGCAGGTCGTAGACCTTCGGATCGTCCAGCGGTAGCGTGTCGATGTTCAGCGGCTCCACGCCTTCGACGGCGCGGCGCTTGTTGATCGCCTTCACGGCCCAGTCGATGATCGTGAGCGTGCGCAGGCCGAGGAAGTCGAACTTCACCAGGCCCACCGCCTCGACATCGTCCTTGTCGTATTGCGTGACCACGCCTTCGCCGCTGGGTTCGCAATAGAGCGGGGCGAAGTCGGTGAGCGGCGTGGGCGCGATCACCACGCCGCCGGCGTGCTTGCCGGCGTTGCGGGTGAGGCCTTCGAGGCTGAGCGCGAGGTCGATCAGCGTGCGCGATTCTTCCTCGTTTTCGTAGATGTCGCAGAATTCTCGGACGATGCGCTCGGGCTCCTTCTTCGCCTTCTCCGAACGGCCCAGCGCGCAGGAGAGCGTGAGGTCTAGCGGGCGAGCCGGAATCAGCTTGGCGAGGCGATCGACCTGGCCGTAACCCATGCCGAGCACGCGACCGGAGTCGCGAAGCACGGCCTTCGCGGCCATCGAACCGTAGGTGATGATCTGGCTGACGTGGTCGCGACCGTACTTGCGCGATACGTAGTCGATCACCTCGTCGCGGCGATCCATGCAGAAGTCGATGTCGAAGTCGGGCATCGACACGCGTTCGGGATTGAGGAATCGCTCGAACAGCAGGTCGAACTTCAGCGGGTCGAGGTCGGTGATCTTGAGCACCCACGCCACCAGCGAGCCCGCGCCCGAACCGCGTCCCGGGCCCACCGGGATGCCGTTCTGCTTACCCCAGTTGATGAAGTCGGCCACGATCAGGAAGTAGCCGGGGAAGCCCATGCGGATGATGACGTCGACCTCGCGGTCGAGGCGCGCCTGGTATTCCTCGCGGGTTTTGCCCGGCGCGAGCGGGTTGGTGGCGAGGCGTTCTTCCAGGCCGTTCTGCGCCTGCTCGCGGATGAAGGTGTCGAGGGTATGGCCCTCGGGCACGGGGAAGTTCGGCAGGTAATACGTGCCGAAGGTGAGTTCGAGGTTGCAGCGCCGGGCCAGTTCGACGGTGTTTTCCAGTGCCTCGGGAATATCGGCGAACAGCTCGGCCATGTCCTCGGCCGACTTGAAGAACTGTTCTTCGCTGTATTCGCGCGGACGCTTGGGATCGGCGAGCACGCGGCCCTGGTTGATGCACGTGCGCGCTTCGTGCGATTCGAAACCCTCGCGTTCGAGGAAGCGCACGTCGTTGCTGGCGATGACGGGCAGTTCGTGCTCGCCGGCCAGTGCCAGCGCGGCGCGGATCCAGTGTTCTTCGTTTTCGCGGTTCGTGCGCGTGAGTTCGAGGTAGAGGCGTTCGGGGAACAGTCGTCGCAGCGTGGCCAGGCGGGCGCCCGCGGCGACCACGCCGGCACCCAGCGCCACGCGGGCCACTTCGCTTTCGCGACCGGCGATGGCGATCAGGCCGTGCATGGCGTCCGGCGTCATCCAGGTGGCGTCCACCAGCGGCCGTCCGCTGCCCTGGCCTTCGCGCCACGCCCGCGACACCAGCCGTGAGAGGTTGAGGTAACCGTCGCGGTTCTGGCAGATCAGGGTGAGCCGCCAGGGGCGCGGATCGTCGGGGCTCGATACCCAGATGTCGCAGCCGCCGATGGGCTTGATGCCCGCCGCCGTGCATTGCTTGTAGAACTTCACCAGGCCGAACAGGTTGCTGTCGTCGGTGAGCGCCACCGCCGGCATGCCGGCACGCGAACACGCCGCGATCAATTGCTTGATGCGGATGGTGGAGTCGACCAGCGAGTATTCGCTGTGCAGGTGGAGATGGGCGAAGCGGACGGACATGCGGCGGTGCCTGGTTAGGCCATCGGAAAGGCTAACCGGCAGGGGGTGCCGGGGCAAGAATTGACAGGGGCGAAAAGCCGGTTCGACGCGCCGGATGCGATGAGGACCGGAGCCGGACTCCCGCTTTCGCGGGAGCGAGGGCCTTCCCTGTCTCGTCGCTCATGCGAAAGCAGGAGCCCAGGGCGAGGTGGCCGGTTTCCCTTCAGCGCTCGTGCGCCTCCGGATGCTCGATGAACCACAGCCCGGCGAACAGCTTCGGATCGATCGAAAACCCCTCCGCCGCCCGTTCGAACAGCCAGCGACCGGCGTCGGCACGCGGTACCTCGTGCACGATGATGTTTTCGGTCTCGTCGCCACCGCCGGCGCCGACCCTGCGCAGTCCCGTCGCACGGGCGAACGCGATCATCTCGGTGCTCATGCCGGCCGACGACGGGCCTTCGTGGACGAACCGGATATCGTCGCAGGCGTAGCCCGTCTCCTCTTCCAGTTCGCGCCGGGCGGCCACCAGCACGTCCTCGTCCGCCGCATCGGCGAGGTCGCCGACGAGCCCGGCGGGCATCTCGATGGTGTTCTTCAGGATCGAGACGCGGTACTGCTCGACGAAAAGCACCTTGTCGTCCGGGGTGACCGCCAGGATGATCACCGCGCCGCCGGTGGTGTTGCGCTCCACGTATTCCCAGCGTCCGCGCTGCTTCAGGGTAAGCCACTTGCCCTGGTGCAGGGTCTGTTCGTCGAGGTGGGCGTCGTCGGGGATCGTGGAAGCGTGGGGCATGGGCGGGATTCCTTGTCGAAGTGCGAAAGTATCCTCCGAGGGTAGCCCGGCGATGTGACGGACGCCTACCCTGCCGTGGCGTAACCTGGATTCGCCGATACGATCGGCTCCCACCCCTTCGGTAGAAAGGCTGCTACCGGAGGGGTGGGAGCCGATCGTATCGGCGAACGGGACTACAGCAGCGCCCGAAGCCGCGACCGCGTCATCGGCCCGAAGCGGATGCGCTCGCAGAGTTCGTCCACCGTGGACGCATCGCCCTGCCTGCGGCTCAACGCATCGGCCGTTTCCGCCACGGCGATATCCAGCGCGATGCGCGTGAGGCGACGGCACAGCAATGCCTGCTCCGCGTGCTCACGCAGCTTCGTCGCGCAGGAGGCCGCGCCGCGGATACGCAGGAAGGCCACTTCGTCGACGCGCTCGAGGATGGCATCGAGGCTGCCGAAATGGGCCAGCAGCGCGGCGGCGGTCTTCGCGCCGATGCCAGGCACGCCCGGAATGTTGTCGACCGCGTCGCCGCACAAGGCGAGGTAATCGGCCACCTGGTGCGGATGCACGCCCATGCGCTCGAAGACGCCGGACGGTCCCCAGCGCAGGTTCTTCGCGAAATCCCACTGCTCGTCGTGTTCGCCGATGAGCTGGCCGAAATCCTTGTCGGCCGACACGATCACGCCGCGGAAGCCGTGGCTGCGCAGCCCCCACAAGGCGCTGCCGATCAGGTCGTCGGCCTCGTAGCGGTGGTCGTTGAGCACGGTGAGGCCCAGCGCCGCGGATATCTCGCGGCATAGCGCGAACTGTCGCTCCAGCTGGGGCGGCGGCAGGTCACGGTTGGCCTTGTACGCGGGGTAGATCGCGTTGCGGAACGACGTGGTGAGCGAGGCGTCGAAGGCCACCGCGATGTGCTCGGCGCGACTGCGCTCGAGCAGCTCGCAGAGAAAGCGGGTAAACCCGTGCACGGCGTTGACCGGCTGTCCGTCGTGGTCGTGGAATTCGTCGGGCATGGAATGCCACGCCCGAAACACGTACAGGCTGCCGTCCACCAGGTGGACGGTGTCGGCCCCGCTCACGGCGCCCATACGCTCACGATGTCGTCGTACGACGGCCGTTCGCGTTCGGGTGCTTCCATGGTGGGCGTGCCCACGTGCACGAAGCCGACGATATGCTCGCTCTTCTTCATGTCGAGCAGCTTCGCCACCTGGCGATCGTAGGCGGCCCAGCCGGTGAGCCACTGCGCGCCGAAGCCGAGCGCCTGCGCGCCGAGCAACAGGTTGTACGCCACGCAGCCGGCGGTGACGGTCTGCTCGATCTCGGGGACCTTGCTGTCGCCGTCGATCTTCGCCGAGACGACCAGCACCAGCGGCGCGTGTTCGTAGCGATTGCGCTCTTTCTCGCGCTTGGCGTCGGACAGATCGGGGTTGGCTTCCACCGCCAGCTTCGCCAGCTTGCGGCCGAACTCGCGCTTGGCGTCGCCGCGCAAGACACGGATGCGGAACGGTTCGAGCTTGCCGTGGTCGGGAACGCGGACGGCCGCCTCGATGAGGCGGCGCAACGTGGCGCCGTCGGGACCGGGTTCGCCGAGCTGGCGCGAAGGCACCGAACGGCGATCGTTGAGGATGTCGAGAGGGGATGGGCTCATCTTCCCATCTTACCTCCGGTGTCAATGCCCCGGTGGCGGCGGGGGAGGAACGGCGTCGTTCGGCCCCAGGTTGTCGACCCATTGGCGGCGCTGTTCGGGCGTCTGGTCGCGCCACTTGTCCATCAGCGTACGGCGCTGCTCGGGCGGCAGGTTACGGAAGCGCTCGAAGGCGTCATGCAGCTTGTCGCGCTGTTCGGGGCTGAGGTCCTGGAATTTCTGCCGGTTGGCACGCGCCTGCGCGCGCTCCTCGGGCGTCATGTGCTGCCAGCGCTCGATGCGCTCTCGGATCTGTGCCCGGCGTTCCGGTGGCAGGCCACGCCAGCGCTGGGCTTTTTCCAGCATGCGCGACTGGCGAGCGGCGGGAAAGGTGTCCCAGTCGGACGCCAGCGGGGCGAGGATGTCCTGCTCGTCGGGTGTGAGCTGCTTCCACGGGCGCGGCGGGGGCAGGGGGCCCTCCTCGCCGACGGGCGGAGGCGGCGCGCGATGATCCTGCGCGGTCGCGGCCAGCGGCATCGCGAGGGCGAGCATCAGGGCGAAGACGGCACGGTGGCGGCGCATGTGGATCATTCCCGGGAAGAGGGCTTCGTGTCGTTGTAGGCCAGCCAGCTGTAGAACTGGAGGTCCTGGTAGAGCGCCGGATCGGCGCTGTCGGCATCCGGCGGCAGGTCGTTGGGCTCGGTATCCACCACATGTTCGCCGAAGGCGGTCGGCGCGGACGGGGAGCCGGCAGGCTGCCAGACCATGAGCGTGGCCAGGGCGATCATGGCGAAGGCACCGGCGGGAATCGCCAGGCGGCGCGCGAGGGAGTCGCGCGGCGACGCCAGTGCGGTACGCCGCGCGGCGCGCAGGCGGCCGGCGGTGACCGGATCCACGTCGCGGCTGGCGCGCAGGTAGAGCTCCCGTGCGCGACGCTCGATGTGTCGATCGTTCTGGCTCATCGCCATGCCTCCAGTTGGTCGCGCAGCGCATGCATCGCGCGCGAAAGGTGGGTTTTCACGCTACCGTCGGAACAGCCCATCGCGGCGGCGGTCTCGGCGACGTCGAGACCTTCCATCACGCGAAGGGTGAAGGCCTCGCGCTGCCGCCTCGGCAACCGGCGAAGCGCCTCGACGATATCGCCATAGGCCTGCGAATCCTGCAGGCGGGCCGAAGGGTCGGGCGCGTCGTCGGCGGGATCCCAGCTGGGCAGTTCGTCGCCATCGTCGTCGCGACCGCCGCCGATCCAGCCGACCACGATCGAGCGCACCTTGCGGCGGCGCTGCAGGTCGACGATGCGGCGACGCAGGATGCCCCAGAACAGCGGCGTCCACTCGACGGCCGGCTTGCCGCCGTAGTGCCGCACCAGGCGCAGCATGGCGTCCTGCACGGCATCGAGCGCGTCGTCACGGTTGCCCAGGTGGATTTCGGCCATACGCCAGGCGCGCCGCTCGATGGCCGCCAGAAAGGCGTCCATGTTCGCCGGAACGTCCCGCGCATCGTCCAGCGAGGCGGTGTCGAGCGCGAGCGAGCCGCTCACGGCATCCTCCGCTTCGTCGTTCTTGCCATCCTCGTGCTCCATACGACCTTCGGTTCACTCCGCTAAACGCGATCGACGGGTCCCGGTTGACGGGATTTCTTGCGGGGATGGTGTGGAATTCGGCATTTATGAACGATGAAGCCGACGGCCGACGGGCAGCGCCGTCATCGCCGCGAGCAGGGCGCCGGCGACGTAGAGGGCGATGTCGGTGGGCCCCTGGGCCAAACGGGCCAGGTCCAGCAGCATGTCGGTGCCGGCGTCGACCAGGGCCTGGGCGAAGCCCACGTTCATCGCACCCGAAAGCATGGCCCCCACCGTCAGGCAGGCGGCGTAGATCGCCGCCACCACCGTCGCGAGCGCCGCCAGCGCGGCGCCGGTCCAGCCGTCGAAACGCAGCCAGCGGCGCACCGTGATACCCAGCAGCCAGCCGATCGGCAGGGCCAGGGCGGGCATCGAGCGGCCGGTGAATAGGGTGGGCAATACCCAGAAGGCGCCCGCCGCGAGGCCGAACATCGCGGAACACAGGAGGCCGAACAGCAGGTTGAGGAGACGGCGAAGGCGTTCGGGCATGAAAGGGGCAGGCAACGACGCAAAGCATCCATCATAGCCGCTGGCGCCCTTGAGGCGTGGCCCTGGCGCCCCGACCTTGGGAAAATACTTAACCGCGCGCGGCCGCGGGCGCATAATCGACGACTTTGCGGCCGCGCGCGGCCACCCACAGGATTTCCATGAGCGGCTTCAGCCTCAGCAGCGAACCCTTCACCCTCGAGCGCGACTGCCAGGCGGTCATGGTGCCGCAGGGCGAGACGGTGACGCTCCCGGCCGGGCAGATCGGCTACATCACGCAGGCACTCGGCGGCAGTTTCACGGTGTACGTGGAGGGCAACCTGTTCCGCATCGCCGGCAACGACGCCGACGCGCTGGGCAAGGAGCCGCCCAGGCCCATCGAACTGCCGGAAAACGCCTCGGACGACGACGTGGAGAAGCTGGTCTGGCAGCAGCTGCGCACCTGCTTCGATCCGGAGATTCCCATCAACGTCGTCGAGCTGGGCCTGGTCTACGACGTGAGCCTGGAATCCGGCGAGGAAGGCGGCCGCAAGGCCTACGTGAAGATGACGCTGACCGCCCCGGGTTGCGGCATGGGCGACATCCTCGTCGACGACGTGCGCACCAAGCTGGAAATGATTCCGACGGTGATGGAAGCCGACGTCGACCTCGTGTTCGATCCGCCGTGGAACCATTCGATGATGTCGGATGCGGCGAAGCTCGAGACGGGGATGCTCTGACGCGATCCCCTGCCTCATCGCCCCGGGTTCCTGCGTACGCAGGAATCCAGCGCCTGTACGCTCAGGCAGGCGAACGCGCTTATTCGAAAACCACGCTCACCGCCGCCCCATACGAAGCGATCGCCGCGATCGTCGCCGGCGTGCAATGCAACGCCGGCGGGTGCCCCGCCGTCATGGTCACCTCGATGCACACGCGCGCATCCAGCTCCATCGAGCGGATGGCGTGGACGATTTCCTCGCGTTTCGGCGCCAACGCCAGGAGCAATTCGGAAAGCGCCGTATCGGCCGAATAGCTCGGGGCGTCCGGCAACGTCAGGCTCCAGCCGTGCATGCGCCGTTGCTGGCCGCGGGAGGCGTCGGGATCGCCCTTCTGCCAGCTCAACGCCCCGTCGATGGCCAGTTCGTCCCGAAGGCCGTCGAGCAGGTGCCGTTCGGAGGTGAGCCGGAACGACGCCCGCACGCGCGGTGCATGGAGGTCGATGCCCTCGTCGATGTCGTGGACCACAGCGTCGGTCATGAAGTTACGCCCCCTTTCGGCAAGTCGATCCCCCGGTTTTCGTGCGTAGCATCGCTTTTTTCGGCGATCTAGGGAAATCCCTAGGTAGTGCGTCGTGAAGACTTGCGCTAGGTTCGCCATGACTCGCGGCGGGGAGGCCGCGGGTCGATCGAACACTACGGGCATCGCGCTCCGGCGCGACTTCATAACGATAAGGAATGTGGTCGTCACGACTGCAACGGCGTCGTGCGGCTCTTTCCCGGGAGAGAACGTCATGGCAAGTCATCTTCGCTTGAAACTCCTCGTCGCATCCCTGGCCATCGCGGCCACCTCGGTCGCCACGGCCGCCACCCAGCAGGCGCTGCGTTCGCAGGGCCTGGGCAATGCGCCGGTGTCGCAACTGAGCGCGCGGCTCGGCCTGTCGGCCGATAACGGCTTCGTCGCGACGGCGTCGGCCCCCACGGTCCGTGGCACCACCACGGTGCGCATGCAGCAGACCTTCAAGGGCGTGCCCGTCTTCGGTCACACCGTCGCCGTGGAACAGGATGCGCAGGGCAATGCCCTCGTCGCCAACGGCGTGGTCTCGGCCGACCTGCAGGTGGACATCGCCTCGGTCACGCCGCGCTTCGGACAGGACCAGGCGCTGGCCTTGCTCGCCAAGCAGTCGAGTTCATTCGTGAAGGGCCTGGTGAAGCCGGAGAACGCCAAGGCGGAACTCTACGTCTACCCGCAGGACGGCGCGCCGGCACGGCTGGTATACCTGACCTCGTTCTTCTCCGGCGGAGATCATCCGACCCGGCCGACGGCGATCATCGATGCCAACACCGGCGAAATCGTCGACCAGTGGGACGGCCTCGCCTACGCGAGCGCGACCGGCCCGGGCGGTAACCAGAAGGTCGGGCAGTACACCTGGGGCGCGAACAGCCTGCCGTACCTGGACGTCACCAAGTCGGGCAGCAGCTGCACGATGCAGAACACCAACGTGCGTACCTACAACATGAACCACGCCACGTCGGGCAGCGGCACGCTGTGGACGTTCTCGTGCCCGAATAGCAGCACCCCCGTGGGCAACTCGAGCGGCGACGCGGTCAACGGCGCCTATGGCCCCATCAACGACGCCCACCACTTCGGTGGCGTGGTGCACGACATGTACCAGGCCTACACCGGCGCGCCGCCGCTGAACCAGGTGCTGCTCATGAAGGTGCACTACGGCAACAGTTACGAGAACGCCTTCTGGGACGGCACCTCGATGACCTTCGGCGACGGCGCGACCACCTTCTACCCGTTGGTGGCGCTGGACGTGACCTCGCACGAAATCAGCCACGGCTACACCGAGCAGCACTCGAACCTCACCTACAGCGGCCAGTCGGGCGGCATGAACGAGGCCTATTCGGACATCGCCGGCGAAGCGGCCGAGTATTACGACCGGGGCAGCAACGACTTCCTCGTCGGCCCGGAAATCTTCAAGGGCAACGGCGCGCTGCGCTACATGCAGAC
The DNA here is from genome assembly GCF_023078455.1 of Luteibacter aegosomatis. Classification (GTDB taxonomy): domain Bacteria; phylum Pseudomonadota; class Gammaproteobacteria; order Xanthomonadales; family Rhodanobacteraceae; genus Luteibacter; species Luteibacter aegosomatis. The sequence goes on along the minus strand of NZ_CP095740.1, from coordinate 3,609,615 downwards.
GCCCTCGCAGGACGGCGCGTCGATCGACAACGCCAGCCAGTATTACAACGGCCTGGACGTGCATTATTCCTCGGGCGTGTACAACCGGGCGTTCTACCTGCTGGCGCACAAATCGGGCTGGAACACGCAGAAGGCGTTCCAGGCGTTCGCCCGCGCCAATGCGTTGTACTGGCAGGCCAACTCCACGTTCAACAGCGGCTCGTGCGGCGTCGCCACGGCGGCCACCGACCTCGGCTTCAGCTCGGCGGATGTCGTCTCCGCGTTCAGCACGGTCGGCGTGAGCTGCTCGGGCGGCGGTGGCGGCACGGTGCTGCTGAACAAGACGGGGCTGTCCGGCGCGAGCGGCAGCGTGCAGAACTTCACCCTTTCGGCCGCGGCGAACAAGACGCTCACCGTGACGATGAGCGGAGGCACCGGCGACGCCGACCTCTACGTGCGCAAGGGCTCCGCCCCGACCACGACGGCCTACGACTGCCGTCCGTACCTCACCGGCAATAACGAGACGTGCACCATCAACGTCACGACCGCCGGTACGTACTACGTGCAGGTGCGCGGCTACTCGTCGTACTCGGGCGTCAGCGTGAAGGCCACGCAGTAAGCATCGCCGATACGATCGGCTCCCAGCCCTCCGGTAGCGTGGCTACCGGAGGGTTTCTCGTTTCAGGCCAACGGATTTTTCGGCAGATCGTCTATCGAAGGAGTGCAAGCGGGCCGTGTCCGCGATGCCTGCGCGGCGATCGCTTCGAATGCTGGCAAGATCCGTCGGGCGGTTGAGTCTGGCTGCGTAAAACGATGCTGCCTACCGTGACCCGACCTGCGGCGAAGCCGCGTCATTGAAGGTCGGTCCCATGCGTCGTTCCGTGTCGTGTTCCCTATGCCTTGGTCTGCTGGTGTGCTCCCTCACCAGTCACGCCGCCACCCGTTACATCGTCCGTTTCGCCGAGGGCTACACGCCTTCGTCGACGCCGCATTCGGCGCGCGCGCGTCGTTCGGCACCGGGCCCCATGCGCATGGTCCGCCGACTGGCCACGGGCGATGCCTTGTTCGAACTGCACGGGGCCACCGTCGAATCGCTCGCGGCGCTTCCGGGCGTGGTCCGCGTCGAGGAAGACAGGCGCCTTTACCCCATGACGGTGTCCGATCCGCTGTGGAAGCGCCAGTGGTACTTGCATCATCCGCGCTATGGCACCGATGCCGAGGTGGCCTGGAAATACACGCGAGGTGCCGATGCGGTGGTCGCCGTGCTCGATACCGGCATCGTGCCGCACGCGGAGTTCGACGGGCGCCTGCTACCGGGTTACGACTTCCTGTCGGACGCCGAGGAGGCCCGGGACGGCGACGGACGCGACGACGACCCTACCGACGAGGGCGACTGGATCGAGCCTGGCCAGTGCGTCGGGACGCTGGCCAGGAAATCCTCCTGGCACGGCACCCACGTGGCCGGCCTCGCCGTGGCGGCGGCGAACAACCGCGAAGGCATCGTCGGCGTCGCCCCGGAAGCCATGCTGCTACCGGTGCGCGTGCTCGGCCGTTGCGGCGCCTGGGAATCCGACGTGATCGACGCCATCACCTGGGCCTCGGGTGGCAGCGTGCCGGGCGTCGCGCCGCCCGAGCGTCGCGCCGACGTGATCAACCTCAGTCTGGGCGGCATCTCCGCCTGCGGCGCGTCGATGGCCGACGCCATCGACGGCGCACGCCGGCGCGGCACCGCCGTGGTGGCCGCGGCCGGTAACGACGGCATCAAGGCATCAGCCTCTTCGCCCGCCAACTGCCCTGGAGTGATCTCCGTGGGCGCGCTGGCGCATGACGGCGCACAGGCGTGGTATTCCAACCATGGCGATGGCCTGACGCTCTCCGCACCGGGCGGTTCGGGCTCGGGCGTGCAGGCGAACGACATCCTTTCCACGGTCGACTCGGGCGATCGCCAGCGCTTGCGCGCGGCCTTCGGCTACGCGTCGGGTACGTCGATGGCCGCGCCCCTGGTGTCCGGGCTCGTGGCCCTGATGCGCTCGGTGGATCCGGACATCACGGTGGACGAGATCACCCGGCAGCTCGTGGACAACGCGCGTCCGCTACAGGGGCGCTGCCCGAAAGGATGCGGCGCGGGCGTGATGGACGCGGGCGCCACGGTGGACGCGGTGGAGGAAGACCTCGTGCGCCGCAACGAAGTGCGTTAGCCGCCGATCGGACTCAGACGGCTTCGAAGCGGTTCGCGTCGCGGTTCTTGCGTACCGTTTTCGGATCCCACACGCGTCCGTTCATGGCGATGTAGACGCCGTCGGCCAGCGTCTGCACCGCGCCGACGGCGCAGCCGATGTTGAACACGGCGTCGGACCCCTGGAACCGCGCCGGGTTCAGCGCACCGGTGAGCACGATCACCTTGCCGGGGATGCCGTCGAGCACGCGCGCGGTTTCCACCATGGTGTCGGTGCCGTGCGTGACCAGCACGTGGCGATGCGGTTGGGCTTCGATGGTGCTGCGGATGAGCGCCCGGTCTTCGTCGGTGACGTGGAGGCTGTCCTTGCGCAGGATGGGAATCACGTCGAAGCGAAACGCTACGCCCAATTGCTCGAGGATCTCGCCGATCTGCGGCGCACCGATCTGGTAGTCCGACTTGTCGTCGAAGTAGACCTTGTCGATCGTGCCGCCGGTGGTGACGATGGTGAGGTTCTGCATGGGCGATCCGGGGGTGGGCGTAGCGGGGGCGATAGTCTACCCGACCTCACCCCGCCAGCAGCGCATCGTCGTCCCCGGCGGGCAAGGCCAGGCGGTCGAGGCCGTGGGCGAGGAACCGGCGGCACGCCGCCGCGGGCCTCGGATCACCCGCGGAGAGTCCCCAGTCGGCCGAACGCACGAGGAGGGCCGCGGCCATCGTGCGTGCCAGGGTGAAGGCGATGCCGCGCGCCGATGCTTCGAGCGCTGCCCGGTCGGCCGAGACCTCGCCGAGCAGGGCCTCGGTGGCATCGAGTGACGCGACGATGGCGTGCCGTTCGGGGGCGTCCGTCGGAACGAGCGTGTCCACCGCCTGGCGCAGCGGTTCGACGCCGGTGGCGCCGAGCGCGCGCAGCATGTCGAGGGAAAGCACGTTGGTGGTCCCTTCCCATATCGCGTAGACCTGCGCGTCGCGCAACAACTGGGGCAGGCCGGTATCTTCGATGTAGCCCGCGCCCCCGAAGCATTCGAGCGCTTCGGAGGTGATCCGGATCGACACTTTCGCCGTCCACAGCTTGGCCAGCGGCGTGAGCAGGCGAAGCAAGGCCGTGTCGTGCGGAGCGGCCTCGCCTTGTTCGACGCGACCCAGCAGGCCGGCCACGTGGAAGGTGAGCGAAAAAGCCGCTTCGAATTCGGCCTGCATGTCCGCGAGCGTACGCAGATGCAACGGCTGGTCGGCGAGCCTGGCGCCGAACGCGCTGCGTCGCGTAGCGTAATCGCGTGCGAGCGCGATGGCGCGGGCCATGCTGGCGACGGCACACACGGCGTTCCATGTGCGCGTGATGTTGAGCATGGGAGCCACCTGGCGCACGCCATGGGCGAGTTCGCCCAGCGGGGTGGCGGGCAGGCCGTCGAGGTGGATTTCCGCGGTGGGCAACTCGTGCGTGCCGAGCTTCTTCTTCAGGCGATCGATGGTCACGCCCTGCCAGCGCCCCTGCGCGTCCTTGGTTTCGACGTAGAACAGCGCGAGCGCCGAGGTGCCCGGCCCGGCGTCTTCCGGGCGCGCAAGGGCGAGGGCCACCTCGCCGACCACGGCGGAGCTGAACCACTTGCGGCCGTGCAGGCGCCACTGTCCATCGTCGTCGCGACGGGCCACGGTTTCGGTGCGCCCCACGTCGGACCCGCCGGGCGTTTCGGTCATCCACTGGCCGGAAAGCCAGAAGGTGGATGCGTCGCGGCTGAGGAAGCGGGGCAGGGCGCGTTCCATCAGTGCGGCGTTGCCGGAAGCGCGTATCGCCGTGGCCGCGCCGTCGGTCATCGCCAAGGGACAGCAGTAGAACTCGCTGGCGACGTGATAGAGATAGACCCGGGCGAACTGTTCGATGCGGGCATGGGGCGACGCGTCGTGGCCAGCGGCGAGCACGGCGTGGCGCGTGGTGACGTGGGGGCCGTCGTCCCAGGCGGGCGTCAGGGCGATGCGATCGACGCGGGCGCCCCAGGCGTCCCATTGGGTGAGGATCGGCTCCGTACGAGGCGTGCGCTGGCGGCGTTCCCAGGCGTCGACGGCGTAGTCGCCGAGGGCGGCGAGGTCGGGCGTGGCGGCGGCGAGGCGCTCCCGCGGCAGCACGTTCGACAGCCATGCGCCGAGCACCCGGTCGGTATGGAACGGATGTGCCAGTCGCGGCGAATCCTGCAGGAAGCCCATGTGCGTCCTCTCGGTTCCGGTGGTCGCTACTAGGGTGCGCCTATCGATCGCTTCGGGTCGAGACGCTGCGCAGCATTCGCTTCAGCGCTTTCGCGACAACCTCATGCATCGCCGCAGGCCTGTGCCCACGGCGACGCGTTGGATTATCGCCTCGTGCTCCCCGGCGTTTTCCGAACGCTGGCCCCCAGCGCCCCGATCAACAGCAGCGTACAAAGGATTTCCAGCCACGCCAGCCACCGATCCCCGGTGGAGCTCCACGCCTCCGATACCCCGTGGCAAAAGTAGAACAACGAAAGAATTCCCACCCACAGCAACGCGCGATTGATCCGCGGCAGCGAGAGCAGCGGCAGCAGGAGCGGCGGCACGGTGAGCGCGAAGGCCACCCAGCGCGGGATCGACACGGGCGCATAGAGCGAATACCAGAGCGCCTGCACGGCCAGCAGACCGACCCAGGCGGCCAGGCCGGTCTTCTGCATCGGTGTCATGCGGGGGTGCCCAGCCGTCGCGCCACGTCGGCCAGCCGCTTGCCGAGCGCGCGGGCCAGTTCGCGCTCGTGATCGGTGATGGCCTGGTCGCCGCGATGGCCGGCGACGTGGCTGGCGCCATACGGCGTGCCGCCGCTGACGGTGCTGCTGAGGGCGGGCTCCGTGAACGGAATGCCGACCAGCAGCATGCCGTGGTGGAGCAGCGGCAAGGCCATCGACAGCAGAGTGGATTCCTGGCCGCCGTGCATCGTGCTGGTGGAGGTGAACAGCGCGGCGGGCTTGCCCGCCAGCGCACCCGAGGCCCATTCCGCGCCCGTGGTGTCGAGGAAGTGCTTCAGCGGCGCGGCCATGTTGCCGAAGCGGGTGGGACTGCCCATGGCGAGGGCCACGCACTCGACGAGGTCGTCGCGGGTGACGTAGGGCGCGCCTTCCTCCGGTTCCGGCGGCATGGCCGTTTCGGTGACCGGCGCCACGGGGGGCACCTGGCGCAGCCGGGCGCGCATGCCGGGCACCTCTTCGACGCCGCGGGCGACGAGGCGGGCGAGCTGGGCCGTGTGGCCGTTGCGGCTGTAGTAGAGTACGAGAACGTCGTGGGACATGGATGGCCGCCGTTTGCGAATGGCGCCAAGTCTCGCAGAACACGCCCCCTGTTCCCAATCGGTCGGGAAAAAAGAAGGATGCCATGCCGCTGCGCTTCGATCGCGACCGCGCCCTGAGTTTCACCCGTTTCACCTGGCAGCGCTTCGTCGACGACAAGTGCTTCGAGACCGCCGGCGCGCTCTCCTACACCACGCTGGTCTCGCTGGTGCCGTTGACGGTGGCCGTGTTCGCCATCCTCTCGGCCTTTCCCGTGTTCGCCGAGTGGCGCGGCAGCCTCGCCGATTACGCCTTCCAGAACTTCGTGCCCGCCACGGGGGCGAAGATCCAGGAATACATGCTCGCCTTCGCCGACAAGGCCAGCCAGCTCACGGGCATTTCCGTGCTGGTGATGCTGTTCAGCGCCGTGTCGATGATGATCAGCATCGAGGATCGCCTCAACCGCATCTGGCGCGTGCGCCAGTCACGCGGCTGGACATCGCGGCTTCTGCTGTATTGGGCCGCGCTTACCCTGGGCCCGATCCTCGTCGTCGGCGGCCTGGTGCTGTCGTCCTATCTCACGGCCATGCCCATGCTCCAGCAGGCGGCCGACCAGCTGGCGACGGGTTCCGGCCTGCTCAACGTGCTGCCTTTCGTGATCACCTTCGTCACGCTGATGCTGATGTACACGATGGTGCCCAACCGGCGCATATCGTGGCGGCACGCCGCCATCGGCGCCTTGCTCGGCGCGATCCTGTTCGAGATCGGCCGCTGGGGCTTCACCCAGTTCATCCGCCGCTCGCCCAATTACGAAGAAATCTACGGCGCGCTCGCGGCCATCCCCATCTTCCTGCTGTGGATCTACCTCTCCTGGATCATCGTGATCCTGGGTGCTTCCATCGCGGCGTCGATCTCCGCGTTCGACTACGTCAAACCGCACGAGGCCTTGCCCGAAGGGGCCGAGTTCATCGGCCTGCTCGTGGTGTTGCGCCACTTCGTCGACGCCCAGCGCACGGGCGAATGCGTGGAGCCGGCGGCGGTACGGCTGGGAGAACCCTATCTTCCGGCGAAGGACATCGCCACGTACTTCGAAGACCTCCAGAAGGCCGACATGATCCAGCGCGGCGAGACGGGCTGGCTGCTCAGCCGCAGCCTCGACGCCACCGAGCTGCTGCGGGTCTACCGTTGCACGCACTATCGCCTGCCGCTGCACCCGCGCGAACAGGTGGCGCGCCTGGGCATCGATCTGCCCGCCGACCTGCTCGAACAGATGGATCGCCTCGCCCAGGCCCTGGACGAGACGCTGGGTGCGCGACTGGATACACTTTTTCCTCCCCCCACCGTGCGTTCCCCCGCCGAGGACTCCCCCGCATGATTTCGCGCCTGATCGCCGCCGCGACGCTCGCTCTCGCCGCCCTTCCCGCCCTGGCTTCCGAGGCCATGCCCGAACTGAAAGTCACCACGCTGGACGGCAAGGCATTCGACCTCGCCGCCCAGCGCGGCAAATGGGTGATCGTGAACTACTGGGCCACCTGGTGCGTGCCCTGCATCAAGGAAATGCCCGACATCTCGAACTTCGTGAAGTCGCGCAAGGACGTCACCGCGATCGGCCTGGCCTTCGAGGACACCGACGTGGCCGACGTGAAGACCTTCCTCGAGGCGCACAAGGTCGTCTACCCGATCGCCCAGGTCGATCCCACCGAGCCGCCGAAGGATTTCGGCACGCCGAGGGGTCTCCCCACCTCCTTCCTCATCGCACCGGACGGTCACGTCGCCAAGCGCTTCGTCGGTGGCGTGGACGGCAAGAAGCTGGGCGACGCCATCGCCGCGGGGAAATGACATGAACGCGGCGCGCTTCATCGTCAGGGGCAAGGTGCAGGGCGTGTTTTTCCGTGCGTCAACGCGTGAGATGGCGGTGGCGCTGGGGATCACCGGGCACGCGCGCAACCTGATCGACGGCAGCGTGGAGGTGCTGGCCTATGGCGAGGCGAAAGCCCTCGACGAACTCGACGCGTGGCTGCACGACGGGCCGCCGTCGGCGACGGTCGAGGAATTGTTTCGCGAGGAGATCGGCGCGCATGATGCGCCTTCGGATTTTCTCGTGAAGTGAAATTCGCCGATATCATCGGCCCCCGCCCCGTTGGCAATAAGGTTTCTACCGAAGGGGTGGGAGTCGATCGTATCGGCGAATCACGCTGGCGACAGGCTCAGTCCTTCGGCCCGTTCGCATTCGCCGGGCGCGCCAGCAGCTTGACCGGCAGCGTGTCGCCGTCCGACAGCGTGAACGTCACGGTGACCGTGTCGCCCGCCTTCACCGGATGCTTCGGTCGCATCAGCATCACATGGTAACCGCCCGGCGTGAAGGCCACTTTCGCCTTCGGCGGCAACGGCACGCTGTCGACCATCTCCATGCGGCCCATGCCGCCTTCGGTGCTGCTGCGATGGATCATCGCGTCGGCGTAATCGCCGCTTTGCGCCGAGACGATCGACAGCGCGCGATCGGAGGTGTTCTCGAACGTCACGTATCCGCCCGCGGGCAGGCTGCCGGGCAATACGCGCAGCCATCCGTCGGCGGCTTTCACCGGCGCGGTGTCGGCGGCCTGGGCGGCGCCCGCCGCGAGAACGAGGGTGAGGGCGAAAGCAAGCGAGCGCGTCGTCACGAGCGGGGCTCCAGCGAAGTCAGCAGGGTGAGGTCGTGGACGATGTCGTCCTGTGAGGCCGAGGGCGTGGCGAGCAGACGGGCCTTGCCCTGCGCGTCGAAGATGTAGATCGCCGAGCTGTGGCTCACTTCGTAGTTGCCGTCGCCGCGATCCGGTTCGCGGCTGAACGCCGAGCGATAGCGCTTGGCGAGTTTTTCCAGCTCCGGATCGGTACCGCTCAGGCCGACCGCGCGCGGGTCGAAGGCATTGACGTAGTCGTGCATCACGTCGGGCGTGTCGCGCTTGGGATCCACGCTGACGAAGAGGATGCGCACGTTCTCCGCGGCGGGACCGAGCCTGCCGAGCACCACGTGCAATTGCGTGAGCGTGAGCGGGCACACGTCGGGGCAATGCGTATAGCCGAAGTAAAGCACCGCGACCTTGCCCTTGTAGTCGGCACCGGTCACGGCCTTGCCGTGGTCGTCGACGAGGTGGAAGTCGAGGTCGGGCAGGTGGCCCGACACGTCGTTGAGCCGCCACTCGGGCTGCGGTTCGCGCTGGCACCCGGCCACGCAGGCCACGGCGACGAAAGCGAGCAGGGCCAGCGTCACCCGGCGGAAAAGAGACGGCTTCATGCGACACTCCGCAAAATATCCTTTCGAAGCATACGCCGAACCACGGGAATCCTTTCCGATGCGACAACGTGTCCCGGGCGCCATCGCCTTCCTCGTCGCCGTCACCGGCGCCACGGCCGTGGCATTCGGCGCCTTCGGCGCCCACGCCCTGCGCACGCGCATCGGCGCGGATGCGCTGGCCGTGTGGCATACCGGCGTCGAGTACCATTTCTGGCATGCCCTCGCGCTGCTCGTGGCGGCAGTGGGCTTGCCCGAAGGCCGCTGGCGAAAGGCGGCGCTGGCGCTCTTTCCGCTGGGCATCCTGTTGTTCTCGGGTAGCCTCTACGCCCTGGCGCTGGGCGCGCCGCGCTGGACGGGCGCGATCACGCCGTTCGGCGGGCTCTGCTTCATTGCCGGATGGCTGGCGCTCGGTGGGGCGCTGATCCGAGGGCGCGGCGTGGGCTGATCAGCGTCCGGGGCCGGAACCGGCCGCGCCGACGAAGCTACCGCCGTCGCCGGAGGGCGGCGGCAGGTCGAAAATGGTCGAGGCGGGCACGGCCCGGTCGATCCGGATATGGCCCAGCGTGCTCATCGCGGCGAAAAAGCGCCATGGGTCGCCGTTGCCGGTGCCTAGCGCGATATGCGTCGAGTCGAAGCGACGCTGGGCGGAATCGAAGCTGATCCAGCGTCCGTCGACGAAAGCCTGCGACCACGCATGGGGGACGAAGACACGGGATGCGCCGCCCAGACGGTCGACGTAGACGACACCGGTGACGACACGTGCGGGAATCCCCAGCGAGCGGGCGAGGGCGGTAAGCAGCACGGCGTGTTCCGTGCAGTCGCCCGTCCGGCTGTCGAGGGTTTCCAGGGCCGACGCGTAGCCCACGTCGAGGCCCTTGCGATCGATGTAATCCGATAGCCAGGCGCGCAGGCGGCGCATGCGTTGCAGGTCGTTGCGCGCATCGCCGACCACCGAGCGCGCGAGTTCCACGACGCGCGGCGAATCCGATTGCACCCAGGGGCTCGGCGCAGTGTCGTCGCCGGATGGCACGCTTTCCTTGCCGCGGCGAGCGAAGCCCACGTCGACGACGAAGGTGCCGTCGCCGAGCGAGGTCACGTGCTGCTCGTCGGTGTCGACGAAGGGATGCGGGAAGCCCCCTTTGACGGTAATGGTGTAGCGCATCGGCGCCGCGCGGAAATTCGGCGTGAGCGGGCGTGGCGAATCGATCATGGCGGCGCGCAGCACGTCGACGTCCTGGTCGGGCGCTTTCGCGCAGGACTCGCTGCACGAGGCCATCTCCAGGCGAAAACCCAGGAGCGGAGAGATGCCGCGACGAACGTAACCCTGGTCGTTCACCCAGACGTCGACCGGATGCGCGCCCTCCACGTTGACCAGGGACTGGCGCAGGTGATGCAGCGTTTCGCGGCTCTGGTCCGGCATCTCGATGATTTCGTCGCCGATCACGTCGACCTGCACGTTGGCGACCTGCTGTTTCACCGAATCGAAGTTGCGCACCTGGTACGTGGTGCCGGGCTTGAATCCGTGCGCCAGGGTGGCAAGCCGCTGGCCTTCGACCAGCGACGCACCGCTGGGCCAGATCAGCAGGTTGACCTTCGACTGTCCGCCGACGGTGTTGGCCACCTGGAACGCGCCGTCGGGTCGCACGCGGCCTTCGACGAGGTTTTCCTTGGACGACATGTTGCTGCTGGCATAGAACGCCAGGGGCGCGCCTTCGGGGGATTCCACGGTCTTTACCGTGGTGCGCAGTTGCAGGGGCGTCTTGATGCGGGTCAGGCGCAAGTCGAGCGTCTGCGTCGTGGTCACGCCTTCGTCGCCGAGGTCGCGGTCGATCTGCAGGCTGCCGACCTTGCGTCCATCGAGCAGGACCGTCATCCAGCGGCGTTCGGCCGACGCGGGGGCGGCGACCAGGCACGACAGTACGGCGAGAACGACCAGGCAGCGTCTCATGGGCGTACGTCCGGGTTGGATGGGGACAACCGCATCACACCACGTTCATCGGCGGAGTCAAGTGCCTTCATGGCCGATACGGTCCGGCGATCGGCCGGACGCGGGCTACAATGTCGGCCTCTTCCCAGGACCCCTTCCATGCATACCTTCGGCACGCCGCACGCTTCCAACGCCCTCAAAGTGCTCCTGCTCGGCTCGGGCGAACTCGGCAAGGAGGTGGCGATCGAACTGCAGCGCTTCGCGGTCGAAGTGGTTGCCGTCGATCGCTACGCCAATGCACCCGCCATGCAGGTGGCGCACCGCAGCCACGTGATCGACATGCTCGACGGCGCCGCGCTGCGCGCGCTCATCGAGAAGGAAAAGCCCCATCTGGTGGTGCCGGAGATCGAGGCGATCCACACGCCCACGCTGGTGGAACTGGAGAAGCAGGGCCTGAAAGTGATCCCGACCGCGCGGGCCGCGTGGCTCACCATGGACCGGGAGGGCATCCGCCGTCTCGCCGCCGAGGAACTCGGCCTGCCGACATCGCCCTACCGCTTCTGCGACACGCGCGAGGCCTTTCTCGCCGCCGTCGCCGAACTGGGCACGCCCTGCGTCGTGAAGCCGGTGATGAGCTCCTCGGGCAAGGGCCAGAGCGTGGTGCGCCGCGTGGAAGACGCCGACGCCGCATGGGAATACGCGCAGTCGGGCGGTCGCGCCGGGCGGGGGCGCGTCATCGTCGAGGGTTTCATCGACTTCGATTACGAGATCACGCTGCTCACGGTGCGCCATCGCGACGGCGTGTCGTTCTGCGCTCCCATCGGCCATCGCCAGGAAGACGGCGATTACCGCGAGTCGTGGCAGCCGCAGCCGATGAGCGCGGCCGCACGCGCCTCCGCCGAACGCCAGGCCGACGTCATCACGGCCGCCCTGGGCGGCTGGGGCGTGTTCGGCGTGGAGTTCTTCGTGCGTGGCGACGAGGTCATCTTTTCCGAAGTGAGCCCGCGGCCGCACGATACCGGCCTGGTCACGCTGATTTCGCAGGATCTCTCGGAATTCGCGCTGCATGCGCGGGCGATCCTCGGGTTGCCGGTGCCGGAGATCCATGCGTTTGCCCCGGCGGCATCGTGCGCCGTGCTCGTGGAAGGCGAGGGCAGCGCGCCGACCTATCACGGCATCGCGGAGGCGCTTGCCGAAACCGGCACCATGCTTCGTATCTTCGGCAAGCCCGAGGTGCGCGGCCGCCGCCGCATGGCGGTGACGCTGGCGCGTGGAGCCACGGTGGACGAGGCCCTGGAGAAAGCCAAACGGGCGGCCAGCCGCATCCGCGTGGAACTCTGAGGATTTCTCGCGTTAGCCCTCAAGACCCGTTCACGCCCGAATGGTTAACCTCGGGCACACCTATGGACGACGCCACCCCATGAGCGGACGCAAAGACACGCACGACCATCACGGACGCACCGAACCGACCCTCGGACGGATCGACGACCTCGACGCACCCGCGCAGGCGCCTGTCGATGACGGCTTGCCGCACATCGTGGTGGACGAGCCGCGCCGTCGCGCCGCCATGCCGCCGCCGCGCTCGCGCGGCCCGCAGCCGCGCAAGCGTGGCTGGCTCATCCCGGTGCTGGTGCTCGTGCTCATCGGCGCGGCCACGGCGCTGTACCTGCAGCAGGATCGCTTGCGCACCATGGTGCCGCGTACCGAGCTCAACGATCTGCTCACCCAGGCCAATCAGGCGCTCCAGGCCGGCAAGCTCGACGGCACCAACGGCGACAGCGCCCGCGAACTCTTCGAAAAGGCCCGTGACCAGCAGCCGGACAGCGATCCGGCCCGCGAGGGACTTCGCCGGGTGGGGCAGGCCGAAGTGGCCAGGGCCGACGCCGCGCTCACGGCCGGCCGTCTCGACGAAGCGGAAGCCGCGCTCAATGTCGCCCGCGAGCTCCTCGGTGGGGGCGCCGACGTGGAGCAACTCGGCCAGCGCCTGTCGAAGGCGCGCAACCCGCAGTCCCAGACCGAAGCCTGGATCGGCCAGGCGCAAGATGCCCTCGCCGCCGGCCGCCTCGACGGCGACGATGGCGCCGGCCCGCTCTTCCGCCGCGCGCTCGACGCCGACAAGGGCAACGCGGTGGCCGCCCGCGGGCTCGACAAGGTCGGCGACGGCCTGGCCGCCCAGGCGCGCCAGGCCATGGCGGCCAACGACAAGGCCAAGGCCAATGCGTTGGTCGACCGCATCGCCATCCTGGTGCCCAACTACGGTGATCTCCCGTCGCTGCGGGCCGCGCTCGCCGAGAGCCGCAAGCAGGACGACCAGGCGGTCGCCGCGCTCGTCCAGCAGGGCAACGATGCCATGCGCGCGGGCCGCTTCACCGGCGACGGCGACGACACGGCTCTGGCCCGTTTCCGCGCCGCGCTCGCGGCCGATCCCGACAACGCCGATGCAAAGGCGGGGCTGGGACAGGTGGCCCAGGCCCTTATCGTCCAGGCCAATGCGGCCATCGACAGCGAAGACGACGACCATGCGGCGCGCCTGCTCGACGAAGCCGCCAAGCTCGCGCCCAAGTCGGCCGAACTGGCCGCGGCGCGGGCGCGTATCGCCGGTGGTGCCGATGTGGGCGCGCGGCGCGCCGCGCCCACGGCATCGCCCGCCGCCCGCGCGAGTGACGGTGGCGACGACACCGCCGAAGCGTCGCTGGCGGTGAGTCCCGAGCAGAAGGCCCGCGTGGCCGACCTCGTGCGTCGTGCCCAGCAGGCCGTCTCGCGTGGCGACATCATGGATCCGCCGGGAGACAGCGCCTACGACCTCTATCGCAACGCGCTCTCCATCGACGGCAACGATCCCACCGCCCGCGCCGGCTTGCAGGCCTTGCCGGCGCAAGTCGAGAAACTCATGACCCAGGCCGTGGCGAGCGGCAATGTCGGTCGCGCCGAAAACCTCTACGCCACGCTGTCCGACCTCGCGCCGGGCGATGCCTCGCAAGGCGACATGCGCCACCGCCTGGGCAGCGCATGGATCGACAACGCCCTGCAACGTGCCTCGCAGGGCGATCGCCAGGGCGCCTTCCAGTCGCTCGACCACGCCCGCCGCTACGTGCCCGACGATCCGCGCCTGCAAAGCACCTACGAACGCATCGCGACGGGACGCTGAGCGCGGCATGACGGTTCTTGTCATCGGCGCCTCCAGCCAGATCGGTCACTTCCTGCTACCCCGGTTGCGCGATGCGGGCATCGACATGCTCCTGCTCAGCCGGAACCCGCCGACCGGCGATCCCTCGTGGATTCGCGGTGGCTTGCCCGACGCGATGCCCGAGTTGCCGCGCCTGGACGCGATCCTCTGCACCGGCCCGCTGAACTGGCTGGCGGCATGGCTCTCCGCGACACACCTCAAGGGACATCCCCACGTGATCGCCACCTCGTCCATGAGCGCGGAGACCAAGCGCCATTCCGACGTGCCGGCCGAGCGCGAGCTGGCGCAGGTGCTGCGCGATGCGGAAACCCTGCTGACCGCCACCTGCGCCTCGCGAGGCATGCCCTGGACGGTGTTCCGGCCCACGCTGGTCTACGGGGCGGGCATGGACCGGAGCCTGACGCCGATGGCGCGGGACGGCGCTCGCCGCCGGATTTTCCCCTTCCCCATGGGCAAGGGGCGGCGGCAGCCCGTGCACGCCGACGATATCGCCCAGGCGATGTTCGCCGCCCTGGGATGCGCGCGGGCCCGTGGCCATATGTTTCCCATCGGCGGCGGCGACCGCTTCACGGCGACCGAGATGTTCCGTCGCGTGCGCCGCAGCGTGGGCGCGATGACCTTGCCCCTTCCGCTGCCGCGCGTCGTCCTTGGCCTGGCGGCGCTGGCATCGCCCCGGATCAAGGGCTCGGTCGGACGGCTCGATAGCGACCTGATCGCCGACAATACCGACCTGGAAAATCTTCTCGGCGTCCATCCGCGGCCCTTTCGCCCCGATCCCTCCACCTGGCGCCGCCCGGGCTGACACGGTCATGTCACCGATCCGCCAGCGTCCGTTCAGATGGACGCCTGCCGCTGCCCCTATCATCCCCGCAGCCCTCTTCTTCCCCAGGATTCTTCCGCGTTGGCCTTCCTGACCCGTCTCGGTGCCCTCCTGCGTAGCGCGTGGCCCTGGCTGCGCATCCCGTTCTGGCTGGTGATGGGGCTGCTGTTCGGCTTCCTGCTGCCTTACACGCTCATCCTCAACGCCCGCCTGCAGGATCGCTTCAACGATCTGGTCTTCGCGGTGCCCACCCGCGTCTACGCGCGCCCGCTGCTGCTCGAGCCGGGGCGGGCGATGACGCCGGCGGCGCTGGAACTGGAACTCACCTTCGCCGGATACACGCCCGAGGGCGGCGGCAAGGTGCAGGGCAGCTACTCGAAGAACGGCTCGCGCTTCGTCATCGCCTCGCACGGTTACGCCGGCCCCGATGGCGGTGAACTGCCGCATCGCATCCGCGTCGCCCTGGGCAACGGCCAGGTCACCTCGGTGGTCGACGACACCAACAACAAGGACATCAAGTCGATCCATCTCGATCCGGCGCGCATCGCCACCTTCTACGGCGCCGAGCAGGAAGAGCGCCGCATCGTGCGCCTGGACAACGTGCCGCCGTTGCTCGTGCAGGGCCTGCAGGCCGTCGAGGACCGCGACTTCAAGAACCACATCGGCCTGGACTTCTCCGCGATCGCCCGCGCCTCGTTCGCCAACCTGCGCGCGGGCCACACGGTGCAGGGCGGCTCCACGCTCACCCAGCAGCTCGTGCGCAATCTCTTCCTCGACCGCAGCCAGAACATGCTGCGAAAGGTGAACGAGGCGATCCTCTCGCTGCTGATGGAAGCGCATTATCCGAAGAGCCGCATCCTCGAGGCTTACGTCAACGAGGTGTTCCTCGGCCAGCAGGGCAACCAGGCGGTGCATGGCTTCGCCGCGGGCGCGGAGTTCTTCTTCGGTCGACGGCTCGAGGATCTCCGCCCGCAGGAAATCGCGTTGCTCATCGGCCTCGTCAAAGGCCCCAGCTATTACGATCCGCGTCGCTATCCCGATCGCGCCTTGTCGCGGCGCAACCTCGTTCTGCAGCAGTTCAACGAGACGGGCCTGCTCGACGACGCGCAGACGAAGGCCGCGCAGGCCTCGCCGCTCGGCATCGCCGCCAACGCGCAGTTGCCGCACAACCGCTTCCCGGCCTTCATGCAGCTCGTGCGCGCGCAGATCACCGCCGACTTCGACGAATCGGCCTTGCGCGACGGCAGCTTCAGCGTGTTCACCACGCTCGATCCCGCCGCGCAGCTCTACACCGAGCAGGCCATCCTCACCACCACCAAGGCGCTGGGCAAGCGCGGGGCGGCCGCGCAGGCCGCCGCCGTGGTCACCGACACCGCCGACGGCAGCGTGCTGGCGATGGTCGGCTCACGCGAGCCGGGCGAGCAGGGCTTCAACCGCGCGCTCGACGCGCGCCGGCCGATCGGCTCGCTGGTCAAGCCGCTGGTCTACCTCGTGGCGCTGGCGCAGCCCTCGAAATGGTCGCTGGCCTCGATCGTCGACGATTCGCCGATCAACATGCGCCAGCCCGACGGCACGCCGTGGACGCCGCAGAACGACGACCGCCAGATCCACGGCCAGGTACCGATGCTCGACGCGCTGGTGCATTCGTGGAACCTCGCCACGGTGAACCTGGGCATGCAGGTGGGCGTGCCGAAGATCAAGGGCTTCCTCGAGTCGTTCGGCCTGCAGAACGTCAATCCCAGCCCGTCGCTGCTGCTGGGCGCGGTGGACCTCTCCCCGTTCCAGGTGGCCCAGCTCTACGAATACATTGCCGCCGACGGCCATGCGCTGCCGCTCGTGGCGGTCCGCGGGGTGGTCGATGCCAAGGGCCAGACCATCAAGCGCTACCAGGTGAAGGGCGGCGAGGGCGAATACCAGACGGCCACGCGTCTCACCACGTGGGCGATGCAGCAGGTGGTCAACAGCGGTACCGCCGCGGCCATCGGCAACTCCGGCCTGTCCTGGTTGCACGCGGCCGGCAAGACCGGCACCAGCGACAGCCAGCGCGACAGCTGGTTCGCCGGATTCACCGGCGAGCACCTGGCCGTCGTCTGGATGGGCCGCGACGACAACAAGCCCACGGGGCTGTACGGCGCCACGGGCAGCATGCGCATCTGGCAGGAACTCTTCCGCAAATTGCCTACCCGGCCGCTGTCGCCTACGCCGGGCGAGGGGCTGGAGATGGCTTTCGTCGATCCGCAGTCGGGTAAGCGTACCGACCCATCCTGCGAGGGCGCGCGGCAGTTCCCCTTTGCGTCGGGATACGTGCCGGAAAGCGAAGAGGGCTGTTTCTGGCAACGAATCAAGGGTATTTTCGGCAGCGGCGACGCGGAACCCGCGCCGGCCGTTCCCAGTAATCCTACGGATTGACCCATGCATCGCCTTCGTTTTTGCGCCATCGCCGCCGTTGCGCTCGTCGCCGCCTGTAGCCAGCCCGCCCCGCCGCAGGCCACCCGTCCCACCCAACCCGCGTACGACATCGTCGCGCAGATCCGCGCCGCTGGCGAACGCGAGAAGTCGGCCATCGAGGTCGCGCCGCTTCGCGACCCGGGCGTGCAGGGTCTGGAACAGTCGGCGATGACCGACGAGCGTGCCGGCAAGTACGACGACGCCGACGCCAAGCTCGTACAGGCGTTGAAGCTCGCGCCCGAGGCGCCGGAACTCATCCAGGACCGCGCCGAAGTCGCGGTGCGCAAGCAGGATTACGCGTCGGCCGAGAAGCTCGCGAAGCAGTCGTTCGAGATGGGCCCGAAGTCGGGCAGCCTGTGCGCGCGCAACTGGCAGACGATCTACGAAATGCGCATGGTCGCCAACGACCAGACCGGCGCGATGGCCGCGCGCTCCGAGTTGGGCAAGTGCCACATCGCGGGGCCCAACCGCTTCTGATCCCTCATCGCGGGCAGGGTCCGCTCCCACCCTTCGGTAGTGGACTTTCCTACCGAAGGGTGGGAGCGGACCCTGTCGGCGATTCGAGGTGCCTTAGCGCTTTCGGATCACCCGGCCGTGCTCGTGCACCGTATCCACCAGCACCTTCACGTTCTCCGGGTCCACCTCCGGCGTGATGCCGTGGCCCAGGTTGAACACGTGCCCCGGGTGGTTGCCGAAGGCATCCAGCACGGCACGCGCTTCACGCCGCACCACGTCCGGTGATGCGCGCAGCACCGACGGATCGAGATTGCCCTGCAACGCCACGCGCGCACCGATGCGGCGGCGCGCTTCGCCGATATCGATCGTCCAGTCCAGCCCCACGCCGTCGCATCCGGTGTCGGCGATGGCTTCGAGGTGCCCGTTGGCGCCCTTTGAAAAGAGGATCACGGGCAGGTCGCGGCTGGCCGCGTCGGCCTTCAATGCCTCGACCACCTGTGCCATGTAGCGGAGCGAGAACTCGCGGAACGACGCGGGGCCGAGCAGGCCGCCCCAGGTGTCGAACACCATCAGCGCCTGCGCGCCCGCATGGGCCTGGGCGATCAGATACGCGGCCACCGAACGCGCGATCGTGTCGAGCAGACGGTGGGCGAGGGCGGGGTCGTTCCAGGCCAGGGCCTTCACCCGCGCGAAATCGCGCGAGCCCTCGCCTTCGACCATGTAGCAGGCGAGCGTCCAGGGGCTGCCGGAGAAGCCGATGAGCGGCACGCGGCCGTCCAGTTCCTTGCGGATCAGGCGCACGGCGTCCATCACGTAACGCAGCTCGCCGTCCATGTCGGGCACCGCAAGGCGTTCGATGGCGGCCGCGTCGCGAACCGGGTGCGCGAAGCGCGGGCCTTCGCCCTGCGCGAACGACAGGCCCAGGCCCATCGCGTCGGGAATGGTGAGGATGTCGGAGAAGAGGATCGCGGCATCGAGCTCGAAGCGTTCGAGCGGTTGCAACGTGACCTCGCAGGCGAACTCGGGGTTCGTCGCCAAACCCATGAAGCTGCCGGCCTTGCTGCGCGTGGCGCGGTATTCCGGCAGGTAACGGCCGGCCTGGCGCATCACCCAGATCGGCGTGGTGTCGGTGGCCTCGCGGCGCAGGGCGCGCAAGAAGCGATCGTTGCGAAGGACGTCAGCGGCCATGCGCGGACTCCTGGCCTTGCGAGAACATCACCTTGAACCCCTTCTTGATCTGCGCGTCGCGTGCCTTGGTGAAGGCGTCCAGGGCCTTGTCCCGTTCGAGGAAAACCTCGCGCTTGAGCATGGTCTTGCCACCCTGCACGCCGCTCTCGCGGTAGAGCGTCCAGCCGCCGAACAGATCCTGCTCGAGGGTGATCTGGACGAACCGGGGGGCTTCGTTCCCGGCTTCGGGCATGGTTTGCAGGTAAATCCGCATCGGGCGATCCGCGCTGGCGCAGGGCCCGCCATTGTAGGGCATTTCCGCGTGCCGTCCGGGCGATAACCGCATGCCTGGCCCTGGGTTCCCGTTCCCGCATGGGTCCGATCGCGCGCCGTATGCTCGTCGCTTCCGGGAGCATGGCAACGGATAAGGTCATGGATTGCCTCACCGTCATCCCGGCGTACGCCGGGATCCAGCCCCGGGCATTCGGTCAGGCGAACGCGTCGCTACGGCTTCTAGGCCTCAAGCACGCCGAGCACGTCGTCGTCCCTCACGCCCGACACGATCTCCGCCCGGCCGATGCCTCGCCACAGGATCAGGCGCAACGTCCCGGCCGTGTTCTTCTTGTCCAGGCGCATCAGGTCGAGCAGGCGGCTGGCGGTATGTACCTTCGACGGCGCCACCGGCAGCCCCAGCCGTTCGAGCAGGGCGATGAGGCGACGCGTATCCGTCTCCGGCGCCATGCCCAGCCGTTCCGACAGACGGGCCGCCAGCACCATGCCGATGGCGACGCCTTCGCCGTGCAGGATCTCGCTGTAGTTGCCTGCCGTTTCCAGCGCGTGGCCGAACGTGTGGCCGAGGTTGAGCAACGCGCGCTCGCCCTGTTCGGTTTCGTCTCGCGCCACCACGCCCGCCTTGTAGCGGCACTTGCGCGCGATGGCCTCCACGAGCACGGCACCCTCGCGGCGTGCGAGCGCGTCCGCGTTCGTCTCCAGCCACTCGAAGAAGGGCAGGTCGCCGATGGCGGCGCCCTTGACGATCTCGGCCACGCCGGCGAGGTATTCGCGCTGGGGCAGGGTCGCGAGCAGGTCGGTGTCGGCCACCACCGCACGCGGCTGGTGGAACGCACCGGCGAGGTTCTTGCCCACGGGCAGGTTCACGCCGGTCTTGCCGCCCACGGAGGAGTCGACCATCGCCAGCAGCGTGGTCGGCACCTGGATGAAATCGATGCCGCGCATCCAGCAGGCCGCGGCGAAACCGGCGAGGTCGCCGACCACGCCGCCGCCCAGGGCGATCACGCAGGCGTCGCGCGTGGCGCCGAGCTGCCCGAGCGCGTCGAGTACCTTGCCGACGTTGGCGAAGGTCTTGTGCGTCTCGCCGTCGTCGAGCAGATACGACGACCAGTGCAGGCCATCGAGCCCCTTCGCCAGGGCGGCGAGATACAGCGGCGCGACGGTGGTGTTGCTCACCACCAGGACATGGCGGCCGCGGATGCGCGCGCGCCAGCGCGCACTGTCCGCCAGCAGGCCGGGGCCGATCCATACGGGGTAGCCGCGTCCGGCCAGTTCGACGTCGACGGTTTGCATCACGAGCGTTTCCAGTGGCGGTCGAGGAGGGCGATGGCGCGCGGAACGGCGTCGTCGACGCCTTCGTGCCGTCCGCGGAAGATCAGGTCCGCGATCTCCTCGTAGAGGTGGTTGCGGGATTCGGCCAGCGATGCCAGGCGGCCGCGGCGGTCGTCGCCTGCGATCATCGGGCGGGTGCCGTCGTGGCGCAGCCGGTCGAGCTGTTCGTCGACCTCGACGCCGAGCATCAGCACGGTACCGCGGGCCACCAGCGCGTCGCGGTTGGCCGGGTCGAGTACCGCGCCGGCACCCGTGGCGAGTACGATGCCCGGGCGGCGGCTGAACTCGTCCAGGTACGCGCGCTCGCGCGAACGGAAACCGGCTTCGCCCTCGCGTTCGAAGATCGTCGCTACCGTATCGCCGTAACGGGTCTCGATTTCCACGTCGAGATCGACGAACGGCAAGCCGTAATGCGCCGCGAGGCGCTGTCCGATCGTGGTCTTGCCGGCCCCCGTGGGGCCGACGAGAAACAGGTTGGGCGAAGGATTCATCGCTCCCATGCTAGCAACAAGCCCGCCTCCGAGATATCACACCATCCTCGTCGCAGGGGCCGGCGATGTCGGCCTGCGCACCGCGCGCCTGCTCGCCGGGCGCGGACATCGCGTGCATGCCCTGCGACGCAGCGACGTCGCGGATGCGGGCGATGGCCTGCGCCGGGTGCGTGGCGACCTTACCCGGCCGGACACATTGCGTGGCCTCCCCGCCGTGGATGCGCTGGTGTTCGCCCCGGCGCCGGACCGGCGCGAGGAGGCGGCCTACCGCGCCCTGTTCGTCGACGGCTTGCGGCATCTGGTCGCGGCGTTGCCCGAGCCACCGAAGCGGACCGTGTTCGTGTCTTCCTCGGCCGTCTACGGCGAGCATGGCGACGGCTGGGTCGACGAGCGCACGCCGACCGACCCGCCAGGTTTCAACGGACGCGTATTGCGGGAGGCTGAAAGCCTTCTCGGCCCCGACGGGGTGGCGGTACGGCTGGCCGGTCTGTACGGCCCGGGGCGCACGCAGTTGTTCGACCGCCTGCGCGAAGGCAAAGCGGGGGTGCCGCGCGGAAAGCGCGTGTACGCCAACCGCATCCACGTGGACGACGCGGCCGCGGCGCTGGCGCACGTGCTTACGTTGGCATCGCCCGCCCCCGTCTACGTCGGGGTGGACGACACGCCGTTGCCGATCGACGTGCTTTACGACCACGTGGCGCGGCTTCTGGGCGCGCCCTTGCCGCCGGATGGACCGGCACCGGCGGGCGTCGGCAGCAAGCGGTTGTCGAATGCCTTGCTGCGGGCAAGCGGGTTTCGGTGCCGGTGGCCGGATGCGCGCGAGGGATATGCCGCGTTGTTGCCGTGATATCGCGACATGAATCGCGGACAGGGTCCGCTCCCACCTTGCGGTAGCAGTCTCACCACCGAAGGGTGGGAGCGGACCCTGTCCGCGATTCATGCGAAGCGGCGACGCGACGGTCCTCGTCCAAAACGAGCAGTAAATCGGCTTTGGGCCCCAGGGTCGCCAACGCATGCCGGCTCAACCGCTCGTAATGCTGCAGGAACCGCGACAACGCATCGGCATCCATCGCCCGCGGCTCGCCCCGTTCGCGCAACGGCCGCTCGGCCTCGTCGCGCCAACGCGCCACGATTTCCCACGATGGCGCCTGCAACACCACCAGCGCATCGAGCCGCCGCCAGATCGACGCATACCCGGCCAGACGCACGTTGACCCAACGCCGCCACGTTCCGTCGCGGTCCTCGTCGCGTTCCAGCGCGTTCACCGGCTCGGCCAACGCGGCGTCGTCCTGCGGATCCAGCCCGAGGCACCATCCTTCCAGCACCACCAGGGAGGGCGGTTCGGCCACCACCGGCCACAGGTGCGCGTCGTCACGGTCGTCGTGGCCCTTGTCGAAGCGTGGCACGGCGACGGGCGACTCGACGGATGCCTTGCCCAGCGCATCGAGCGTGGAGCCGATCAGGGCGAGGTCGTGGGTACCGGGCACGCCGCGTGTGCGCAGCAGCGGATGGACCTCCCGGCCCAGCGTGTCTCGCTCGGCGCGCGTGAGGTAGGCGTCGTCCAGCGACAGGGCCACGGCACCCCAGCCGAGTTCGCCGGCCCGCGCGACGAGGCCGGCCGCCAGCGTGCTCTTGCCGCTGCCCTGCAGGCCGGACACGCCCAGCACGAACGGCGCCCGAGCCCGTCCGGCCGGCGCGACAAAACGTGCGAGGACGGCATCGGCCAGCGTGCTAGCATCGTGGGCTTCCATGGCCGTCAAGCATAGCCCGTCATGCTCACTCCCGAGATCCTCGACACCTTTCGCGGCCTGCTCGACGAAGCGAAGGCCAGCGGCGACCGCGAACCCACGGCGATGAACCTGGCCACCTTCCGGGACGGCCGCGTGCATTCGCGCATCGTGCTGCTCAAGAGCTTCGACGAAAAAGGCCTGCGCTTCTTTACCAACTACGAAAGCGACAAGGCGAGCCAGATCGCCTCGCACGCGCAGGTCGCGCTGTGCTTCCACTGGAAGCAGATCCGCGAGGGCATCCAGGTGCGTTTCGAGGGCCGCGCCACGAAGACCGGCGCGGACGAATCCGATGCGTACTTCGCCAGGCGCCCGCGGGGCAGCCAGATCGGCGCCTGGGCCTCGAAGCAGAGCCAGGCGCTTCCCGACCGGCAGACGTTCGAAGATCGCGTGGCCCATTACGAGAAGGAGTTCGAGGGCCGCGACGTCCCCCGTCCGCCGCACTGGGGCGGTTACCTCGTGGAGCCCGATCGCGTCGAATTCTGGTACGGCGCCACCTTCCGCCTGCACGAACGCATCGTGCACACCGTTGACGGTACAAGCTGGACCTCCCGTCTGCTCTATCCGTGAGGTCGCCATGAGCCGCGCTCAGCCCGTTCAGCACGTTGCGCAGTCCACCGTCACCGTGCATACGCGCGGCCGGTCGCTCGTCGAGGTTACCGACCGTCTGGCCGACGCCATCGCCGCCAGCGGTGTGAACACGGGTATCGCCCATGTCTTCGTGCAGCATACGAGCGCGTCGCTGCTGATCGGCGAGAACGCCGATCCCACCGTGGTGGCCGACCTGGAGCGATTCTTCGCCCGGCTGGTGCCCGATGGCGATCCCTTGTTCCGCCACCGTGACGAAGGCCCCGACGACATGCCGGCCCACGTCCGATCGGTGCTCACCGGCGTATCGATTTCCGTGCCCGTGCATAACGCCCGCCCGCTGCTCGGTACCTGGCAAGGCCTGTTCCTCTACGAGCATCGCCACGAAGCCCACCAGCGCAAGATCACCATCACCGTTTCGGGGCATTGATGCCGGACGCTTATCCGCAACGCATCGTCTGCCTCACCGAAGAGCCGACGGAAATCCTCTACGCGATCGGCGAGGAGCACCGCATCGTCGGCATCTCCGGATTCACCGTGCGGCCGCCTCGTGCGCGCAAGGAAAAGCCTAAGGTATCCGCGTTCACGAGCGCGAAGATCGGCCAGATCCTGGACCTGAAGCCCGATCTCGCGATCGGATTTTCCGACATCCAGGCCGACATCGCGCGCGAGCTCATACGGGCGGGCGTGGAAGTGTGGATCAGCAACCACCGAAGCGTCGAAGGTATCGTCGCGTACATCCGCCGGCTCGGCGCGATGGTGGGCGCGGCGCCGAAAGCGCACGCGCTGGCCGACCTGGCCGAAGCGAACCTCGCCCGCATCGCGACGCTCGCCGCGGCGCTGCCGCGCCGTCCGCGCGTGTATTTCGAGGAATGGGACGAACCGCTCATCACCGGCATCCGCTGGGTGGGTGAATTGGTGCGCATCGCCGGCGGCGATGACGTGTTTCCCGAATTGCTCGAAGAGCCTCTGGCGAAACAGCGCATCCTCGCCGATCCCCTGGAAGTGGTGCGCCGCTCGCCCGATATCGTGCTGGGTTCGTGGTGCGGCAAGCGGTTTCGCCCGGAGCACGTGGCGGCGCGACCGGGTTGGGCCGACGTGCCCGCCGTGCGCGACGGCGAACTGCACGAAATCAAGTCGCCCCTGATTCTCCAGCCGGGGCCGGCGGCGTTGTTCGACGGGGTCGAGGAGATCCACCGCGTGATCTCTTGCTGGGCACGAGCCAGGGCCTGACGGGCTTCGTCGTAGCGCCATTCGCCGATACGACCGGCCGCCCCCCTGCGGTCGCGGAGGGGGCGGAATCCCGCCGTCGCACCGTCAGTCGGGCATCGCGATCCAGCGGCCGTGGCGACGCACTTCGAGCGCGTGGAAACGGCGCTTGTAATCCATCTTGGGATGGTTGGCGATCCAGAAACCGAGGTAGAGGTAGGGGATGCCGCGACGCCTGGCCAGGTCCACCTGCTGGAGAACGCCGAAGGTGCCGATGCTGCGCGCCGATTCGTCGGGGTCGAAGAAGGTATAGACCGCCGAGACGCCGGCCAGCAACACGTCGGTGACGGCCACGCCCAGCAGGCGATCGCCCCGGCGAAATTCCATGAACAGCGTCGGGCTCCACGGCGCGCTCAGGAACCGCTGGAAATCGTCGGCGTCGGCCGAATCCATGCCGCCGCCGCTGTGCCGCGCCTGGAGATAGCGTTCGTACAGCGCATGCCGTTCGTGCGTGAAACCCGGTATCGCCTCTGTGACCGTCAGGTCGGCGTTGCGCTTCAGGCAGCGCTGCTGCGTACGGTTGGGCTCGAATCGCTCCACGTCGATGCGACAGGGTACGCAGGCCTGGCAGCCGTTGCATTGCGGCAGGTAAAGGTGGCCTCCCGCGCGACGGAACCCTTTGGACAGGGCGGGGCCGTACAGGCGGTCGAGGTGCGGCGCGCCGGGATCGACGACGAGATTCTGCGCCGTCCGCTCGGCGTAGTAGCCGCAGGTGTGCGGCAAGGTCTGGAAGAGGCGGACGCGGTCGGTCATGGAGTCATCTTATAGCGCTCCGCGAAAGCCGATGTCACCGCGTCGCGCGCCTCAGGCGGCCGGATTCCGCGCCGACATCAGTTCGATGAGCACGCGCAGGCCCCGCGCCGAATCCAGGTGCTGGCGAGACCAGGGGCGCGAACGCCCGCGCACGGTTTCCTGCCAGGCGGCGAAACTCTGCCGTGGCGACAGGCGCGCGCCGGGAATGGTCTCCAGTTTGGCGAGCGACGGATTGCCGCCCCAGCGGACTTGGCGGACCTGCTCCGTTCGCGTCCACATCAGCGCCGCCGTCGTCGTGCCCGACTCCAGGGGCATGTAGATGATGCCGGCGGCGGTCCCGGTGGCGGCGGGATCGTCCAGCCCGGGGAATCGCTCGCCGAGGCTGTCGGTGTGCAGCACTCCCACCACGCCATCGTTGCCGGTGAGCTCTTCGCCGCCGACCGCGCGACGAATGCGCAGCAAGGTGGCTTCATCCGGCAGGATGCCATGCCGGATCACGCGTGGACCGACGAACACGGCGACGCCATCGGCGTCCACCACGTCGAGCAGTTCGGGCGCCAGCGAGGCGAGCAGGTCCGGATCGACGCGCTCGCTCTCGTTGAACGCGGTGATGAGTTTCTCGCGCACCGTGAGCAGGGTGCTTTCGATTTCGATGTGGTCGAGTTCTTCGACGGCGGCCACGCGCGCGGCGAACGAGCGCGCCATGGCGTCGGCGACCTCGCGCATCTGGTGGTCGGCGAAGAACGGGCTGTAGTGGTGGCAGGAGATCAGGCCCCACAGGCGGCCGCCGGTGATGATGGAGGCCACCAGCGTGCCGGTGACGCCCATGTTGCCGAGGTATTCCAGGTGCACCGGCGAGACGCTGCGCAACGACACGTCGGAGAGATCGGTGGCTTCGCCCGTCTGCGGATCGTAGGCGGGCAGGATGCGCGACGGCACGTACTTGCAGTCGCTGATCTGTCGCACGCGGTTGCGCAGGTAAAGGGCGCGGGCCTGCGCCGGGATATCGGTATGCGGGTAGTGCAGGCCGAGATAGGCCTCGAGATCGTCGCGGCGTGCCTCGGCCACCACTTCGCCGTTCCACTCGTGGTCGAAGCGGTAGACCATGATCCGGTCGTAGCCGAGCACGTTGCGCAGGCTGCGCGCCATGCGGGCCGCGGCGCGTTCGACGGTGGGGTCGTTTTCGAGCTTGCGGGCCAGCTCGTAGGCGACGCGGATCGGGTCGTCCTCGAAATAGGCTTCGCGCGGCTCGATCTCGACCATCCACCGTGTGTCGTAGGCATGCACGCAGGCGTACCAGTCGGCATCGTGCGTACAGGTGGGAAACCCCACCCGTACCCAGGCGCTGTGCGCGGGCCGTTCGTCGTCGTCGAACAGGTCCGCCGGCAGCGTCAATACGTCGTCCAGGGGGGCGTCGAGCAGGGTGCCGATGTTCGTGCCGAAGAGTTCGGGCGCGTTCTCGCTGGCCTGGACGATCGACCGCGTTGCCGCGTCCACGACCAGAAGTACGCCATGGGGTTGGATCGAGCCGGGAATGTGGATCGGTTCGCGATCGCAGGCGGTGAGGTCGGGCAGCTCAGACATGGGCGGCAGGATCCTGTAGCGCTTGTCGAAAGCGCGCGAACATGTGATGGGCGCCTTCCACGGCATGATGCCGGGCGTCGTCGTCCTTCAGTTCGGCGTCGAGGAGGGACTGGAAGCGGCGCCAG
Organism: Luteibacter aegosomatis; assembly: GCF_023078455.1. Taxonomy (GTDB): domain Bacteria; phylum Pseudomonadota; class Gammaproteobacteria; order Xanthomonadales; family Rhodanobacteraceae; genus Luteibacter; species Luteibacter aegosomatis. The sequence continues at coordinate 3,582,698 of NZ_CP095740.1, read as the reverse complement.
CGGGCAGGTGTGGTTTCGCCCAAGGCGTAGTAGCGGTGAGGATGCGCGGGGAAGCGTTCGCGCAGGTGCTTGACGATGAGACGGGCGCCGAGGGTGGAGCCTTCGACGACGTAGAGTTCGCCCCAGAAGGTGGCTTCGGATGGCTCGGTTCGCGGGAATCGCGGATAGGATCCGCTGCCATCCTCCGGTAGGGGGTGGGAGCGGATGCCGTCCGCGAAGGGACTTGCGGCAAGATCCATGTCGAGCGGAGCCAAGCGCGACGTGTAGAGCCAGCGAGACGAAATGCCGTCGAGCCAACCGGCCCGCTCATGCTCCCACGCCCGAAACAACCCCCACTGCGCCGCCAGCAATGCCTCATAGCCGGCCTCGTCCATCCGCCCATCCATCAACCGCCGCATACCCTCGGCGGCTTCGACCGCCTCGTGCGCGTCGCGCGTGCGTTCGCGCAGGATCCGGTGGGCAGGCGTGGACGCGGCATCGCCGTCCATTCAGAGAACCTGGGTGGCCTTCAGCACCGCCACCACCGCCACGCCGGCGACGATCGCGAGCACCATCAGCCGCACGCGCGCCGCGGTGCGCTGCGCGGGCGGCTGCAAGCCCGGATTGCGGTGGACGCGGAGTTCTTCCTGGAAGCGCACCACCGGCTCGATGCCGATGTCCTTCAGCAGGGCGCGGGCCTTCGGGAAGTCGTCGGCGCTCTTGACCCACACCTGGGGCCACGACTCGCGGTTGTCGTTGCGCTGCGAGTAGCTGAACCGCTGGTAGGACGAGCGGTTCCAGTTCGACCGGTTGGTGACCGTGGTCTCCACGTCGTGCTCGGCGAGGAGGGCCACGATCCGGTCGATGTTGTCGTGGCGGGGCGAGGTATAGATCTGGCGCATGCCCCCAATTCTACGGGATTCCCCGGTCCCGGGGCGCCAGCACGCCCTTCACGTCGTCCAGGTGCCCGTCGTTGGGCAGGGCGGGGATGCCCAGCAGGTGCATGAGCAGGGGGTAGACGTCGACGTTGGGAAACGGCGCCACGGTGACGCCCCGGGCGATATCCGGCCCGTGCGCCACGAACAGCGCGCGCATGGTCGGATCGAGGTTGTCGTAGCCGTGCTCGCCGAGCGACATCGGGTCCTTGCGCTGGGCCAGCACCTCGTGGCTGATGATCGCCCAGCCGGTATCCGCCAGGCACAGGAACGCCGGCACGCGGCGGTGGGTGCCGTAGTCGAGCCGCTTGGGCAGGTCTTCGCGGCGGTAGCACTTCATGTGCTCATGCGGGCCGAGCAGGCGGGCCACGGCACGGGTGTCGTCGTGGCCGGGCTTGGGATCGAACGTGGCCATCACGCCGTAGGACACCGGCTCCAGGTCGTCAAGGTCGGTTTCCTGGTCGGCGAACACGATGTTGCCCTTGGGCACGTAGGCCATGCCGTGGTCGGACAGCACCACGATGTTCATCCGATCGTAGAGGCCCCGGCGACGAAGCCCGGCGACCAGGTAACCCAGGGCGTCGTCCACCTCCCGCAATGCCGCGTTCACTTCCGGCGAATCGGGGCCGTACTCGTGCCCGGCGTGGTCCACGGCGTCGAAATACAGCGTGTCGAAGACGGGCGTGGCGCCTGGCTCGTCGATCCAGGAGAGCAGCTTGTCCACGCGCTGGCGCGAGGTGAGCGAATCGTCGAACGGAATCCAGCGATCCGGCCGGACGCCATGGATCTTCGCTTCGGTGCCCGGCCAGAACATCGTGGCCGTGTGCAGGCCGTGCTTCTGCACCGTTACCCAGATCGGCTCGGCATCGGCCCACCAGCGGCCGTCGCTGGTGGCATCGTGCCGGGACAGGCTGAACTTGCCCAGCACCGGGTCGCGCATCGTGTTGTTCACGATGCCGTTGCGGTCGGGCACGCGGCCGGTGACCAGCGTGTAGTGGTTGGGAAAGGTCAGCGAGGGAAACGACGGCAGCATATAGGGCGCGTGGGCGCCGTCGTCGGCCAAGGCATCGAGGTTGGGCGTGAGGCCGCGCTCGCGGTAATCGGGCCGGAAAGCATCGATCGAGACGAGCAACACGGGATGCGGCAGGGTGGCGGGGCGGGGCGGCTGCTGGGCGCAACCGGCGAACAGGCCGATCAGCCATACGGCGGCGAGGCGCCACCGAAAGGAAAACGCAGGATTCATGTAGGGAAACGTAATCTGGGGACAGTCCCTGAAATGATGGACCAGGACGATGACCAATTCATCACGCAAGAAATTTCTGTTCCTGCTCGCCGCCGCGCTTCCCGCCCTGGCGCTCGCGCAGGCACAGCCCCAACAACCCTCCCGCCCCGCCGGGCAGCCCCAGCGGCCGGCCTACACGGCGCCATCGTCGGCGCAGCAAGACTGGCAGCGCGCGGTGGATCGCTCCCGGGTGCAGAGCCAGCAACGCCAGAACGCGGTGCAGCAGCAGTTGCAGCAGGACAACGTCAACCGGCAGATGAACGCGACCACCGATCCGGCCCTGCGCAGCCAGCTCGACAACGCCAATCGCACCCAGCAGAACCTCTACCGCGCCAAGCAGGACGACGAGGTCAAACGGTACAACGATCGCCACCCGGGGCAGCCGCCCCCGCCGGCCGGCACGTCGAGCACCGGCCGCTGATTGCTGCATCGCGTATGGCGGCGCGTGAAGGCCGCCGCCCATAATCGGCGCTTTCCCGCATTGACGGAGCTCCCGATGACGGCCGTGACGCGCATCGACACCACCCGAACCGTCCGCGCGCCGCGCGGCGCGGAACTTACCTGCAAGAGCTGGCTCACCGAAGCCCCGTTCCGCATGTTGCAGAACAACCTCGATCCCGAGGTGGCGGAAAATCCGGCCGAATTGGTGGTGTACGGCGGCATCGGCCGCGCAGCGCGCAACTGGGAATGCTTCGACGCGATCCTGCGCTCCCTGCGCGAACTGCGCGACGACGAAACCCTGCTGGTGCAGTCGGGCAAGCCGGTGGGCGTATTCCCGTCGCACCCGGACGCGCCGCGCGTACTCATCGCCAACTCCAACCTCGTGCCGGCCTGGGCCAACTGGGAGCACTTCAACGAACTCGATCGCAAGGGACTCATGATGTACGGCCAGATGACGGCCGGCTCGTGGATCTACATCGGGTCGCAGGGCATCGTGCAGGGCACCTACGAAACCTTCGTGGAAATGGGCCGCCAGCACTACGGCGGCAACCTCGCCGGCCGCTGGATCCTCACGGCGGGCCTGGGCGGCATGGGTGGCGCGCAGCCGCTGGCCGCGAGCCTGGCTGGCGCGTCGTCACTCACCGTGGAGTGCCAGCAGAGCCGCATCGACTTCCGCCTGAAGACGCGTTACGTCGACGAACAGGCCAGCGACCTCGACGACGCCCTGGCAAGGCTCGAGCGTTACGCGAAGGAAGGTCGCGCGGTGTCCGTGGCCCTGCTGGGCAACGCGGCGGACGTGCTGCCCGAACTGGTGCGCCGTGGGGTCCGGCCCGACGCGGTTACCGACCAGACCAGCGCCCACGACCCGGTCAACGGCTATTTGCCGTCGGGCTGGACGGTGGAGGAATGGTTCGAGCGTCGCAAGAGCGACCCGGCCGGTACGTCGCGCGCGGCCAAGGCCTCGATGCGTCGCCACGTCGAGGCGATGCTCGCCTTCCATGCGCAGGGCGTGCCCACCTTCGATTACGGCAACAACATTCGCCAGATGGCGAAAGACGAAGGCCTGGGCGACGCGTTCGCCTTCCCCGGCTTCGTGCCCGCCTTCGTGCGCCCGCTGTTCTGCCGCGGCGTGGGCCCGTTCCGCTGGGTGGCGCTGTCGGGCGATCCGGAAGACATCTACAAGACCGACGCCAAGGTGAAGGAGCTGATCCCCGACGATCCGCACCTGCATCGGTGGCTCGACATGGCCGGCGAGCGCATCCGCTTCCAGGGCCTGCCGGCGCGCATCTGCTGGGTGGGACTGGGCCAACGCCATCGCCTGGGCCTGGCCTTCAACGAGATGGTGCGCAACGGCGAACTCAAGGCGCCGGTGGTGATCGGTCGCGACCACCTGGATTCGGGTTCGGTCGCCAGCCCCAACCGCGAAACCGAAGCCATGCGCGACGGCAGCGACGCCGTGAGCGACTGGCCGCTGTTGAACGCGATGCTCAACGTGGCCGGCGGCGCCACCTGGGTGAGCCTGCATCACGGCGGCGGCGTCGGCATGGGTTACAGCCAGCACAGCGGCGTGGTGATCGTCTGCGACGGCAGCGAGGCGGCGGATCGGCGCATCGCCCGCGTGCTGTGGAACGATCCGGGCACGGGCGTGATGCGGCATGCGGATGCGGGGTATGACGACGCCGTGGCGTGCGCAAAGGAGCAGGGACTGAAGCTGCCGATGATCGGCTGACCGACGCTTCGCGGGAATCGCGGACCGGGTCCACTCCCACCCTTCGGCAGTGGATTTTCCTACTGGCGGGTGGGAGCGGACCCTGTCCGCGATTCGGGACTACCGCCCATTGGCCCACTGCGGGGTGTACCGCTCCGGATAGATCCGCGCCAACGCCAGCACCTTCGGCCTGTCGTTGATCGCGATGTACGGGGTATCCGGATTCAGCCGCATGTAGTCCTGGTGCTCGTTTTCGGCAAGATAGAAACCCTTCAGCGGAACCACCTGGGTCACGATCGGCCCGGAAAACGCGTGGGCGGCGGTAAGCTGGGCAATGTAGGCATCGGCCACCTTCTTCTGTTCGGGCGTGCCGTAAAAAATCGCGGATCGGTACTGGGTGCCACTGTCGGGGCCCTGGCGGTTGAGCAGCGTGGGGTCCTGCACCACGGAGAAGAACACCTGCAGCAGCTGGCCGTAGGTGACCTGGGCGGGATCGTAGACCACCTTCACCGACTCGGCGTGGCCCGTGTCGCCATCGCTCACGTCGTCGTAGTTGGCATGGGCCGCGTCGCCGCCGGCGTAGCCGGTGCGCACGCTTTTCACCCCGCGCACGTGCTGGAACACCCCCTCGACGCCCCAGAAGCAGCCGCCGGCGAAGACGGCGGTGGCGTCGCCGGCGGCTGCGGCGGCATCGAGCGAGGGGGGAGGCAGCCGCACACCCTCTTCGCGGGCCGAGGCGGTGCAGGCGGTCAGGGCGAGCAGGAGCACGGGAATCAGGCGGTTCATGGGGCGTCTCCTTGGGACGATGCCTTGGGTGGGCTTGCCCGAGAAGACCGGGTGTCGCTCCTTTTCCTGACATGCCTCCAAGGCTCTTCAGTTTCACCTGAACCGGCCGATAAGCCCCGGGTCGACCGTGGGTAGCCCCGGGGAAGGCAAATTCGGCATGCTGTTCAGCTGAATGCGACGCACCGGGAGGGGATGCGTCGCGGCGGTCAGGTGCGTCATCGTTCGAACCGAAGGAGCAGTGGCAAGTGGCGTACGATCTGGTGGAGAGGCGCGTGTTCGTGTCCGACCTGGAAGTCGGCATGTACGTCAGCCGCCTGGATTGCGAGTGGTCCGACACCCCGTTTCCGATAGCGGGCGTGCCGATCACTTCGCGGGACGACATCGATAGGCTCAGCCGCTTCTGCAAGTACGTGTTCGTCGACATGCAGCGCCGCGTCATGCCGGCGCGCGTCGTCGCCGCCGCGGCCCCGCGCCCGGCGCTCAACCTGCGCCTGGTCTCCCGCCAGACCTATGCCGACACCGCCACCCACGACGAGGAACTGCCCCGCGCGGAGGAAGCCTTCGAGGCGATGCATGGTTTCACCGGCCGCCTCATGCGCGACGTGCGCAACGAGGGTGGCTTCGACCGGGAGGCGCTCGACGCCGCCGTCCGGCCCATGGTCAGCAGCGTGCTGCGCAGCGCCGACGCCTTCCTCTGGGTGGAAAGCCTGCGCCGCCGCGACGGCTACGCCTACCGTCGGGCGGTCGGCTGCGGAAGCCTCGCGGCCGCCTTCGGGCGCCACATGGGATTCGACGAGGAGGCCATCGTCAGCCTGGCCAAGGGCGGCCTCCTGCTCGACGTCGGCATGTGCCGCCTGCCGCCCGAGGTGCTCGAGCGCGACGGTCCGCTCAACGACGCCGAGTGGGCGCAGGCTCGGCAGCACGTGGAGGAGGGCATGGCCATCCTCGACCGCGCCGGCGTCACCGACGCCGAGGTGCGCGACATGGTCGCCACCCACCACGAGCGCTTCGACGGCACCGGCTACCCGGCCGGCCTCGTCGGTACGGCCATTCCCCTGGCCGGCCGCATCGCGGCCATCATCGACACCTACCAGGCGATGTCGGCCGACCGGCCGTACCGCGCCCCGGTGTCGCAGCACAACGCCGTCCGGCACATGTACGCCGGGCGCGATCGCGAGTTCCAGGGGGAACTGGTGGAGCAGTTCCAGGCCTGCATCGGCGTCTATCCCACCGGGTCGCTGGTGGAGCTCAACACGGGCGAGGTGGCGGTGGTGATGATGCAGAACCCTGCACGGCGCCTGCAGCCGCGGGTAGCATTGCTCAGCCGTGCGGACAAGCAGGCGATCGGCGAGCCGGTCGTCGTCGACCTCATGCAGCAGGAAGACGGCGTACGCAGGGATATCCAGCGTACCCTGCCGTTCGGCAGTCACGGCATCGATCCGAGGGGAATCATCAGGTCATGAGCGAGCGGTCCCACATCCTTCCCGCGGTGCAGGTCATGCTGGACCGCGCGGTACCCGATACGGGCCTGTGCGCCGTGCTGGTGGTGCGCCTGAAGGGCATGCGCGAACTGCAACTGCGCTTCGGCTACGGTTTCGGCAACGACATCATGCTCGCCGCGCGCGAGCGCATCGTCGATGCCCTGCGCCACGTCGACAAGGTGTTCGTCGCCGGGGACGACAACTTCGTGATCGTGCTGCCGGCGGTGCGCAACCGCACGCATGCGATGCTCGCGGCCACCCGCATCGTGGGAGCCTTCGACACGCCTCTGCCGCACCCGGAGCGTCCCTGGCACGGGCGGGTCACCATCGGCGTGGCCATGCATCCCGACCACGGCAACTCCGCCGAGTGGCTCTACCGTCGCGCCGAGATGGCCCACGACGACGCGGTGCGACTGGGCGAGCCGTTCGCCATCTACGAGCCCGACGTGACGCCGGTGGAAATCCTCTACGGCGAACTGCGCGAAGACATCGAGGGCAATCGGCTGCACGTGGCCTTCCAGCCGCTGCGCGACCTGCGCAGCGGCGAGATGGTGCGGGTGGAATCGCTGGCGCGCTGGAGCACGCCCATGCACGGCGACGTGGCGCCGGGCGATTTTATCCCCTTCGCCGAGCGCAGCGACCTGATCGTGCCGCTCACCCGCTGGAGCCTCAACGCCTCGCTGCGCCACGTGGCCTCGCTGCATCGGGGCAAGTGCCCGCTCGACGTGGCGATCAACCTTTCGCCGCGCGTGTTCGTGGAGCATGGCTTCGCCGAGCACATCCTCGGCGCGCTCGACATCTGGGGCGTGCCTGCCGAAACCACCATCGTGGAGATCACCGAGACGGCCCTGCTCACCGACCTCGACGTGAGCGTGCGCGGCCTGCGCCGCCTGCGCGACCGCGGCGTGCGCGTGGCCATCGACGATTTCGGCACGGGTTACGCCTCGTTCGCCTACCTGCGTCATTTCCCGGCGACGGAACTGAAGATCGACCGCTCGTTCGTGAGTGCCATGACCACCGACATGCGCACGGAGCAACTCGTGCGCGCGATGGTGGAGGTGGCGCACCGCCTCGGGATGGAGGCGGTGGCCGAGGGCGTGGAGAACGAGGAAACCCTGCTGAGGCTGGTGGAGATGGATTGCGACGTGGTGCAGGGTTACCACATCGGGCGGCCGGTACCGGCGGAGGAGTTCGTGGCCGAGAGGCTGGCGGCGGCTTCGATGACCTGAGGCTGCGGGATTCGCCGATGCGATCGGCTCCCACTCCTCCGGTAGAAAGTTCGTCGAAACCACCTACCAAAGGGGTGGGAGTCGATCGCATCGGCGAAAAAGCCGCCGTATCGCTACGATTTTCGCGCCAGCAGCACGTATCTATCGTGCAGCTCGTCCACCTGCCGATCCAGCGCCGCCTCATCCCCATCATTGACGATCACGTCATCCGCGATCGCCAGACGCTGCTCCCGCGACGCCTGAGCCGCGATCATCTTCCGCGCCAGCGCCTCGTCGATGCCGTCGCGCTTCACCAGCCGCGCCACGCGAACGTCCTCCGGCGCATCCACCACCAGCACGCGATCCACCCATCCGTACTGCGCATGGTTCTCCGCCAGCAGCGGGATCGACAGGATGCAATACGGGCCACGGTCGGCCTCGACCGCCGCGCGCAGCCACTCGCGGATGCGCGGATGCAGGATGTCCTCCAGTTGGGTCCGCGCCGAGGGATCGTCGAACACGCGCTGGCGCATCGCCGCGCGATCGAGGCGGCCTTCGGCGTCCAGCGCCTCCGCGCCGAACACGCGGGCGACCTCCGCCAACGCGGGCGAACCGGGTTCGACCACCGCACGCGCCGCCACGTCGGCGTCGTAAGCGTGCACGCCCAAGGCCTCGAAGCGGCGCTCCACCGCGCTCTTGCCCGAGGCGATTCCGCCGGTGAGGGCGATCACGCGGCTCATTGCATCCCCGTCAGCCGCAGGTAGCCGTTCAAGAGGGTGTCTCCGCACATCAGCCAGACCCAGCCGGCCGCGGCGATATACGGGCCGAAAGGCATCGGCACGTCACGGTCACGGCCGCGCAGAACCATCAGCGTGCCGCCCACGATCGCGCCGATCAGCGACGACAGCAACACGATGGGAAGCAGGGCCGTCGGCCCCATCCATGCGCCCAGGGCGGCGAGCAGCTTGAAATCGCCATGGCCCATGCCTTCCTTGCCGGTGAGCAGCTTGAACAGCCAGTAGATGCTCCACAGGCTGAGGTAGCCGACGAGCGCGGCCAGGATCGCCGAGGACGGCTCCACCGGCAGGGGCTGCCACGCGGGAACGAGCGTGAGGCCCAGGCCGATCCACAGCAGGGGATAGTTGAGTTCGTCGGGCAGCAACTGCGTGCGGGCATCGATGCCCGACAGGGCGATCAGCAGATAGGTGAACAGCAGGGCCGCGAGCGTGCCCGCGCCGATGCCGAAGCGCCAGACCACCAGCGCGCTGGCCACGCCCGCGATCGCCTCCACGAGCGGATACTGCGCCGAAATGCGTTCACCGCAGTACCGGCAGCGCCCACGGAGGAACAGCCAACCGAACAGGGGGATGTTGTCGCGTACCGCCAGCCGGTGCTTGCAGTGCGGGCAGTGCGAGGGTTCGAGCGCCACGCCGGGCGGCTTCGGCTCGTCGACCTCGGGCAGCTCGAGCACCTCGCGGGCCTGGCGGCGCCATTCCCATTGCATGCGCAGCGGGGTGCGCAGGATCACGACGTTGAGGAAGCTGCCCACGAGCAGGCCGAAGACGGTGGCGAAGGCGATCCAGAGGGAAAGCGGTAGATCCGGCATGAGGGGTCCGTGGATAGGAAAAGGCCCTCCTTGCGGGGGAGGGCCTGGTAGGGTGCCCTTCGCTAGGGCGGCTTACGTCGTACCGGCGATCTTGAAGATCGGCAGGTAGAGCGAGATGACCATGCCGCCCACGAGGCCGCCGAGGATCACCATGATGAACGGCTCGAGCAGGCTGCTGAGCGTATCCACCGCGTTGTTGACTTCTTCCTCGTAGAACTCCGCCACCTTGAACAGCATCGAGTCGAGCGAGCCGGATTCCTCGCCGATGGCGGTCATCTGCACCACCATGTTCGGGAAGAGGTCGGTCTGGCGCATCGCGAGCTGGAGCTGGTGGCCCACCGAGACGTCGTCGCGCATGCGCAGTACGGCCTCGCCGTAGACGATGCTGCCGGTGGCGCCCGAGACGGCCTCGAGGGCTTCCACCAGGGGCACGCCGGCCTGGAAGGTCACGCCCAACGTACGGGCGAAGCGGGCCAAGGCCGACTGGCGCAGCACGTTGCCGATGACCGGGATGCGCAGCGACAGGCGATCGAGGAAATGGGCGAATTTCGGCGAACGGTTCTTCGCCATGACGAAGGCCACGCCGGCACCGATGATGACCGCGAGCATCAGCCACCAGTACGACTGCGCGAATTCCGAGGCCTTCACCACGATGAGGGTGGGCACCGGCAGGTCGGCACCGGCGTCCTTGAAGGTCTGCTGGAACACCGGCACCACGAAGAGCAGCAGGATCATCGTGACCAGGAAGGCCACGACCATCACCATGGCCGGGTAGAACAGGGCCTTCTTGATCTTGCCCTTGATCGCCTCGGTACGCTCCTTGTAGGTGGCCACGGTATCGAGGATGGTATCGAGCACGCCGGCCGATTCGCCCGCGTGGACGAGGTTGCGGTACAGCTCGTCGAACTGCACCGGGTACTGGCCCAGGGCCTCGTGCAGCGAGGCGCCGCCCTCGATGTTGGTCTTGACGTCGGTGAGGATCTTCTTGAAGCGGACGTTCTTCTGGCCGCCGGCGATGATGTCGAAGGCCTGCACCATCGGCACGCCCGAGGCCATCATCGTGGCGATCTGCCGGCTGAAGATGGCCACGTCGCGCGGCTTCACCTTGGAGCCGCTGGAGCCGAACAGGGGCTTGGACTTCTCGCGGACCGTCTGCGGGTTCATGCCCTGGCGGCGCAGCTCGGCCTTCACCAAAGCGGCGTTCTTGGCCTGCATCTCGCCGGTCATGCGCTTGCCGCGCTTGTCCAGGGCGCTCCAGTCGTACATGGTGAGCTTGGACACTTCCGCTCGCGCGGCGCCCACGGCCCGGGTGTTCTGTTTGGCGGTGGCGAGAGCCATTCGCGGTATTCCCCCTGTCAATCTGTCACGAAGGCGCCCTGGGGCGCCCCGCACCGGCGGATAGTCTGAACGACTTTCCGCTTATTTTTCTGCCATATGGCGCACATCCTGACGGGGCCGCGACGCAACATCAATCCTTGGTGACGCGGTTGATCTCGGCCAGGCTGGTCACGCCGTTGCGGACCTTGAGCAGGGCCGAGGCGCGCAGGTCGTTGATGCCCGCCCGGGTGGCCACCTCGGCGATCTGCAGGGCGTTGCCGCCCTCCAGCACGATCTTCTGGATTTCCTCGACCATCGGCATCACCTGGTAGATGCCCACGCGGCCCTTGTAGCCCTCGTTGCAGCCGTCGCAACCCACCGGCTCGTAGACCGTCATGCCGGCGTCGATCTCCTCCTGGGTGAACCCCTCGGCGAGCAGGGCGGCGGGCGGCAGGTGCACCTGGCGCTTGCAGTCGTGCAGGCGGCGGGCCAGGCGCTGGGCGATGATCAGGGTGACCGACGAGGTGATGTTGTAGGGCGCGATGCCCATGTTCATCAGGCGGGCGATGGTCTGCGGCGCGTCGTTGGTGTGCAGGGTGGACAGCACCATATGGCCGGTCTGCGCGGCCTTGATGGCGATCTCGGCGGTTTCCAGGTCGCGGATTTCGCCGACCATGATCACGTCCGGATCCTGGCGCAGGAAGGAGCGGAGGGCAGCCGCGAAGGTCATGCCGCGCTTGGTGTTCTGCTGCACCTGGTTGATGCCCTCGACGCGGATTTCCACGGGGTCTTCCACGGTGGAGATGTTGCGTCCCTCGACGTTGAGGATGTTAAGGGCGGTGTAGAGCGAGACGGTTTTACCCGAGCCCGTGGGGCCGGTGACCAGCACCATGCCGTAGGGTTTTTCGATGGCGTCGAGGTAGAGCTTCTTCTGGTCTTCCTCGTAGCCGAGCTTGTCGATGCCCAGCTTGGCCGACGAGCCGTCGAGGATACGCAGCACGATCTTCTCGCCGAACAGCGTGGGCAGGGTGCTCACGCGGAAGTCGATGGCGCGGGTCTTGGTGAGGTTGAGCTTGATGCGGCCGTCCTGCGGCACGCGGCGTTCGGCGATGTCCAGGCCGCTCATCACCTTCAGGCGCGAGGCGATGCGCGTGCCGAGCTTGATGGGGGCGTTGGCCACGATGCGCAGGATGCCGTCCATGCGCAGGCGCACGCGGTAGACCGACTCGAACGGCTCGAAATGGATGTCGGAGGCGCCGCGCTTGATGGCGTCGACCAGGATCTTGTTGACGAACTTGACGACCGGGGCGTCGTCGTTGGCGTTGGCGTCGATGCCCGTGCTGGCGCCGCCGTCGGCATCGTCGTCGCCGCTTTCCAGCGAGAGTTCTTCCAGGCCGCCGTCGTCGCCGAAGCCCGGCACCGTGCTGCTCATGGTGGACAGGGCCGAATCGATCACTCGGCGCAGTTGCGCGCGCTCCACCAGCACCGGCTCCACCATGTGGTTGGAGTGGAACTTGATCTCGTCCAGCGCGTGGGACTGCATGGGATCGGCGATGCCCACGAACAGGCGCTTGCCGCGCTTGAACAGGGGCAGGGCCTGGTGCTTGGAGATCAGGGCCTCGGTAACCAGGTCCAGTGGCATGCCGGCAGGCGCCATGGCGCTGAGGTCCATCAGCGGCATGCCGAATTCGGCCGAGGCCACCTGGGAGAGGCGGCCGCTGTCCACGAGGTTGTGGTCGACCAGCCAGGCCGAGAGGGAAACGCGCTTCTCGGCGGCGTCCTGCACCGCCTTGCGCACGTCGGCCTCGGGCAGCACGCCCTCGGTGACCAATCGCCGTGCCATGCCCGTCAGGCCGGCGAGCATGGGTTGCTGCATGTTCGAAACCATGTGGCTTCCGTTAACCCCGAGATTCGTGGGGAAATCTACTCCAGAACGTGGGGCCGGTCACGCCATGGGAATGCGAAGGCGGCGTGAGTCCGGGGTTCCGTTATCATTCTGTCGCCGCATGCCCCGGAGGGGGCGGCCTCCGGCGCCAACGCAACGAAGCACATTGCAGGGGATTATTGGTGCTATTCAACTCACTGACTTTTCTAGTCTTTTTTGCGGTCGTGTTCCCGGTTTACCTTTTGCTTCCTCGTTGGGGCTGGCGCAAGGGCTTCTTATTAGCGGCAAGCTATGTCTTCTATGCCGCTTGGAATCCAGCCTACGTGGTCATTCTGGCCTTCTCGACCACTCTTGACTGGTGGTTGGCGCGGCGAATTGCTGCCACGGATCATGTGGGGAGGCGCAAAATTCTCTTGCTGGTGAGCCTGGTGGCTAACCTCGGCCTGCTAGGCTTTTTCAAGTACGGCGGATTCGTACTCGCCAACACGCAGAGTCTGCTGGGACTGATGGGCATCGCCTACGCGCCCCCGGGTTGGGACATCGTGCTTCCCGTGGGCATCTCGTTCTATACCTTCGCGTCGCTCTCTTACACGATCGACGTCTATCGCGGGGAGATCGATGGACGTACAGATCTGCGTGACTATGCGCTGTTCGTGGCCTTCTTCCCGCATCTGGTAGCTGGCCCTATCGTCCGGGCGAGGGCACTGCTTCCCCAACTGGAAAAACCGACCCTGCCGACGGCCGACCAGGCGGCCTATGGCCTCGTGCTCGTGCTGATAGGGCTGTTCTGCAAATCGGTGTTCGCCGATCGCCTCTTCGCACCGGTGGTGGACATGGTTTATGCAGGCGCGGGCACGCATGGCCTCGTGCCAACGCTGGCAGCGTTCTTTGGCTTTGCGGGTCAGATCTACTTCGACTTCGGCGGTTATTCGCTCTGCGCGATCGGCCTGGCATTGTGCTTCGGCTTCGCCTTTCCCGATAACTTCCGTTTTCCCTACGGGGCTCGGGGCTTCTCGGATTTCTGGCGTCGCTGGCACATCTCCCTGTCGACATGGTTGCGCGATTATCTCTATATACCCCTGGGTGGCAGCCGTGGCGGTGCCTGGGCCACTTCTCGGAATCTTATGCTAACCATGCTGCTGGGAGGGCTCTGGCACGGTGCCTCCTGGATGTTCGTGGCCTGGGGCGGTCTGCACGGCCTGTTTCTCGTGGTCGAGCGGGCGTGGCGGAAACGTTGGCCCGCGCTGACGTGGCGTGGTGCGGACGCCCTTCTGACCATCGTGACGTTCCTCTTGGTTTGCGTGGCCTGGGTTCCGTTCCGGGCGGCAACTCCTGACATCGCCTGGGCGTTCTTGAAAGGATTCACTCGGATCGAGGGTGGGTCGGTCGCCCAAGTGGTGGCCCTTGCCGCGGCCCTCATTATGTTCGCCTGGCAATGGCGCCATCGCGACAGCTCACTCGACGAATGGCTGGCTCGCGCGCCTGAAGGAGGCCGCGCGGCCATCGCCGCAGTCTGCCTGATCGGTCTTTTCCTGGCATCCGGGGGCGACGAACGTGCGTTCATCTACTTCCAATTCTGACATCCACCTCACCCGGCGCTATATACCCGGCGGCCGTTGGCTGCAGCCGTTGCTGGCCGCGCTCGCACTCGCCCTGCTGGCTGTGGCCGGTCTGGAGGCGTGGCTCGCGTCTCATGGTTTCATGGCGACCGTTGTCGATTCGCCCTCGCTGTGGGCGGGGGAGCGCGCCCGGGTTAATCGTCTCGGCAATCGCGCCCTCGTGCTCGTGGGTGCTTCTCGCATCCAGCTTGACGTCGATATCGATACTCTGCGCGAGATGACCGGCAAGGAACCGGTGCAGTTGGCCATCGACGGCAGTTCGTTCGTGCCCGTGCTCGCCGATCTGGCTGACGACGACAAGGTCACGGGAACGATCCTGGTCGAATACCAGGATCACATAGTGGGTCATTTCGACCGAAAGGACGCCGCTGACGTCTACGTCGCGGCGTGGAAGCACGAGCGCCTGCACGAAACAATCCCGGACTTCGCGAACACAGAAGCTTGGCTTTCTTCGTTCTTGCGCGGCCATATGCGCAGTTTCGCCGACGGAGCTACTCCGTTTGACTCATTGATGCTGCGCGCCCTGGATATCAACGCCACGCAGCAGTACCTGGTGACGCTCCCCGATCGCGAACGGTTAGCGGATTATACGAAGGTGCAGATGCCGCAGTTCTATTTCGCTCGCGTGCTGCGCAACGCGGGCATGACGCAAGCGCCGGATGCGCCGGACTGGGCTACCCTCAATGCGCTGCTGGCGAGGCGGATAGAAGCCCTGCCGACGGCATCTCTGCCGAATTTCGAGGCCAATAGCCAAGTTATCGCCGGTATGGTCAGGCGAATCGAGGCGCGGGGTGGCCGCGTGATCTTCATGGTGTTTCCGCGCAGCGGCCTCGTAAGGGCCGCCGACGAGCGCTCGTTCCCCCGTGCGGCCTACTGGGCGCCTTTCGTCAAGGCGGTGGGGACTCCCTCTCTGAACTACGCCGATGTTCCGACCATGAGAGATCTGATCTGTCCAGACGGATCGCACCTCGACCAACGAGACCGGGTGGCATTCACTCGCGATCTGGTCCACGCTATGCCCCTTTTGAAGGGCGGTAACGCCGATGTCGTGCCCCGGGCGGCGCGGTCCGCGCCGTCGCCCGCGTCCCTGGAGCATGCCCCGTGACACGACTGACTGTAGTTATTCCCGCAAAGAACGAGGCTGCTGCGCTTGCGGCGCTGTTGCCGCGTTTGATGCAGGCGCAGCCGGATGCCGAAATCATCGTGGTAGACGACGGCTCGACGGACGCAACGCGCCAGACTTGCGCGGCGGCGGGAGTCATCTGCCTGTCGTCTCCCTATTCGATGGGCAATGGTGCGGCCATCAAGCGCGGCGCGCGGGTGGCAAAGGGGGACGTCCTCGTCTTCATGGATGGAGACGGGCAACACGATCCCATGGATATCGCTCGCTTGGTGGCCCGCCTGGACGAGGGATACGACATGGTGGTGGGCGCGCGTGACTGGGAAAGTCAGGCTGGCGTCGGCCGTGGTATCGCCAATTCCGTTTACAACTGGCTCGCCAGCAAGATGACCGGACAGGTGGTGGCCGACCTCACGTCTGGTTTTCGGGTAGTGCATGCCCATCGTTTCCGCGAATTCCTGCATCTGCTACCCAATGGGTTTTCCTATCCGACCACCAGCACCATGGCATTCTTCCGTAGCGCATACGGTGTGGCGTATGAACCTATCAAGGCCGCGCAGCGAATAGGCAGAAGTCATATCAAGCCGCTGAAGGATGGTATTCGTTTCCTGCTGATCATCTTCAAGATCGCGACGCTCTATTCGCCGCTTAAACTCTTCTTTCCCATCAGCCTGGTCTTCTTCCTGCTTGGCTGCCTCAACTACGCGTGGACATTTGCCCACGGCGGCCGCCTTACCAATGGCAGCGCGCTCATGTGGAGCGCATCGGTCATCGTCTTTCTTATCGGCCTGATCTCAGAACAGATCACGTCGTTGACATATCGGCCGACTGATCTCGGGGGGCGATTTCGATGAAGCAGGCGCACGAGAGCGGCGAGATGGAGCAAATTCGTCGCTTCTATGACGAAGAATACTACGGGGGGAGCCTGAAAGATGGCGGACTGCCTTGGCATTCCCGCAAGGTTGCGGCCTTGGTGGGCGACATCCGCGGCAAGGCCGTTCTTGACGTCGCTTGCGGGTTGGGTGAATGGCTCGGATATTTCCGCTCACGAGGAGCGTCCAGCATCAGTGGCATCGATCTATCGGTGCGGGCTGTCGAAGCCTGTCGCTTCCGCTATCTCGACGGGGATTTCCACGTCGGAGCGGCCGAAGCGCTTCCGTTCAAGGATGCAAGCTTCGATGTCGTCACCTGCATGGGCTCGCTTGAGCACTTCGTGGATAAGCCGGCTGCGCTGGGTGAAATGCTTCGAGTGGCGCGTCCCGGCGCGACCTTCATCCTTCTCGTGCCGAATTCTGGCTTTCTGACCCGGCGCCTGGGCTTGTATTCCGGAACGCAACAGGCTCGCATCAAGGAAGACGTGCTTTCCCTTGACGCATGGACCGCTTTGTTCACGTCGAGTGGCCTGGAAGTCACCCGGCGACTGCCTGACCTCCATCCGTTGAGCATCAAGTGGATTACCCTGGGCAAGCCGCTCGGGTGGCCGCTACGGGCGATACAGGCAATCGCCCTGGCCGTCTGGCCGTTGTCCTGGCAATACCAGGTGTATCACTTTTGTACGCGGCGTGCGCCGTAAGCGTGCTCCCATGGCTGCATCGACCCCTGGCTTACTCTTGATTACGCGAAATCTTCCTCCCCTGCGCGGGGGCATGGAGCGTCTCAATGCGCAGATGGCCAACGCACTCGCCGAAGACCATCACGTAACCGTCATGGCCCCCAAGGGCAGTCGGCTGGACCATACATCGTTGGTACGGTTGGTCTGTTGTCCGTGGCCGGGTGTGGCGATGTTTCTCGTTTGGGCGGCCATCGTCGGTACGTTTCGAGCGCTGACAGGAAAACCGCGTTGGATACTCGGAGGCAGTGGTCTAGTCGCTCCCGTCGTTCTGCTTGCGGGGTGGCTTTCGGGTGCGCGCCGCGCGGTCTACCTGCATGGGTTGGATATCGTCGTCGATAGCCGCTTGTACCGAGCTTTGTGGCTGCCCGCGATCCGCCGCATGAATCGTTGTTTGGTCAACAGCAGAAATACACGGAAGCTCGCGATCATGGAAGGAGTCGACGAGAAGCGCATATGCATCGTGTTCCCGGGCGTCGCGATGCCCGCCCCCAGCGATTCACGAGTCTCATCGTCTTCCAGGTTCAGGGCATCGCACGAGTTGGGAGACGGTCCGCTTATCCTGTCCGTCGGCAGGCTGACGCGTCGAAAGGGGCTGGCTGAATTCGTTGAGCACGCCATGCCTTCGTTACTGGCGAAGCGTGCAGACATCCGCCTCGTGGTGATAGGCGACGAGGCGCCCGATGCGCTGAACGCTTCAGGCGTCGGGCAGCGTCAGCGCATCATGGATGCTGCGCTCCGTGCAGGTGTGGATGAATCGGTCCATATGTTGGGGCCAGTCTCTGAGTCTACCCTGCGGGCGGCATTTGAGGCTGCCTCCGTACACGTCTTTCCGGGTCTTGACGTGTCTGGTGACGTGGAAGGCTTCGGAATGGTCGCCATCGAAGCGGCTGCGCATGGCGTTCCGACGGTCGCGTTCGCCGTGGGCGGCATTCCCGACGCTGTCAACGATCCGCGTAGCGGTTCGCTGGTCATGGCGGGAGATTATGCGGGCCTTGTCCAGCGGTTGCTGCAACGAGTGGAAGACAAGTCGTCGGTGGCTGCGTCATGTCGGGAGTTCGCGGCTCGGTTTGATTGGCGTATTTTCGATGAGGCGCTTCGGAGCCAGTTCGTTCCCGGGAGTCCCGAGTGAGTGCCGGCGGAAGGCTCCACGTTTGGATGCCCAATGTCAAAGGTAATAGCGGATCCGACGTGTTCGTCGAGCGTCTCGCCGCGGGCCTGAGGCGCCGAGGCGTGACCGTTACGGTTGACTGGTTCGGCCGCGCTTACGAGGGATTCCCCGGTCTTCTATCGAGAGTGAAGGCGCCTCCCAGCGCGGACATCATCCACGCGAATGGATTGAACGCTTTTCCGTTCCGCCATCACGGATTGCCTCTGGTAGTCACCGAGCATCACTACGTGCTCGACCCGGCCTATCGCCCTTACAAGTCGGCTCTTCAACATGTCTATCACCAAATGGTTACCGGGCGTGCGTCGCGTCGTTCGATGCGCGCGGCCGATGCACTAGCGACCCCTAGTGCCTTCGTCGCGGCGAGCATCGTCTCGGCTTGTCCCCGCGTCAGGCCGACGGCGATTCCGCTTTGGGTAGATCTCGAAGAGTTCAGGCCCATGCCAGCCCGCGTGGCGCCCGGGACGCCTCTTAGGATGTTCTTCGTTGGAAATACCTCGCGTCGAAAGGGTTTCGACTTGGTGGTGGAACTTGCGCGACGCATGTGCGGCTCGGCGGAATTCGTCTGCACGGGCGGCTTGCGCGGAGAGAAAGTGGCGGATCTCCCCACCAACTTGAGGCTTACGGGCCGATTATCGCGCGAGGAGCTCGTCGAGGCGTATCGCAGCTGCGACGTGGTATTCGTTCCATCACGCTACGAGGGCTTCGGTTATGCTGCGCTGGAAGGCATGGCATGCGGCAAACCGGTGCTCGGATTTGCCTGCGGTTCGATCGAGGAGATCGTGGAAGATGGAATATCCGGCTTTCTACTCCCAGTCGACGACATCGACGGCTTGCATCGACGTGCTCTCGAGTTAGCCGCGGATCCTTCACTCCGGAAGCGTATGGGGCAAGCGGGGCGATCGCGTGCCGAAAGCGTGTTTCCCGTAGAGCGTGGCATCGACGCCTATCTGGCGTTATACGCATCGGTACTTTCGCCGTGACGACGTCCTTGCTTTCGAAAGGCCCGCCATCGGCTGAGTGGCCGCTCGATGCCTTGGAGAGGGTGGAGGCCTGCCCTGCGTGCGGAGGTCTTGCATCGGACACGCCGGACTACTCCGGTGTCTACGATGCTTTCAGTGGTGCGCCAGGCCGGTGGAACCTTTACCGATGTGGTTCGTGCGAGTCCCTGTTTCTCGATCCCCGTCCGTGGGGGCGCGGCCTGGGATTGGCTTATCACAGCTATTACACGCATGAGGCCGAACGGTCGGACGATGGCGTATCAAGCGGTTCGCTGATCGGTCGTCTCATCGGTGGATATCTTTGGGGTCGCTTCGGTTATCGTTCTGAGCATGCGCTTTCCGCAGGTTGGTGGTTATTCCGCTCCATTCCGCCTTTGCGACAGCAACTGGATTACTTTCTCCGTCACCTTCCGAGCGCGGCCGGCTCGCTGCTCGACGTGGGTTGCGGAAACGGTACTTTCCTGTCTCGCGTCATTCGCGCGGGTTGGCATGCGCAAGGCATCGAACCCGACGAGGCGGCTGCTGCGATCGCGCGACTTTCGGGTTGCGAGGTGACGACGGCAACCCTTGATACGTTCAGTTCTTCCCATGTTTTCGACGCCATAACCATGTCGCACGTCATCGAGCACGTGCCCGACCCCTACGCCGCCTTGCGTCTGGCGTTCGATCTGATGGTAGATGGAGGTTTGCTGTGGTTGGCTACCCCCAATGCTGAGAGCCTGGGGCGTCGCAGATACGGAGCCGATTGGCGAGGCCTCGAGGTGCCCCGCCACAACGTCGTGTTTACCGCGAGGGCATTGCGGGCCTTACTCGAACGCGCCGGCTACCAGGACATCCGTTTCCACCGTCGCGGACGAGGGGCGCGCTACATCCTGGACCAGTCGAAGCATGCTGCTGAACGTCGCGGCGTACTCGTGCGGCGCCTTCCCGCCTGGTGGGTCGACCTGCTCGCGACATTTTCACCATGTGCTGGCGAAGAACTTGTCGTTACCGCGAGAAAGCCGGCGTGATTACGCCCGTAGCAGCGATTACGCTCGAATACCGCGGGCCATTACGTACCATTGCCTGCGTGGTATCGCTATTGGCCGAGGGCGTATCACGGGTCATGATTTTCGATAACTCGGACGACGACGGCGCGAGTGCAGGAACGCTGCGCACCGCATTCGATGGCGATGCGCGCGTGCGAATCGTCGGCGGGAACAGGAATCTGGGTTTCGCCGCAGGGGTTAACGAGGCCATCGCGCTATTGCGTGACGAAGGATGGAAAGGCCGCGTGTTGCTGGTTAACAACGATGCGGTGGTTGAAGCAGGAGCGCTCGGAGCGCTCGGTCGTGCCCTGGACAATCATCCGGACGTGGCGATGGTTTATCCGCGTATCTTCCAGGGGGGCAAGTTTCAGTCGCTTGTTCGTTACCACCCGGCCACCGGGCGCCTTTCACAAGGCAGTTTGCAGGGAGGCATGCCTTACGCAAGCGGCTGTTGCCTTCTTCTCGCCGTCGCGGAAGTGAAGGCCGATCTTTTCGATGAGACCTTTTTCATGTACGGAGAAGACGTCGAATTGTCCGCACGCCTACGCCGCGAGGGGCGCCGTGTCATGCAGGTGCTGGATGCCGTCGTGGTGCACGAGGGGTCGGGAGGATCGGGTTTCAATACGCTCTTCTATGAAACGCACACCGTCGCCGCGCACGTCATCCTAGCTTGGCGGCTGGCGGAAACCCCGGCCCGGCTCGTCCTCCATGTGTCGGGGCGCCTGGTTTTCCTGCCTCTCCGGGCGATGCTCCGCGCCATGCGCTACCGTTCGTGGATTCCGTTGAGAGGGTTGGTCGACGGGGTACGGATCGGCCGTGCCGCCCTACGAGCGCGCGCGAAGACGCCAGCCGACCACGCACCACGTTAGCAGCGCCAGGCATCCCTCGGTCGTCACGATCATCCGAGCAGATCCCTGCAGTCCTCCGAGTGAAACGAACCACCAGGCCGTCAGGCAGAGCAGGAGCACGCCGAGCGACTCGATCGCGAGCCGCAGCCACTGGCCGTCGAGGCCCAGGAGGGTGTTGCTACCGAGCAACCTCAGCGAATAGGCCGGAAGCAACCAGACGAGCGTGCGTGCAGCGGATACGGCTCCGGCAAACGACGGGCCTAGCAGCCAGGGCAAAATGCCGGCCGACAGATGGAGCAAGAGGGCAGCGACGAGGCTGAAGCCAAGTCCAACGACGAACATCCTGCCGACGAGCCTGCGGCCTGCGGCGGGATCGCTATCATGGCGGAACACCCGCGGAAGAGACGACATGGCCAGCGCATCGATTGGTAGGGTGAAGACCATGGTCAGGCGATAGGCCGACGCGTAAAGGCCGGCGACTGTTCCGCCTGCCAGATGCAACACCAGGGTCTTGTCCAGCGAGCCGAGGGCGTTGGTTACCGCCCACACCGTCGAATAGCCCGCGCCGTCGACGAGCTCGCTTCGGGTGACTCGGCCGACGGCGGGGCCGGGTCGCAGTATCGTCTGCGTGATGGCGACGGCTGCGCTCGCCGCCACTAACGTCGTCGCCAGATGCACGAAGCTATAGGTCGCGATTGTGGCCGGCAGTGGTGAAACGAGGAATATCGTGACGCCCACGAGGCGAATGAGCGCAGTCAGCGCGGGTAGTCCGGCGGCGAAACCGGATCGTTCATGGGCATTGAATGCAAACGCGCAGAGCGACACGAGGGGAAAGAGGACCACCTCGGAGGCACCGATTGCCAGCAATGCCGGTAAGCTAGCGTCGTTACGGGCGGCAGCGAGCGAGATGGCGAGAAAGGCGAGGGCGATCGCGATGCCACTGCCGATGGTCCAGCGAATTCCCTTATGCCAATAGGCGCCGAGCAGTGACGGATCGCGGGCCACGGCCCGAAGCAGGAGTAGCCCTAGGCCCAGTCCACTGAAGGCTCCTAGGAACGTGGCCAGCCCCGCGACGCCGGCGAAGGTTCCGTATCCGTCGGGCCCGATCTTGCGAGCGAGGGCCAGTAACCATAGTGCCTGCGCGCCTACGCGGGCGAGTTGCCAGAGAAGCGACAGGGACGTATTCCGTGCAAGGCGTCCACGCAGGAGGCGATGAACGACCATTACGGATATCCAGCCCGTTTGGTCGATTGGGCGTCACGCTCCAGCGAAGCGATATCGGCATCGAGCCTGCCGGCGAAGTTGACTCTCCGCAGTGCCTCGATCTGTTCGCGAGCAAGCTCGGAATCATGCGCGTTCAGGGCTCGGCGGGCAAGACTGATGCGATAAACGGGCTCGCCGGGAGCTTTTTCCACCGCCGCCTTGGACAGGCGCAGCGCGAGTGTTTCGTCGTGAAGCGATGAGGCTGCGAAGTCACTGTACATCGCACAGAGCCTGGCCGATGGGTTGGGCTGATCCATGGCGGCGTCGAATGCGTCGCGCAGGTTTCCAGCCTCGAAATGGCAGGCGCCTTGGCGGAGGCATTGAGCGAGGGCACCAAGTGAGCTTTCGTCCTGCACGGTCGCTGGCCGGGCGTGAAGCTTCGTATCCATCGAAGCCCACCAGGTGTCCCGAACGGGCAGGCCAGCGCGCGCGTGCACGAAGATCAATGCCTGCTCGGCGAGTACGGAAGCTCCTGGCATGGCAGCCGCCGCTTCCAGAGGAGGTATGGCCTTGGCGATGTACGGCGAGCTGGCTTCATAGCGTGATGCGATGATGTAGGCACGGCCGAGTTCGTACTGCGCGCGGTGCGAATTCAACCCCCGGCGCCCGAGTTCCTCGGCAAGCGATAACGGATCACCCCAGGCGTTCGATGTAGCGAAAGTCACTGCCATGGACCAGGCGAAGAGCCCGGCCGCCGAAAGCA
Source organism: Luteibacter aegosomatis (assembly GCF_023078455.1). Taxonomy (GTDB): domain Bacteria; phylum Pseudomonadota; class Gammaproteobacteria; order Xanthomonadales; family Rhodanobacteraceae; genus Luteibacter; species Luteibacter aegosomatis. Next base: position 3,559,711 of record NZ_CP095740.1, on the reverse strand, counting down.
TCGTGACGAGGCGGAGTCGCGTGGAATCCTTCGAAACGGCCGTCCATCTGAATGTCTCTGCCAGGGCCAAAGCCACACCCACGCTGGCGAAGTAGTTTCGGTGTTCGTAGACCAGTTCAATGGGCAATATAGTGCCGGTCAGCGTTTGGCACGCAAGGAACCATAGGATGCCGAGCGATCCAAGGGGGGCGGCTCGACGGATCCTCCATGCACCCAGGCAGAGCAACGCGAGACCGAACATGGAGGCAAGTGTCGTCCATGGCTGGAACAGGCTGGTGCTGGCCTCGAAATCGTCGTGATAGAACGACAACGCCGATGGCGTGGGAACGATGGTCCACGCGAGGTAGTCGAGAATGACGCGCGGCTCGCTGAGCAATCGCGTGGCGAGGGTGAAGTTGCGCGTCGCCCATGCCGCGGGATCGAGCAGCCGAGGAAGCATCCATGCCGTGCCGGTAACGAATGGCAGGCCGAGAATCAGCGTATACATGATGCCGATGCGTCGGCGCATGCCGGGTTGGTTCGCACCGAAGCGAAAGATCACGGCTTCTACGCACAGGGCGTAGAGCGGCAGGAGAACGGCTGTTTCTTTCGCGAGCAAGCCGACTCCTGTGCAGGCGATGAGCCATGTCGCGCAGAGTAGGGTAGCGTGTACGCCGAAGCCAGGGCGGATGCGTATTTTCAGGTAGCCGATGAGGCCGGCGATCACGAACAGGTTCGCGATGCTCTCCATGCGCTGCACGACGTAGAGCACGGCCGTGAGATTGATGGGCGCGACCAGCCAGGCCAGAGCGATCGCCGATGCCGTAACGTCTCGGGTGAGGCTGCGCTCGCCAGGCCGCACGACTCGAAGCAGTCTCCGGCACAGAAAAAAAACCAGCCATCCATTGAGGACGTGCAAGCCGATGTTCGTGGCCTTCATGGCGGAGGCATCGAGCCCGGTGGCCAGGAAATTTGCCGCGAAACTGAGCGAGGCCAGCGGGCGTTTCAACTCGCTGGCAGGGGATGACAAGGCCGCCGAGGTTAGTTCTGCCAGGGTGGCATGGGCTGGCTGCACCATCGGGTTGTCGACGATGTTCGGATAGTCGTCGAAAACGAACCCGCCCCCCAGGCCGGGAAGGTAAATCGCGACGGTCACCGCAGTGAGGATGGCCAGTAGGGCAGCCATCCGAATCACTTCCGGCCAGCGGCGGCCCCGACTATTCCGGGAAACGGGGGGTGCCGAAGGCGGCGTGCCTCGCGGGGCGGGCGTACGGTCGCTCAAGGCGTCCCTTCACAGCTCTGGAAACAGTCGAGATGGTAACACCTGTGACTCCCTGGCCTGGGCGCGTAGTTTCAATGCCTGCAGGGTGTCGGAACGTACTGCTTGTCGATGCCTCCCGCGCCCACGGCGCAATCCCACTGGAACACCTGAGCCTCCGACCGAGTGGTGGGCGTCAGCGTGATGGACTTGCCGTCGACGGCCGCCGGATCGATGTTCCTGTAAGTAATCGTGACCACGCCGGTGCCGTTGGCGGCGATGGTCACGCCGCTGACGTAGGTGCTCGACGCCGGCGTATATCCGGCCTCCTGGTTGCCGCTGGGATACTTGCCCTTGGCCTGGAGCGATTCGGTCACCGCGAGCTTCGCAGCGTCGGCCAGCACCAGTCCCTCGGAGATCTTTGCGCGCTTGACATAGCTTTGGTACTGGGGAATTGCTACGGCGGCGAGAACCGCGATGATGGCGACGACGATCATCAGCTCGATGAGCGTGAAACCGTGGCTATGCTGCTTCATGGTTCCCCTTCGGGTTGCTGGGGGCGTGCCCCCGTTGCGTCGCACCATCGCTAGCACTGACCGTGCCATTGTTCCCCGCGGCAGATCCTTCACCGGAGGGACTTTCATGAAGTGCGACGTTATTCGCTTTTCGACGCCGCTTTGATCGTCCCATCCGCCAGGGCCTTCGTGAAAAGATCGACGGCCTGGGTAAGATCCGCGTTGCCGGGGTCGCGATTCTTTCGTAGCACGGCGAGGATGTCTTCGCATGCCTTCCGTCGGCCGAGGCTGGCATTCAGTTGGAATGCGAGCACACCGATGCCATTGTTGTGATCGCTGTCGATCCACGCCGTGTCCACGTCCGTCGCGGCCCGTTCAAGGTTGCCCGCCGCCGCCTCCATGCGTGCCAGGTTGTACAGCGAGCGCCACTTGAATTGCGAGGTTGCTGGATTGGCGTCATGGCCGATCCAGCGGCGGCCTGCCGCAGCCATGCGTTTCGCGTCGGGACAGCCGTTTTCGGCAAGCACGGCCAGCTGTTCCCAATAACGCATGGCGTTGAGAGTGATAGGGAAGCCGGTTCGCTGTTCGAACTGCTCGTAGATGGGCTCGGGGACAGGCTTGCCGGCGCTGCAGTAGGCGATGATCCGCCAGATGGTCGAGTTCATGCCTTCGTTGGCCGGGCCGAAGCGCTCGGCGAGGTCGATGTGCGCCAGCGCGGAGTCTGTCTGCTGCCTCGATACCGCGCGCGCGGCCAAAACGGCTTGCAGGCGCGGGGACGTCGGGTTGTACGACTCCTGCAGACCGAACAGCGTATCCGCATCTCCCCAGTTACCCGCCTGCACCCAGGTGGCGGCGGCGTAGATGGCCAACATCAAAGGCAAGATCAGTATGACGATCCGTCGAAAGGTCGGCGTCGGGGCGGGGTACTTCGACCAGAGCGCGCGAGCTACGCCCACGCTGGCGATGAGGATGCCCAGGTCGGGGAGATAGTTGCGATGTTCGAAGTAGATCTCGAGCGCGATGGCCGACGATTCGAGTAGGTGTCCGATAAGGAAGAAGCCGATGCCGAGGAAAATCAGTGGTTGTCGACGTCGGCTGGCGAAGGCTAACCCGACCACTGCGCCCCATGCCACGATAGCGACAAGCGTGGTCCCCGGAGAAAGCCAGCCGGTCGAAATAGGGTAGTTGTCGTGGAAAAGTCCCATGTCCTCGCCGACCGGCAGGATCATTGTCTTGATGTACGACCACAAGACGCGCGGCTCGGTCAGCAGGCGCTCGGTGAGGGTAAATGGGCGTATCTGGTAACCGGCAGTCAGAGTCGTCGGATGAGTGGCGATCCAGCCCGCCACAAGTAGGCATGGCAGGCCAACGGTCAATACGAAAAACGCCGCGACAGCTCGAGGACGCGACGCGTGGTACGTCCTCGGATCGAAGGCGACGGCTTCGATCAATAGGGCCAAAGGGAACGCCAGAACTGCATTTTCCTTAGCGAACGCACCGAGGGCGACGATCGCTGGGAAAGCGGTCCATAAGACCAGATGCGGAACGAAGCCGGGTCGACGTTCCATCCACTGTCGGATGGCAATATAAGCGACCAGTGCCAGTAGGATGAAGAGGGCGCTCAACTGCGCCATACGCTGCACGACGTAAAGCACTGTGCTGACATGGAGCGGCAGGAAGAGCCACCATGCCGTCACGAAGATTGCGGAAGAGGATGCAATGTTCCGAGTCGCGTCGAAGCGTCGGAACAACTGCCTGCATAGCGTATATATGAGGATGCCGCAGGCGATGTGGATAATGACGTTGGTGGTCTTGAACGTCTCCGGCTGCATTGCTCCACTGCGTGCAGCATCCAACAGGAACGTCAGCATCGATACCGATCGCCCCAGCGGCCCGGAACGATTGTCGATCGCGGATCGCCAATTGAGCCGCCCCTCGATCCATCGGCTGATCGTATCGAGGTTCGGTACGTCATCTATCAGGAATGGGCCGTGCAGGCCACCTGCGTAAACGAACAGGGTGACGGCAGCGATGCCCGCGAGGACGAGAACGCGTGTGATGCGCTGGCGCTCGATGGTTTCGATCATGAAATAATGGATGGCGTGGAAAAAAGAAGAGCCCCGCGAAGCGGGGCTCTTCATCTCATAACAACTAAGCGATCAGCGGCAATTCGCCGGGAGGAACTGTGCATTCAGGCTGCCAGTGCACTTCCAGGTGATCACGCCAGTGGTGGTGGTCGGCGTAAGAACGATGTTCTTCGTATCCACGCCCGTGCCGATGTTCTTGTAAACGACGGTAATGACACCGGTGCCGCCGGTAATGCCGATGGAGGTGACGTACGTGCTGGTCGTTGCGGTGTAGCCCGCATCCGAGGCGCTCGTGGGCATCGTGCCCTTGGACTGGAACGTCTCCGCCACGGCTAGCTTGGCCGCATCGGCGAGCACGAGGCCTTCCGACACCTTGGCGCGCTTTACGTAGTTCTGGTATTGCGGAATGGCGATGGCGGCCAGGATGGCGATGATCGCGACGACGATCATCAGTTCGATGAGCGTGAAACCCTTCTGGATGGTCTTCATGAAGCTTCCTCGTTATTTGGTATTGGCTAACCGCATTGTTGTGATGCCCCTGAGCTTTCAGTGCCGAATCTGTCCATAACCGGGCGGATCCGGCCCCCTCATCACGAGTACGAGGACTGACCAGGACGCTCTGCCCCAGGAAAGCACGTAGCGTGCCATTCAGCTAGGACGGCCAGCCCACACGGTGGGCGAGCTGATTTTGCATGGGGCCGGAAAATTGACAAGCCGCGACAATCCACAATTGCAGAGTCGGTCACAGCCACGCAGCGCATTCTGACCTTGCACGTCACACTATGACGTAATGCGTCCATTGGCAAACACGCGATGTCAAATAAGCCGAGGTATATGGCCCCATGCTTGCGTGCCGGGTCACCGCCCCGTACCGTGCCCGGCAGTTCCCGCAAGGAGTTACGCCCCATGAAACCCCTATTCGCCGCGCTGGCCCTCGCGCTGGCCGCCGGCCCCGTCCTGGCCGCGGACGCGGACGAAGGCAGCAAGCACCCCTTCTCCATCCGCGACCTCGTGATGCTGGATCGCGTCGGCGATCCGCAACTCTCGCCGGATGGCCGCTATGCGCTGTATTCCGTCCGCTCGACGGATTACGCGGCGAACAAGGGCTCCACGGCCCTCTACGTGCTCGACCTGTCCGGCTCCACGCAGCCGGTGAAGGTGGTGGAGAAGGGCTCTTCGCCGCGCTGGTCGCCGGACGGCAAGTCCATCTACTATGCGGCCGCGAAAGACGGTGTTTCGCAGGTGTTCCACCGGGCCTTCGATGCCGGCAAGGGCGGCAAGGGCCTGGCGTTGACGGTCGCCGCCGGCGAGGCCGTGACCGACGCCCCCCTGGACGTGAACGCCTTCAAGCTCTCGCCCGACGGCTCGAAGCTGCTGCTGAGCTACGAGGTGTTCACCGATTGCCCCGACCTGGCCTGCACCAAGGAGCGCCTCGACGGGCGCGAGAAGGACAAGTCCACCGGTACGGTCTACGACAAGCTCTTCGTGCGCCACTGGGATACCTGGGCGGACGGCCGACGCTCGCAGCTCTTCATCGCCGACGCCAACGCGCCCTCGCAACCGGTGCTGCTCAGCCGCGGCATCGACGGCGACGTGCCCAGCAAGCCCTTCGGTGGCGACGACGAGTTCACCTTCTCGCCGGACGGCAAGACGGTCTATTTCGACGCCCGCATCGCCGGGAAGACCGAACCCTGGTCGACCAATTTCGACGTGTACAGCGTGCCGGCCGACGGCTCAGCCACGCCGGTGAACCTCACCGCCGACAACCTCGCCTGGGATGCCAATCCGCTGGTATCGCCCGATGGCAGGACCCTGTTCTACACGGCCATGAAGGAGCCGGGCTCGGAGGCCGACCGCTTCGGCATCATGGCCCTTGATCTGGCTTCCGGTACGCGCCGCGAAGTGGCCCCCTCGTGGGACCGCTCGGCGGGCGCGCTCCAACTGTCGGCCGACGGCAAGACGCTCTACACCACCACCGACGACAATGGCCAGCATCCGCTCGTCGCCATCGACGTCGCCACCGGCAAGGCCACCACCCTGGTCACCGACGGTGCCGTGGGCGGCTTCTCGATGAGCGGGTCCAAAGTCCTGCTTTCTCGCGACGATCTGAAGCGCCCCGCCGATCTCTATACCGCCGACCTGAAGGGCAAGGGCCTCAAGCAGGTCACGCACTACAACGCCAAGCGCCTGAAGAACGCCCAGGTCGGCGATTTCGAGTTCTTCACCTTCAAGGGTTGGAACAACGAAACCGTGCAGGGCTACGTGGTGAAGCCGGTGGGCTTCAAGAAGGGCCAGACCTACCCGGTGGCCTTCATCATCCACGGCGGCCCGCAGGGTGCGATGACCAATAGCTGGAGCTATCGCTGGAATGCGCAGACCTACGCGGGCCAGGGCTTCGCGGTGGTCACGGTGAACTTCCACGGTTCCACCGGCTACGGCCAGGCCTTCACCGAATCCATCTCGGGCGACTGGGGCGGCAAGCCGTTGCAGGACCTGAAGCAGGGCTGGAACGCGGCGCTGACGAAGTACAAGTTCCTCGACGGCGACCGCGCGTGCGCGCTCGGCGCGAGCTACGGCGGCTACATGGTCTACTGGATGGCCGGCGTGTGGAACCAGCCGTGGAAGTGCTTCGTGGACCACGACGGCGTGTTCGATGCGCGCGCGATGTATTACGACACGGAAGAACTCTGGTTCGAGGAGAAGGAGAACGGCGGCACGCAGTTCGAACATCCGGAGAACTACGAGCGCTTCAATCCGGTCAACCATGTGAAGGACTGGCGCGTGCCGATGCTGGTGATCCACAGCGGCCATGATTTCCGCATTCCGGATACGCAGGGCCTGGGCGCGTTCACGGCGCTGCAGCGTCGCGGCATTCCGAGCAAGCTGCTGCACTTCCCCGACGAGAACCATTGGGTGCTGAAGCCACAGAACAGCGTGCAGTGGCACGAGACGGTAAATGCGTGGTTGAAGCAGTGGACGGCGAAATAAGACGCGTTGGTTGACGGACAAGAAAACGGCGATCACATGATCGCCGTTTTCGTCTTGATCCCCTGATTCGAATGTGTCCGAACTAGAGAGGGCATGCGGCTGTTCCGCATGCCCGCTCCGATGCACTCACAAGGCTGGAGGCCAAGGGAATGGCGAGCTTGTTGACGATCAGTTCGTAGCGATCCTGGAACCAGGTCGAGCCATCTGGAACGTCGAGCGTAATGGCTACGGGAACGCGGTTGGGCGGGATGGTGCCAAAACCCGCTGTCCACAGGTCGGTAAGCTCCGCTGTCGTATTGACGGTGGGCGACAGAAGAAAACCGGTTTCCATCATACCTGGTACCATCCGAAATTCCCTTGTGGTTCCGCTCGCGTATCGCACGACCATGCGGACGCTGGGACGCTTGTACAGGATGCCGAGCAACTGACCGGCGAAAGAAGGTCGGAGCCGGATAGACGCCCAAGATGGCCCCGTCCCCGGAATCGCTACCGCGACACCCAAAGCGACGCGGTCATGCACGACTTCCGGCCCAAGCGGCAACGCCGCCGGGTGCCGCGAGTTCTCAAGCACCAGATAATGTCCCATAAGCCGCATCGGCCGGTAGCTCCCGAGCAGCCAACGCCAGCTTGCTCCGTCGTCGAGCGATGGATAGCGCCTGTCTATGGAATAGACCTTCCAGTACACCCGATCAGGGCCACCCTCTTTCAGGTGATCCACGTTGCGTTGGATTAGCGAGGGCGTATAGGACGAGTAGCTCTGAATGATGGGGCGGGGAAACCACCGCTCTCCACTGAAAATCACCGCTGAAATATCGGTGGTGTATAGGTCGGCAGAGAGTCCATCCGCCGGGATGGGGATTACGTCGTGTATGGCCGAGGTTGCGTCGAGAAATTGTCCTTCCAGCTTGCCCGAGCCACGGCATCTTTCGAGTGCCATGGTATACGAATCGGTTACGGCGGATGCCGTTCTTCGAAGAATGTCGCCAAACGACATGCTTTCGTATCCCCCAATGACCATCGCGGAAAGGAGAATCGCGAGCAGGGCGGCTGTATGCCCCTTGAAGTCGATACCTAAGAAGGCCGCATACGAGCTAACCGTGAGTACCGTGGCTGCCGCGATCATGGCATGGCTATCCTGACGCACCATGCCGGCCTTGAATCCGATGAATAGCGTGAGTGCCGTGGCCGTGATGACGGCCCAACGATGACATCTTTCTCCACGAATGACGACGGCGATGGAAAGGACGCATGCCAAGGCGATGCAGGGTACGTTGAGCCAGCGGCCATCCATACTCATGGCATCGCTGTAGCCCTCAATGATGTTGCCTTGGTTGAGCAAATAATCCGGGAGCGCGTTGATCGACTGGCCGCTGATGTACCAGAAGGTCACCATGTAGAGTACGAACGCGCCGGGAAGCAGCAGAAGTTGTAGCCGGTGGCGCTGATGCACCACGAGCGCGGCGATGGCCACGCATGCCACGGACGATACGGAGGTGCTGCCCTTGATGAGAAGAAGCAGCGCACAGGCTGCGACCATCGCATGTACGAGTAGAAGCCGACTCGTACGGTACGGCGCTTTGTCATGTGCTACCAGCAGCACGAGTAGCCACGGTGTACAAAGCAGGAAAGCGTCATGCATCCCTGGCATGGCTATCAGAATAGGAAGCGCGACGAGCCAGGCTCGTCGGCTTGGCGGTACCGAGACTAGGAGTGCCATGAGTGTTGTACTCGCGAGAAACAGCGAGGCCAACAGCATCAGCCGATCGGTTCCAGGTGAGTACATGCGCGTATAGACCGACGCATAGGGCCCGAACGTGAAAATGAAGTCCCGGCCGAAGGCCAGCCCGCGCTCGACCGCCGCGTTCGAGGCTGCTGCCCAGGCGCTGTCGAGGTTCAGGGCCGGCATGACCGGGTTAAAGGGAACGATGATCAGTAATCCGCAAACGATGCCAAATACGGCGGCCAAGATGCCGACCCAGCGGCCCGTTATGGCCCACGCATTGTTCATGTAATGTCCTTTCAACCCCTGTCGTCCCTTGGCATCAGACACTCTGCCTACCGCGGAGCATAAGGATGCCATCTAGGAGGCGAAGTTGGTGGTGCAGGAACGGAGGATGTCTTCCGCCCGGGAGAAATGCGTTAGTTTGCCTTTGTCTCGAATTCTCAAGACCAACGGGGCGAAAATCACGATCGAGCATCGCTGGTATCGCTATGCGCCCGGTGGCTCTTTAGATGCCTGTTCGCACCGGCGAAGGCCGGTGCCTACGGCGATGCGTCGGGCACCGGGCGGAACCTTGTCGGCTCTCGGCCCACGAATCAGAAGCTGGAAGCCACGGCTCCCAACCACACCGTCACCGCCACCGCGCCCCCGTCGGGGATCCCCGCCGCGCGGTCTCCGAGATAACTCGCCCGACCGGCGCGGGCCTCCATGGCCGCGGTCGCCTCGGCGCCCTCGGAGGCCGCCTCGACCATGGCGGCGAGCATCAGGGACAGCGGCCGTCCGGCCTCAAGCTCACGGCCCAGCGCCTGCGCAGCGGGATGCAATGCATCGAGCATCGTGCGATCCCCCGGCTTTGCCCCGCCGAGCTCGCCGATGGCCTGGATCGCCGCGACGAAGGCTGCGTGCCAGTCGCGTGCCGAGGGCTCGTCCTTGCCGGCCAGTTCGCGGGCGGCGCGCGTCAACGCGGTGGCGTAGAACGGTCCCGAGCTGCCGCCGATGGCCCGGCGCATCGCGTCCGCCATCGCACGCAGCGCATGTTCCGGTGAACGCCATGTCCCGTCGCCCAGCGCGAGCACGGCCTCCGAACCGCGGCGCATGCTCGCGCCGAGGTCGCCGTCACCGGCCTTGCCATCGAGTTCGGTGAGTTCGTCTTCGGCCGCGACGAGTGCCTTCGCCGCGGCGAAGGCGGCATCGCGTATGCGTAACCCGGCGGGGGAGGGCGCACCACCCGGCGAGTCGGTCACGGCCTTAGGGGGCATGTGACGAATGGGATCCGTATTGACCGCGCCGCCGCGTGGCCACGACGGCGCATCGGAGGGGGCGTCGAGCAGGGCGAGCAGCTCGTCGTCCACCTTCATCACCGACAGCGAACAGCCGGGCATGTCCAGCGCCGTGAGTTGCGAGCCGCTCCATGCGCGCACCACGTCGATCCCCCGCCCGCGTAGCCAGCCGAGCGCCGAGCGCAGCACGATGTCCAGTTCCATCGGCGGGGTGGCGCCGAGGCCGTTGACCAGCAAGGCCACGCGCTGGCCGCGCGCCAGGTGGAGGTCTGCAACGATGGGCTCGAGCATGCCCGCCACCAGCACGTCGCAGGTATCGATGCGCCCGCGTCGCACGCCGGGTTCGCCATGGATGCCCAGGCCGTATTCGATCTCGTCGTCGCCAAGGTCGAAGCCGGGATGGCCCACGGCGGGCACGGTGCACGAGCCCAGCGCCACGCCCATCGAGCCCAGCCCTTCCACGGCGCGACGGGCGAGGGCGGCCACGTCGGCCACGTGCTTGCCCGCGGCGGCAGCCGCGCCGGCCACCTTGTGCACGAGCACGGTGCCCGCGATGCCGCGACGACGGTCGCGCGGCACCGTATCGCGCAGGGCCACGTCGTCGGCTACGGTGACGATCTCCACGGGAATGCCTTCGGCGCGGGCCATCTCGGCGGCGAGGCCGAAATTGAGACGGTCGCCCGTGTAGTTCTTCACGATGAGGACGGCGCCCGCGCCGCCGCCCACGGCGCGCAGCGCGGCCAGCACGGCATCGACGCTGGGCGACGTGAAGACGTCGCCCGCTACCGCGGCGGCGAGCATGCCGGCGCCGACGTAGCCCGCGTGCGCGGGCTCGTGCCCCGCGCCACCGCCGGAGATCGGCGCGACGAACCGCGAACCGTCGAAATCCCTCCGCGCCACCACGTTCTCGTCGGACAGCAGCACCTGTCCCGGCGTGCGCGCGACGGCCCCTTCGAGCATCTCGCGGACCACGTGGCGGGGATCGTTGATCAGCTTCTTCATGGGGCGGTCTCTAAAAGTGGGTTAGAACCAGCGGTTCTTCTTCAGGGCGATGAAGATGCCGCCGACGATGCAGGCCACCACGCAGGTGATGGCGGGGTAGGCCCAGGGTTGGTTCAGCTCCGGCATGTGGGTGAAATTCATGCCGTACCAGCTGGTGATGAGCGTGGGCGCGGCGAGCATGGCCGCCCAGCCCGCGAGCTTTTTCATCACCTCGTTCTGGCCGAACGTGACCAGCGACAGGTTGACGCTGATCGCCGCGCCGAGCATTTCGCGCATGGCCGAGATCGATTCGTTCACGCGGAACACGTGGTCGTAGATGTCGCGGAAATAGGCGCGAAGCTCGTCGTGGATCAGGTGCGGATGCAGTCGCGTGAGTTGCGCCACGATGTCCTGCAACGGTACCACCGCCAGACGCAGCGTCATCAGTTCGCGCTGCATGTCGTACAGCCGCTTGATGGTCTGCCGGTTATACGTCTCGGCGAAGATGTCGTTCTCCAGCTCGTGCAGTTCTTCCCTGAAATCGCGCACGATCGGCAGGAAATTGTCGACGATGAAGTCGAGCACGGCATACAGCGCGTAGCTGGGCCCCATGGCGAGCAACTCGGGCGTCAGCTCGCAGCTGCGCCGGGCGGGGGCGTAGGAGAGCGACGCGCCGTGGCGCACCGTCACGAAATAGCGGCGTCCCACGAAGATCTGCGTTTCGCCGAAGGCGATGTTGCCGCCGACCAGCTGCGCGGTCTGCGCCACGATGAACAGCGAGTCGCCATAGGCTTCGATCTTGGTGCGCTGGTGCGCGTGCTGCGCGTCCTCGATGGCGAGGTCGTGGAGATCGAATTCTTCCTGGAGCTTGAGCAGCAACGCCTCGTCGGGCTCGTGCAGGCCCACCCACACGAAGGTATCGGGTTCCTGCAGCACGTCGCTGATGGCGTCGAGGGTGATGTCGCCGATGCGCTCGCCGTTGCTGCGGTAGGCCACGCAGTTGACGATCATGCCGTTCGCGGGCGGGACAGGCGTGGGCTCGGGGATAAGCGGCAGGGAAGTCATGGACCGAATCATGACGGGGCCGCCATCACGCGGCAATGCGCGCCGGGCGAATCGCAAGGTCTTGTGGACCCGGTCCGCGCTCCCGCGCGTAAGTCGTCCCGATGGGGCCAAAAGTTGCACCTCCGGGTATCACGCGTCGTTATACCTCCTATATCGAGCAACGATTTCAGGTGTTTCTGGGGCTGGCCGACAATGTCGCCTCGATTGATGGCATGAAATATTGCTGTCACATCGATTTACTGAATCTATCGTAACCTCAGGAAAAAACGATGGCGAACAGCAACGGCCAGAAGTTCATCGCGCGCAATCGCGCCCCTCGGGTGCAGATCGAATACGACGTCGAGCTCTACGGCGCCCAGAAGAAGGTCAGCATCCCCTTCACCATGGGCGTGATGGCCGACCTCTCCGGCGCCAACAAGGACGACCTGCCCTCGGTGGAGGAGCGCAAGGCGACGGAATTCGACGTGGACAACTTCGACGCGCGCATGACGTCCATTGCCCCGTCGGTGTCCTTCGACGTGCCCAACACCCTGTCGGGCGAGGGCAACCTGATGGTCGAGATGTCGTTCCGGCAGATGGACGATTTCTCGCCCGCCGCCGTGGCGCGCAGCGTCGAACCGCTGGCGAAGCTGCTCGAGGCGCGCATGCAGCTGGCCAACCTCGGCACCTACCTCGACGGCAAGGCCGGGGCGGAGAAACTGATCGGCCAGGCCATCAAGGACCCGGCGCTGCTGGCGTCCCTGACGTCGGCGCGCCATCCCTCCACCGACGGCAAGGAGGGCTGATCGATGGCCACCACCCAGACCCAGGCCGCCCAGGCGGCCGTCGAGTTCGGCGAAGGCAACGATTTCGCCGCGCTGCTTTCGAAGGAATTCCGTCCCAAGAGCGAACGCGCCCGCGAGGAAGTGGAATCGGCCGTGCGCACGTTGGCCGAGCAGGTGCTCGACCGTTCGGACATCGTTTCCGACGACGTCACGCAGACGATCAACGCCTACATCGCCGAGATCGACCGCAAGCTGTCCGAGCAGATCAACCTCATCATGCACCACCCGCAGTTCCAGCAACTGGAAGGCGCGTGGCGCGGCCTGCACCACCTGGTGACGAATACCGAAACCGACAACCAGCTCAAGATCCGGGTGATGAACCTGTCCAAGAACGAGCTGGGCCGTACGCTCAAGCGCTACAAGGGCACGGCGTGGGACCAGAGCCCGATCTTCAAGAAGATCTACGAAGAGGAATACGGCCAGCTCGGCGGCGAACCGTACGGTTGCCTGGTGGGCGACTACTACTTCGACCACAGTCCGCAGGACGTCGAACTGCTGCGCGGCATGTCGCAGATCGCCGCCGCCGCGCACGCGCCGTTCATCGCCGCGGCCGCGCCGCACCTGCTGGGCATGGACAACTGGGACGAGCTGTCCAACCCGCGCGACCTGGCCAAGATCTACACCACGCCCGACTACGCCGGCTGGCGCTCGCTGCGCGACAGCGACGACGCCAAGTACGTCGCCCTCGCCATGCCGCGCACGCTGTCGCGCCTGCCGTACGGCGCCAAGTCCGATCCGGTGGAGGAGTTCGATTTCGAGGAAGACACCTCCGGCGCGGATTCGTCGAAATACACCTGGCAGAACGCGGCCTACGCGCTTGGCGTGAACATCAACCGTTCGTTCAAACAGTACGGCTGGTGCACGCGCATTCGCGGCGTGGAGTCCGGCGGCGCGGTCGAGAACCTGCCGGCGCACACGTTCCCCACCGACGACGGCGGCGTGGACATGAAGTGCCCGACGGAAATCGCCATCACCGACCGCCGCTCGGCCGAGCTCGACAAGATGGGCCTGATGCCGCTGGTGCATCGCAAGAACTCCGACGTGGCGGCTTTCATCGGCGCCCAGTCGCTGGCGCGACCGGAGGAATACGACGATCCGGACGCCACGGCCAACGCCGCGCTGAGCGCCCGCCTGCCGTACATGTTCGCCTGCTCGCGCTTCGCGCACTACCTCAAGTGCATCGTGCGGGACAAGATCGGTTCGTTCAGCACCCGCGAACAGATGGAAAGCTGGCTCAGCGACTGGATCCTCAACTACGTCGACGGCGATCCGCAGAACTCCAGCGAGGAGAGCAAGGCGCGCAAGCCGCTCGCCGCCGCGCAGGTGGTGGTGGAGGAGGTGGAGGGCAATCCCGGTTACTACACCTCCAAGTTCTACCTCAAGCCGCACTACCAGCTCGAAGGCCTCACCGTCTCGCTGCGCCTGGTCGCCCGCCTGCCTTCCGGCAAGGCCGCCTGATCCCTTTCCCCCTACACGTTAAGGAAAAAGCTCCATGGCTTTCGACATGCACATCAAGTTCGGCCCCGGTCAGGTGAAGATCGAGGGCGCCTCGAACCATTCCAAGCACAAGGGCGAGGTGCCGATCATCGCGTGGTCGTGGGGCGCCAGCAACACCGGCAACCTGCACACCGGCGCGGGCTACGCCTCGGGCGGCAAGGCCAACGTGCAGGACATCACCATCACCAAGTTCGTGGACTCCTGCTCCAACGCGCTGCTCAACGCCTGCTGCACCGGCGCCCGCGTGGATACCGCCACCCTGTACGTCACCAACGCCACGGGCGAGCAGACCGACTTCGTCACGATCGAGCTTTCCGAGGGCGTGATGGTCACCTCGGTGTCCACCGGCGGCTCGGGCGGCGACGAGCGCCTTACCGAGAACATCACCCTGCACTTCGGCAAGTTCAAGTACTCGTTCCAGCCGCAGGACGACGAAGGCAAGAAGTCCGGCGGCACCAAGGACTTCACCTTCAACATGCAGGAAGTCAAGGGCACGGCCTGAGTTCCGCATGGCCGACCTCAGCACCCAGGAGCGACTGCAACCCTCGCTGCTCGACCGCCTGCGCGACGACGAACCGCACGTCGCGCAGGAGGGCAGGGAGCAACGGGTGATGACGTCGGCCCGCCTGCGCGAGTACGTGGCACGCGATCTCGGCTGGCTGTTCAACTGCACCCGGCCGCCGCACGCGGCGGCGTCCGGTCTGCCGCACGTCGAGGATTCCACGCTGGGCTACGGCATCCCCGACCTGGCCGGCGGCATCGTCGCGGGCATGGACATGGAGGCGTTCCGCCAAGGCCTGCGCGCGGCGATCGTCCGCTTCGAGCCGCGCCTCGAACCCGACTCCTTGCGCGTGAGCGTCGAAGTGGATGCCGCGCGCATGGACCACCTGACGATGTCCTTCCGCATCGAATCCACCCTGTGGGCGCAACCGCTCCCGCTGGGCCTTTACCTGAAAACCGAGGTGGACCTGCAGACGGCGCGCTTCAGCGTCTTCGAGGGCCTCGGCTGAGCGCCATGGATCCCCGACTTCTCCGCTACTACAGCCAGGAACTCCAGCACGTCCGCGAGATGGGGGCGGAGTTCGCCGCGGCCTATCCGAAGATCGCCGGCCGCCTGGGAATGGAGGGCATCGAGTGCGCGGATCCGTACGTGGAGCGCCTGCTCGAAGGGTTCGCCTTCATGGCGGCACGCGTGCAGATGAAGCTCGACGCGCAGCATCCGGTGTTCACCCAGCACCTGTTGAACATGCTGTATCCCGCGTTCCTCAAGCCGGTGCCGTCGATGGCGGTGGTGGAGCTGACGGTGGACGATGCGGAAAGCCTTCCGGTGGAAGGGCATCGCGTGCCGCGGGGTAGCAGCCTGCGTGGGCAGATCGGCTTCGGCGACCGCACCGCCTGCGAATACCGCACCGCCCACGACGTGACGCTGCGGCCGCTGGCGATCGGCGAGGCGCGCTATTTCGCCAGTCCCGCCGCCATCGCCGCGGCATCGCTGCCGGTGCCCGCCCATACGCGTCCCCGGGCCGCCTTGCGCCTGCGCGTCGTGCTTACCGGCGGCGCGCAGCTGGATGCGTTTTCCACCGATTCCCTCGAGGTGTTCTTCGGCGGTGCCGACGGTCTACCGAGCCAGCTGCACGAACAGGTGCTGGGCAATGGCCTGGGCTTGTCGGTGCTGGCGGGCGAGCACGTGGCGCACCTGGATCGCTCGGCCATCCGCGAGGCGGGCTTCGGCGACGACGAAGCCTTGCTGCCCGTCAGCGACCGCACGTTCAGCGGTTACCGGCTGCTGCAGGAATACTTCGCCTGCCCGCAACGATTCCTCTTCGTGACGTTCGCCGGCCTGGCCCGCGCGTTGCCGCGCACGCCCCGCCGCGAATTCGACCTGGTGGTCTGGCTCGACCGTGCGCTGCCCCGGCTCGAGAACGCGGTGGACGCGAGCCACTTCCGCCTGCATTGCACGCCCGCGATCAACTTGTTCACCCGTCGCTCCGACCGCATCCACCTGCGCGACGGCCTCGCCGAGTACCACGTGCTGGCTGACCGCACGCGTCCGATGGACTTCGAGGTCTTCGACGTTGCCGACGTGCAGGGCTTCGGCGACCGGCAGGAGCCCGAGCAGGCGTTTTTTCCGTTCTATGGCGGCAATGCCCGCACCTGGCACCGGAAGGCCTCGGCCTATTACACGCTGCGGCGCGAGCCGCGCGTGCTTTCGCAGCGGCAGCGCGACGATGGCCCGCGTTCGAGCTACGTGGGTGGCGAGGTATTCATCGCGCTGGTCGACGGCGCGCAGGCGCCATATGCCAGTCAGCTACGCCAGCTCGGGATGCAGCTCACCTGCAGCAACCGCGACCTGCCCCTGCACATGCCGGTCGGCAAGGGCGCCACCGATTTCCATCTCGATACCGATGCACCGGTACGCGCCATCCGATGCCTGGCCGGCCCCACGCGGCCACGCGACGCCATGGCCGACACGCAAGGCGCGTGGAAACTCATCAGCCACCTTCAGCTGAATTACCTGTCGCTGCTCGACCACGCCGACGGCGCCGCGGCGATCCGCGAGATGCTGTCCCTGTACAGCGACGAATTCGACGCGACGGCACGCCGCCTGGTGGAAGGCGTGCGCGAGGTGCGTTCCACGCCCATCGTGCGACGGCTGCCCTTGAGCGGACCGGTGACCTACGGGCGCGGGCTGGAAATCGCCCTGACCTGCGAGGACCGGGCCTTCGAAGGCACCGGCGCCTACCTGTTCGGCGCGGTGATGCGCCATTTCTTCGCACGCTACGTCTCGCTGAATTCGTTCGCCGAGACGGTGTTGCATACCCTTGAACGCAACGAGGTGGCCCGGTGGACGGCACGATCCGGCACGCGCCCGATCCTCTAGCACTGTTCGACGCGGTGCAGGCCGACCCGGGCGCGTACGACTGGTACGACGCGCTGCGGCGGGCGGAATGCGCATATCCGCGGCATCCGCGCATCGGCCGGTCGCTGCGCCCCGCCGACGATGCCGTGCGCCTGGCGCACGCGCCCTCGCTGGGTTTCGCGTCGCGCACCATCGACCGCGTGGATCGCGCCGGCGACACGCCGCGCGTGCACAGCCTGATGCTGGGACTGTGGGGACCGCATGGCGCCTTGCCGCTGCACCTGACCGAATACACGCTCGAGCGCGAGCGCAGCGCGCAGGACCGAACCTTCACGGCCTTCGTCGACACCTTCCATCACCGCATGCTGGCGCTGTTCTATCGCGCGTGGGCCGAGTCCCAGCCCACGGTGCAGATGGACCGGCCGCACGACGATGCCTTCGCGGGATACCTCGGCGCCTTCGTCGGCATCCATGCTGGCGCCCTGCACGATCGCGACGCGCTGCCGGACGATTTCCGCCGCTTTATGGCCGGGCGCCTCGTCGCGCAGGCCCGTCCCGCGGAAGGCCTGCGCGCCATGGTCTCGGCTTACTTCGGCCTGCCGGTGCAGCTCGACGAGTTCTCGCCGGGCTGGTTGCCCCTGCCCGACGAAGGGCGCTTGCGCATGGGGGGCGGCATGGCGGGGCTGGGCACCACCGCCGTCCTGGGCGAGGCCGTTCGCGACGCGCAGCATCGCATCCGCATCCGCGTGGGTCCGGTCGGCTATGCCGACTACCGTCGCTTCCTGCCCGGCGGCGACGCGCTCGACGTGCTCGGCGCCATCGTCCGTTTCTACGCCTCCGACCAGGTCGACTGGGATCTCCAGGTGGTGCTGCTGCGCGACGAGGTGCCGTCCGTGCACCTCGGGCGCGGCGCACGCATGGGGCTGTCCACCTGGATGGGGCGCTACCCCGGGCCTGGCGACGCCGAGGACCTGGTCCTGAACGCTTTTTCCGCTATCGCACCGAATCGATCGAGGACGCCATCGTGAGCGACATCCGCCGTACCGCCCTGTTCGGAAAACTCAACGCCGTGGCCTACAAGGCCATCGAGGGCGCCACCGTGTCCTGCCGCCTGCGCGGCCATCGCGAGGTGGAACTCGTGCACTGGCTGCAGCAGATCCTCGAACTGGCCGACTCCGACCTGCATCGCCTCGTTCGCCACGCGGGGCTGGACCCGTCGCGACTGGCGCGCGACGTCACCGCCGCGCTGGAGCGACTGCCCGGCGGCGCCTCGTCGGTGAGCGATCTGTCGGCCGACATCGAGGAAGCGGTGGAGCGTGCGTGGGTGTACGCCACGCTCACCTTCGGCGAATCGCAGGTGCGCACGGGTTACCTCCTGGTGGCCATGCTGCGCACGCGGCGCCTGCGCCACGTGCTGCTCGACATCTCCGCCGAGTTCGGCACCTTCCAGGCCGAGCGCCTCCTCGACGAACTGCCGGGGATCGTCGCGGGCTCGCCGGAAGATCGCCTCGCCGCGAGCGACGGCTTCCGTGCGGGCGAAGGCACCCCGGGCGATGCGGCACCCGCCGCGCTCGGCAAGCGCGAGGCCTTGCAACGCTTTACCGTGGACCTCACCGCGCAGGCTCGCGACGGTGCCATCGATCCGGTGGTCGGCCGCGACGACGAGATCCGCCAGGTGGTCGACATCCTCATGCGGCGCCGCCAGAACAACCCGATGCTGGTCGGCGAGGCCGGCGTGGGCAAGACCGCCGTGGTCGAGGGTTTCGCGCGTCGCATCGTCGCCGGCGACGTGCCGCCCGCGTTGCGCGAGGTGGAGCTGCGCGTGCTCGACGTGGGCCTGTTGCAGGCGGGGGCGAGCATGAAGGGCGAATTCGAAAGCCGCCTGCGCCAGGTGATCGACGAAGTGCAGGCCTCGCCCAAGCCGGTGATCCTGTTCATCGACGAGGCGCATACGCTGGTCGGCGCCGGTGGCGCGGCCGGTACCGGCGACGCGGCCAACCTGCTCAAGCCCGCGCTCGCCCGGGGTACGCTGCGTACCATCGGCGCCACTACCTGGGCCGAATACAAGAAGCACATCGAGAAGGACCCCGCGCTCACCCGTCGCTTCCAGACCGTACAGGTCGGCGAGCCCGACGAAGGCCGCGGCGTGCTGATGCTGCGCACGGTGGCGGGCGTGATGGAGTCGCACCACGGCGTGCAGGTGCTCGACGAGGCGATCGAGGCGGCGGTGAAGTTGTCGCATCGTTACATTCCCGCGCGCCAGTTGCCCGACAAGGCGGTCAGCCTGCTCGACACGGCCTGCGCGCGCGTGGCGGTGAGCCATCATGCGGTGCCTGCCGCCGTGGCCGATGCGCGCCGCCGCATCGAGGCGCTGGAAGTGGAGGCGTCGATCATCCGCCGGGAATCGGCGGTGGGCATGGATACGTCGGCACGCGCCGCCGCGGTCGAGACCGCGACGGCCCTCGAAGTGGAGAAGCTGGCGGAACTGGAACAGGCCTGGCACGACGAAAAGGGCCTGGTCGAATCCATCCTCGGCCTGCGGGCCAGGCTGCGCGAGGCGAGCGCCGCCACGGACGCCTTCGACGCCGATGCCGTGCGCATCGAACTGGCGACGCTCCAGGCCAACCTCGCGGACCTGCAGGGCGAACATCCGCTCATCCACCCCTGGGTCGATGCGCAGGCGGTGGCGGCCGTGCTCGCCGACTGGACCGGCATTCCGGTGGGCCGCATGTTGCACAGCGAAGTGGATGCCGTGCTGAACCTGGCCGATACCCTCGGCAAGCGGGTGATCGGACAGGATCATGCGATGCAGGCCATCGCCCGCCGCGTGCAGACCTCGCGCGCCGGGCTGGACGACCCGTCGAAGCCGGTCGGCGTGTTCCTGCTCGCGGGCACCTCGGGCGTGGGCAAGACGGAGACCGCGTTGGCGCTCGCCGAGGCGCTGTACGGCGGCGAGCAGAACCTCATCACCATCAACATGAGCGAATTCCAGGAAGCGCATACCGTTTCCACGCTCAAGGGCGCGCCTCCCGGCTACGTGGGCTACGGCGAGGGCGGCGTGCTGACCGAGGCCGTGCGCCGCCGGCCGTATTCGGTGGTCCTGCTCGACGAGGTGGAGAAGGCGCATCCCGACGTCCACGAGATCTTCTTCCAGGTGTTCGACAAGGGCGTGATGGAAGACGGCGAAGGCCGCTCCATCGACTTCCGCAACACGTTGATCATCCTTACGACCAATGCGGGCACCGAGGCGATCGCGCACCTGTACGCGCGGGCCGCTACCCAACCCGATCCGGAGACGATGGCCGCCGCGCTGCGCGCGCCGCTGCTCGACGTGTTTCCCCCGGCCTTGCTGGGTCGTCTCGTCACGGTGCCGTACTACCCGCTGAGCGGCCCGATGCTTGGCAGCATCGTGCGGCTGCAGCTCGAGCGCATTCGTCGGCGCGTGGAGTCCCGCTATGGCGTGACCTTCGCCTACACCGACGCGGTGGTGGATCACGTCGTATCCCGTTGCACCGAGAGCGAATCCGGTGGCCGCATGATCGGCGCCATCCTCACCAATACCATGCTGCCCGACGTCAGCCGCGCCTTCCTCACACGCACGATGACGGGTGCGTCGATGGAACGCGTGGAGGTCGACGTGGCCGACGCCGGCTTCGTCTATCGCTTCGACGATGCGGTGGAGGTCGAAGCATGAGGCTTCTCGATTACCTGGCCAACGATCCGTCCTGCGAGGCCGAGGGTCTGCCCCATCCGGATACCGGACGGAGGGGTCCGAGGCAGTTCGTGATCGACACCGCGATCCTCGCCGAGTGGTCCCGTGCCAACGCGGCGGAGCTTGGCGACGGACAGGCCACCTTCGACCGCTTCATTCGCGAGGTCGACAGGGCGAACGGTCCGGGCGAATGGCGGATCAATCTGTCGCTGGCCACTTCCAAGGCCCAGCAGACGGCGAACGACCAGGTCCTGCTGGGCCGCTTCGGTATGAACGAGGCGGTCTGCGTCTGCGACGGCGAAAAGATCGAGCCGTACGAGATCCAGGCGCGGCGGCTCAAGCGCCGCCTGCATTCGCTGGTGAGCATGGGCTTGCAGGCGAGGGGGCACTACTGGGCGGCGTTCAAGAGTTACGGCGAAGCGGAAAAGTACGAGGCGAGCCGCGGATTCACCGACGAGTTCTATTTCCGGCACATCTCCCTGACCGACAAGGGCCAGCAGGGCCGTCGCGTCGCGAGGGTACGCCTGCAGACCATCCCGGACAGGGTGGCCATGCTGGGCAATGGCGCGGTACCGGTCAGCACCACCATCGATGCGAAGGCCGCGGTGGCGTTCGAGCAGGAGGTCAAGAGCCGGAAAGACGAATTCACCCAGACGTACGCCGCGTTGACCGACTGGTTCATACGTACGTCGATCGGCGACACGAAGCTCGACAGCCTGATGCAGGTCCATACGCGCCTGCTCGCGGGCTTCGACGAACTCACCTTCGTCTCGAAGAACCGCTACAAGTTCTACGAATCCACGCGTGCCGGCGGTAGCCGTTTGAACAGCGTGGAAAGGGACGAGCACATCCAGTTCGCCCTCGCTCCGGTCGGCAAGGACGACTGGGCCGTCCATCATTACGCGGGCTGGGGGGTGAATCCTGGCGAGCACGGAACGCGCCTGTCCGACCTGGGCGTCGGAGGCTTCGAGAACACGCATGTCCTGAACCCGTTCAGGGTCGGCGGGCCGGACCAGGTATAGCGCGATGGCCCATGCGATCACGCTCACCAGCGCGCGGGGCGATGCACTCCGCTTCGCCAACATGACGACCGAGGAATCCCTGGGTCGCCTGTTCTCCTTTCGCGTGGAAGCGGTCAGCAAGGAGGCTTCGATCGACCTGCGTGCGCTGCTGGCCACCCGGATGACGGTCAAGGTCACCACGCCACAAGGTTACGTGCGCTACTTCGACGGCATCGTCGCCGAGGCCGAGCAGGCCGGCTTCGTCATGGTCGACAACGTGCGCTACGCCGTATACCGGTTCCAGCTGGTGCCGCGTCCGTGGTTGCTGCGCCGCACGGTGGACTGCCGCATCCACAAGAACCGTTCCGTCCCCGACATCGTCCGTACGGTGCTTTCCGAATCGGGATACGGCGACGTGCGGCTGGCCCTGACGGGCAACTATCCCCCGCGCGAATACTGCGTCCAGTATCGCGAGACGCACTTCGACTTCATCAGCCGGTTGATGGAACAGGAGGGCATCTACTACTACTTCACCCATGCCGACGGCGTGCACACCATGGTCCTGTGCGATTCGCTCGGCGCGCATCGCGCGGAGCCCGGTTTCGACACCGTGCCTTACGTGCCGCCCACCGAGCGTGGCAACCGCATGCGGGCCTCGGTCGCGGAATGGACCGTGGCGCGCTCGGTGCAATCCACCCGCGTGCGCCTGGACGACTACGACTACCTGCGGCCACGCGCGTCGCTGCTCGCCGACGAAACCGTGGCGGAAACGTCCGCGCCCGCCGCGGGCGAACTCGACATCTATGACTATCCCTACGTCGGCCCCGACCACGCCCAGCGAACGGAAGACGGCCGGCGTTTCGCGCGCGCGCGCATCGAAGCGGCCAACGTGGCGCAGGCTACGTCGTCGGGTGTCACCGACGCGGTGGGCATGGCCACCGGCAACCTGTTCCGGCTCACCGATTTTCCGCTGGGCGCGGCCAACGACGAATACCTGGTGATCGCCAGCCGCATCCGCCTCGTCGAGGTGGATTACCAGGCCGGTGGCATCGAGCCGGACGCGGACGAAGAACCGTTCAAGTGCGAGTTCGAGGTGATCCGCAGCCGCCAGGCCTTTCGCTCCGCGCAGACCACTCCCCGGCCGCGCATCCACGGCCTGCAGACCGCGGTGGTGTATGGCGCCACGGACGAGGACATCGCCGTCGACAAGTACGGCCGCGTGCAGGTGCAGTTTTTCTGGAATCCGCCGTCCAAGCCGAAGGCCGACCAGTCGTGTCCCGTGCGCGTGGCCTCGCATTGGGCGGGCAAACGCTGGGGCGCGGTGCAGATTCCCCGCGTGGGACAGGAGGTGGTGGTGAGTTTCCTCGAGGGCGACCCCGACCGGCCGCTCATCATCGGCAGCGTCTACAACCAGGAACACATGCCGCCGTACCCGTTGCCCGACGAACGCACGCGCAGCGGCGTGGTCAGCCGCAGCCTGCTCGGCGGCCCCGGGGAGGCGAACGAGATCCGCTTCGAAGACCGCAAGGGCGCGGAGGAACTGTACTTCCATGCGCAACGCGACCTGCGCCACGAGGCCGAGAACGATCACTTCAGCACCATCGACCGCGACGAGACGGAAGAGGTCAAGCGTGACCGCACGCATGACGTGGGCCGTGACGACACGCTGCACGTCGGCCGCCGCCTGCGCATCGAGGCCGGCGAGGAAATCGAGCTGGTGACCGGCATGGCACGCATCGTCATGCGCCGCGACGGGCAGATCCAGATCACCGGCAGCATGCTGCGCGTGAACGCGGCCGCCACGATCAACCTCGTGTCCGGCGCGGCGCTCACCATGACCTCCGGCGCGGCCGTCACGATGACAGCCACCGCCGCCGTGACGGTAACGGCGGGCGCGGCGCTGATGCTGCAATCCACCCTGGGTCCGGCCGTGCTGAAGGGCACGCCGCCGCTGCTCCTGTGAATACGCCGATCGCTCCCGTGCTGGCCGCCCGCGACATGGCCCTGGCGGATGCCGAACAAGCCGTGCTCCGCGACGGCATGTCGCCGCGCCGGGCGGTACATGCCCTGCTCGACGCGGGCCTCGTCGCCGCGGCCCTTCGCCTGGCGGTGCGGTTGATGCCACGCGGCTACGTGGTGCCGTGGATTTGCCAATGCGTTCGCTCGGCGGTGGACGACGAGCGCGAACTCGCCGGCATCGCCGTGGCCGAAGCCTGGATGCGCGAACGCGACGAGCCGCGGCGTCGCGATGCGCTCGCGCACGCGATGGCGCGCGACTTCAACGGCGTGGGGGCCCTCGTCGCGGCCAGCGCCGCCTGGGCCGAGGGTCGGATGCTCGACGGCGAAGGCCAACCCATCGGTCCCGTGCCCGTCGCGCTCATGGCACGCACCGCCGCGGCCGCGCTGCTGCTCATCGCCGCGACGGCCGGCGACTTCGACGCACGCTGCCGGGCCTATGCCTCCGCGGCGCTCGACCTGCTTCCCCTGGAGGAAACCGCATGAATCGTGATGCCGGACCGATCCTGGTCCTGACCGTGCCCGCCGACGCGGCGGGAGACCCAGGCGCCGACGCCAGCAGGCGCGTGGAGGGACACGATCTCTCGATCGGCCGCGCGGAGCAGTGCGATTGGGTGCTGCAGGCGCGCGGCGTTTCGCGCCTGCACGCCCAGGTGCGCTACCTCAACGGCATGTACTTCGTGGAGGACCGCAGCACCAACGGCATGCTCTTCAACGGCGCGCCCATGCGCAACGGCGAGCCCGCCATGTTGCGCCATGGCGATCGCCTGCGCATCGACACGTTCGACATCGAGGTCGCGATCCAGGCGCCCGCCGACCGGACGGCACCGACGACCGCGCCGCGCGTGCGCCCCGCGGACGACGTCACGGCGAATACCGTCGCACCCGTCGCCTTCGAGGCTGCGCGCGTGCCCGAACCGGTCGGGCCGGCTTCGATGCCCGTGGCCGCGGGCGACGCGCGGTCGCTCGACCCGCTGGCCTGGCTGTCCGCCTCGACGCCCATCCTGTCCGTCGAATCGTCGGGACGGGAAGAGCCTTCGCCGGGCTGGAACCATGCCTCGCCGATGGCGGAGCACTTCGCGCCGCCCGCCGTGGATGCTCGCGCCAGACCCGCGGCGGCGGTGTTGCCGGAAAACTGGGATCGCACGCGCAGCCTCTTCGCCATGCCTGCCGCGCAAGAGACGGTCGAGCCGTCGGCGCCCGAGCCGCTTCCCGTCGTGGAACCTCCCGTGGCTGCCCCCGTGGCCGCACCCGCGGCGGCGGCCGAACCGGTTCGACCGACGACGGAGGCCCATGCCCTGGAACCACTATTCCTGCGCATGCTCGACGGCGTGATGGACGTGCTGCGCGCGCGGGCGGAACTGAAGAATGGCTTCCGCATGCCCGCGACGTTGATCCGCCGCACCGAGAACAATCCGCTGAAATTCGCGCCCAGCGCACGGGAGGCGATGTCCCGCCTGCTTGCCCCGCCGGGCGAGGCTTTCCTTTCCGGCGAGGCGGCCATCGTCGATGCGATGGACGACATCCGTTTGCACCAGGTGGCCTTGCTGGCCGGGGTGCGCGCGGCATTCGACGACCTCGTGGCGCAGTTCGACCCGGACCGCTTCGAGGACGGCGCGAAGCGGTCGCGCTTCGGTTTCGGCACGGGCAAGGGCGCGTGGGAGCGCTACCGGGCGCACTTCGACGGTCTCGCGGGCGACCCCGACGAACGTTTCCGCCGCCTGTTCGGCGACGAATTCGCACGGGCCTACGAAGACCAGCTCGCCAGCCACAAACGCGGCGGCAAGCCGATGGACGACGGACGATGAGTGCATTCAACAAGGTGGTGTGGAGCGAAGGCCTGTTCCTGCGTCCGCAGCACATGCAGCAGCAGGACCGCTATATCGAACGCTACGTGGAGTTGCGCGCGGCGACGCTGCGCCCCCATCCGTGGGGTTTCGACGAGTTGGAGCTGGAACGCGACCTGCTGGCGATCGGCAAGCTCGGCATCCGCAGCGCGCGCGGCGTCTTCCCCGACGGCACCCCGTTCTCGATGCCCGATCGCGATCCGTTGCCGCCGCCGCTGGACATCGACGGCAACTGGCGCGACCAGGTCGTCTACCTCACCTTGCCGCTGCGATCGCCGACCCAGGCCGAGAGCCTCTGGCCGGAGCAGGCGGCCCCGGGCCAGCTCTCGCGTTTCGCCGTGCGCGAAGCCGAGGTCAACGATGCCTCCGGCAGCACGAGCGGCACGGTCGTGCTCGAAGTGGGCGGGTTGGCGGCGCGCCTGGCCGTGGCCTCACAGCCGCGCGAAGGCCTGGTCGAACTGCCGCTGGCCCATCTGGTCGAATGCCGCGCCGACCGTCGCGTGGTGCTCGACGAAGGCTTCATTCCCAGCGCCCTGTCGAGCCGGGCGTCGCAGCGGCTCACGTTGTTCCTCACCGAACTGCTCGGCCTGTTGCACCAGCGCGGCGAAGCACTCGCCGGGCGCGTGGCCGGCACCGACCGCACGAGCACGGCCGAGCTGGCCGATTTCCTGATGTTGCAACTGGTCAACCGTCATCAGCCCGTGCTGGCGCACCTGGCCGAAGCGCCCCTGCTGCACCCGGAGGAGCTGTATCGCCTGCTGCTCGGGATGGCGGGCGAACTGGCGACGTTCACCGCGCCCGGCAAGCGGGCGGAGGGCTTTCCGCCGTACCGCCACGAGCGCCTGCGCGTGAGTTTCGATCCGGTGTTCGCCTCGCTGCGCGCGAGCCTTAGCGCGGTGCTCGAACAGACGGCCATTTCCGTGCCGTTGCAGCAGCGCAAGTTCGGCGTGTGGGTC